>NZ_JABXXR010000107.1 GCF_013376175.1 Ameyamaea chiangmaiensis
GGGCGGTCACGCAGGGCCGGAGGGGGGGCGCGCGGCTGGCCGGGGCGCGCACGGATGCCGTAGGCGATCATGGAGAGCGCCGGCATCGCGACGCCGTCCGCCGTCAGAAACGCCGCGATATGCAGCAGCGGGCAGAGCGGGCACCCACCGTCGTCATGCGAATGGTCATGATGCGGCATGCCGGGGTGGGTCATGGCGGCGGCCATGGCGCGCATGCCGCTCATGCCCGGCATGGCGTCCATTGGCGCCGGGGCCGCGATGTCGATGCCGGTCAGATGCCGAAGCGCCGCGCGTGGCGTGGCGCCCGGCGTCGCGTCGGTCTGCAACGCGATCTGGCCCAGAAAGCCGATCAGGATCGTGAGGACGACAAGCCAGCGGCCGGTTCCCGGTCGTGTCGCGCGGGCAGTTCGCAGTGTCATCTCGGGCCGATCGGCGTCCCTCCCTCCGTGTCTTCACGGCACGGTGAGGAAAGGCTTACCGGGTTGGGGACGCCAAATCCACCCCTGCCGACGCCGCGCCTCGGGCCGGTGTGCCCTGCACGACCCGGGAGGGGCCGGTCATCGTCGCATGCGGGACCCGTCGAGCGGGGACCTCTCCGTCGGGGCTCCCCCGTTCGGATCCCGGCGAAAGTGAGGCGTTCCTGACCGTTCGGACAAAGTCCTGTTCAGATACGGTATGGCAATGATACAGCGGACATGCGCATGCCCGGTATGTGTCGTCTTACCTTCTGGCCCGAGGAGCCCCCCATGTCGTTTGCCCGAAGACGATTTCTGAGCGGCAGCGCCGCGCTTGCGGGCACGCTGCTCGGCCGCACCCGCGCGCATGCCCAGGCCGCATGGACGGTGCTGGGCACGCCTGTGGACTCGGTGGCGTGGTTGCGTGATGTGCGGCGCGTGATCATCGACACCGATCCAGGCACCGACGATCTTCTGGCGATCATGATGATGCTGGGGGCACGCACCATCGTGACAGAGGCGGTGACCGTCACGCCGGGCAATATCGGGTACGATCAGGAGGTGCGGAACGCGCTGTGGCTGGCGCAGACGCTGACGGACGGTCGGGTGCCCGTCTATCGCGGTATCGATCATCCGTTGATGAACCGCCCCTATCCGGTGGCGGGGTTTATCCACGGGCGTTACGGCTTTGGCGATATGGTCGTGCCGGAGGTGGCGCTGCGGCCCGGGCCGGAACACGCGGCGACGGCGATCGTACGGATCGTCTCGGCGCACCCGGGGGAGGTCGTGCTGCTGGCGTTGGGCGGTCTGTCCAACATCGCGCTGGCGCTGCTGCTTGACCCGTCGATCGCCCGCAAGGCCCGGGGCATCGTGATGGTCGGCGGCCGGTATGAGGGAATCGGCACGCCGGTCAGTTTCAACGCCATGGTCGATCCGGAGGCCGCCGATATCGTGCTGCGTTCGGGCCTGCCGATCGTGATGACCGGCGATCTGGGGCGGACCGTAATGCTGACCCAGGCCGATTTTGACCATATTCGCGGATTCAACACCGACAAGAGCCGTATTTTCCTGGAGTCCAATGCCGGTCGACTCGCGTTCGAGACGACGAAGCGTCACAAGCCCGGCGCGACCTATGCCGACCCGTTCGCGGCCTCCCTCGTGCTTGCCCCAGCGGTGGCGCAGGCATTTGAAGCCGTGCACATGACGGTCGAACTCAGCGGCACCGAAACCCGTGGCGCGTACGTGTTCGGTGGCACGCATATCTACACCGGCGACGCGCTGCCGCCCAACGTGGTCGTCTGTACCCGGGCATCGGCCGACATGTTTCGCGACACGGTTTTCAAGGCGTTGCAGTCCTGATGCGGGCCTGTGTCCGGGCCGTGATCGCCACCCTGCTCGCGGTGGTGCCGCTGCGGGCACAGGCGGCGTGCCACGTGACGCGCGGTGGGGCGGAGACCCTGATCCGGGCGACCATTCTTCTGCCCGACCGCACGCTCGATCCGGGTGAGGTGCGGGTCGACGCGCGGGGACGCATCGCCTGTGTCGGGGCACGGTGCGCGGCCTCGCCGGCCGCCACGCGAATTACGTGCGACGACGCCGTGCTGTCCCCGGGTTTTATCAATACGCACGACCATCTGGACTTCGACGACACGCCGCCGCGCCCCGATCATGGCGAGCGGTTTGCGCACCGGCACGAATGGCGCAAGGGTCTGGACGGGCACAGGGCGCTGGCGGATTTCACACCCAACCGGAACCCGCTGTCGCTGAGCTGGACGGAGCTGCGGTTTCTGTTGGGCGGTACCACCGCGACCGTGGGCGAGCGCATGGCGCCCGGCCTGCTGCGCAATCTCGATTTTGCCGAGGGTCTGGAAGGACTTTCGATCACCCCTGTCACGTATGACATTTTTCCGCTCGACGACTCTGCGGGCATCATGCGCACGCGGGATTGCAATTACGGTCCGCACCCTGCCACGCGCGCCAGTGTCGCCCGGGGTGGCGCGTTTCTCGCCCATGTCGCCGAAGGGCGCGACGAGGCCGCGCGCAACGAATTTCGCTGCGAGAGTTCGACGTCCTACGACACGAGTCCGCAACCCGGCGGGGGCGGCACCAGTCACGACTGGCTGATGCCGCAGGCGACGCTGATCCACGCCGTCGCGCTGACACCGGCCGATCTGGATCGTGTCGCCGCGCGCGGCGCGCGGCTGGTCTGGTCGCCGCGCAGCAACCTGTCGCTGTATGGAACGACGATGGACGTTCTGGGCGCGCGTGCGCGCGGTATTCCCGTGGCACTGGGATCGGACTGGCTGCCGTCGGGTTCGATGAACCTCAATCGGGAACTGTCCTGTGCGCGTCAGTATGATCACGATCACCTGCATGATGCGATCGATGACACATCGTTGTGGCGCATGGTCACGTCCGACGCCGCCCGCGTCGCGGGCGCGGAGCACGAGATCGGCAGCATTGCGCCCGGCCTGCAGGCTGATCTGGTGCTGTTCGACGATCCGCATCATGCGGGCGTGCATACGGTGGTGCGGGCCGGCCCACAGGACATGCTTCTGGTCATGCGCGGCGGCCGGGTGGTGCTGGGGCGGGCGGCCCTGATCGCCGCGCTGTCGGACCGGTGCGAGCGTTTCGACGCCGCGACGCAGACGTATGCGCTCTGCCCCGAGGCGGGACAGGCGACGATCGCCGCGATGCAGGCCTATGCCGCCGGTCACGCGCTTTATCCGCTGGCCTTCGACGCAGCGCCCCCGAACGAGCCCGCCTGCCGGACGACGCCGTAAGCGCGGCCGAAACTGATCGGGTCGCGCGGGGTTATGGCCTCTGAACGCCGCCTATCGTCCAGGAAAGTCATCGAGCCTTATGCGTGCACATACCATCCTGATCACCGGCGCGGCGTCGGGGATCGGTCGCGGGCTTGCGGGCCGACTGTCGCGCCACGGGCGCAGCCTCCATCTGATGGACCGGGACGCGGCGGGGCTGGCCGAAACCGCGCGCGCCTGTGTCCGGCACGGTGCGACTGTTGACACGCGTGTTCAGGACGTGCGCGACGCGGACGCGCTGCGCGACTGGATCGCGGAGTGTGGCCCGATCGACCTGGCCTTCGTCTGCGCGGGCGTCACCGGCGGCATCCCGGCATCGGACCGGCGCGAATCCGACGCGCAGGTGCGGACCATCCTGTCGATCAACGTCGACGGTGTGCTCAACACGCTCCTGCCGCTGCTCGACGTCATGCGGGGGCAGGCGGTGTTCGACGGCGTGCGCGGGCGGATCTGCGTGATGTCGTCGGTGGCCGGCCTGGTGTCCTATCCCGGCACGCCGGCCTATTGCGCCTCCAAGGCGGCGGTGGACCGGTTCGTGGTAGCAAGTGCCGCGATGGCGCGTCGGGACGGGATTGTTCTGAACAGCGTGTGCTGCGGTTTCGTAAAGACGCCGATGGTGGCGGCGAACGCCTTCGCCATGCCCGGCCTGTGCCCGGTCGAGACGGCCGTGACGCGTATCCTGCGTGGGGTTGCGCGCGGACAGCGGCGCACCGTGTTCCCATGGTGGCTGGTCGCGGGGTCGCGGCTGCTGGACCTGCTGCCGCCCCGGGTCGCGGAGATGTATTATCTCAACCAGCCGACGGGTGCCGCCGGGACCATGCCGACCTGGTGAGGTCGGCCGCTGCGGTGCCCGGTCCGTGCGGCGGAAAAGCCCTTGCCGACAGGCGCGTCTGGGACAGTATGGTGCCTGATCTGGCAAAAGGGGCCGACCATGCATGTGCGCGACGCCGGGGTGGGCGATCTTGCGACGATCCTCGCGATCTACAACGACGCCGTTCGTGGCTCGACTGCCGTGTTTTCCGATCAGGAAACGACGCTGGCTGCCCGCGCGGCGTGGCTTGCCGAGCGTCAGGGGCGCGGTTTTCCGGTTCTGGTCGCCGAACGGGACGGCGCTGTTCTCGGCTTTGCCACGTTCGGTGATTTCCGTGCGTGGCCCGGCTATCGGCATACGGTCGAACACTCGGTCTATGTTCAGGACCATGCGCGGGGCGCGGGCGTGGGACAGGCGTTGATGCACGGCCTGATCGAGCGCGCGCAGGCGCAGGGGCATCATGTGATGGTGGCGGGCATCGAGGCGTCGAACGCGCCGTCGATCCGGCTGCACGAACGGCTGGGGTTCGAACGCGCCGGTCTCCTGCGGGAGGTGGGTACGAAATTCGGCTGCTGGCTGGATCTGGTGTTTATGCAGAAGGTTCTGGCGCCGGGTCGAGCGCCTGAATGAACGCCTCCAGCCCGCCGTCAAGGGTGCGTCGGAAGGCCGCCAGCGTTTCCCGCCCGACATAATGCTCGATGCCCTCGGCGTCGATGCGTGCCTGCTCCGCGCTGATGCCGAGCGCGCGGAGAAAGTCCTCCACCACGCGATGGCGGGTCTGGGCGTCGCGCGCCATCCGCTCGCCCGCGTCGGTCAGAAAGATGCCGCGATAGGGTTTGCGCTGCACCAGTCCGTCCTGCGCCAGACGGCCGAGCATCTTCGCCACGGTCGGCTGCGACACGCCCAGCCGGGAGGCGATATCGACCTGCCGGGCTTCACGCCCCTCGGCCAGCAGATCGGCGATCAGCTCCACATAGTCCTCGACCAGCACGTTCCGCCGTGCCGCGCGGTTGGCGCGGAACCCTTCGGACTGTGTCTCCACGTCGGGCATCGACGCGGCGCGGCTGCGGGATCGTCTGGGTTGCTCCATGCTCTGTCGTGTCTCCGTCCGTTGTCTTTATGCCCGGAGGAATAACGTATGCCCGACGTTTCATCCAGTGGCGGGCGGCCTTGCCCGGCGCCCGGCACGCGGCCTAGGGTGCCGCGATCACGTCAGGGAGAGCGCTCATGGACAGGACGCTGTTCGTTTACCGACACTGCCCGTTTTGCATCAAGGCGTGGATGATCTTCGGCCTGAAGAAGCTGCCGGTGACGGTGGTCACGCTGCTGAACGACGACGAGGCCACGCCGATCGGCATGATCGGGCGCAAGGTCGTGCCCATCCTGGAGGAAGACGGCCGCTTCATGGGGGAGAGCATGGACATCGTCCGGCATGTCGATGCGCTGGACGCGCCGGTGCTGACCGGTGCGGTCAATCCGGCCGTGGCCGCGTGGATCGCGGGCGTCAGTGGCGTGCTGTATCGTCAGGCTCTGCCCCGGATCGCGATGGCGCCGCTGCCCGAATTCGCCACGACCGGCGCGCGCGCCTATTTCACACGCAACAAGGAATCGCACGACCTCCCTTTCGGCGCTGTTCTGGCGGGGGACGCCGAGGCGCTCGCGGTCCTGCAGGCTGCACTCGACGCGCTGGAGCCCCTGATACAGGACCCGGCCGCCGTGAACGGCGATTTGTCGACCGACGATATCCATCTGTTCGCCGCGCTGCACAGCCTGTCGATCGTCGCGGGTTTGACCTATCCCGCAACGGTGGAGGCATACCGACGCACCATGGCGCGGCGCTGCGGGGTGGCGTTGATGGACACGTTGGCGGCCTGAGGGTGTGAACACGCGGCGGTCCGGGCGGTTGGCAGGGCGCGCGGTGGCGTGGCTGCTCGGCATGATGGCGTTTGCCGCGACGGTGCCGCGCCACGCGCACGCCGCATCGTCGGTCGGGGTGTCGTGGTGGGACGCCGTTACCGTCGGCGCGCAGATCGAAGGCGGGATCAGCGCCAATCCGGCCCGGCCCGCCAATGGCGTAAATTTCGGTGCGCTGTTCGGGGATCGCGCCAACCAGCCGCAGCTCGACCAGATCACCGTGACGGTGGCGCGCCCCATCGACGAGACGCGGGCGGCTTATCAGGTCGGCTTTCTGCTGCGTGGCTTGTACGGCGCGGACGGACGCTACTTCAATATCGCGGGGGTGTCCGATCATGCGCTGACCGGCCGGTATCAGGTGGTACCGGTGCAGGCCCACATAGACCTGCATCTGCCGTGGCTGAGCGCCCATGGTCTGGACGTGCAGACGGGCATACTGGCGGCCCCGATGGGCATCGAGACGCTCGATCCCGCCACGCGCCCCTTCTACACCCTTGCCTACACGACCGAGTTCTCGACACCCTTCGAACATGTCGGCACGATGGCGCAGTGGCATCTGGACGACGGTCTGGACGTGCTGTTCGGCGTCGACACCGGCAATCAGGTCTCGTTCGGGGGCGGCGATAACAACCGCGCCGCGGCGGGCTATTTCGGTCTGGGCGCGCCGTCGCTGGCCGGGGGGCGGCTGGCGGTCGTCTATCTGGGGCGGGTGGGGCCGGAGGACGCCGTGCGCGCCCTGGGCTCTTCCGCCAATCACGCCCAGCGTTTCTGGAACGATCTGAACCTGACCTGGCATGCGACCGACCGCCTGATCCTGACCGGGGAGTTCAACGTCCTGCATGACGAGGGGCTGAGGGCCGACACCGTCAGTGTCGTAAGCTTCGCCAGCTACAGCCTGACACCGACGCTCAGCCTGAATTATCGTGGCGAGATCTTTCGCGACAGCACCGGCCTGATCGTGACCGGGTTCCTGTCGGACGACGCCTATATGCGCGCCGTTCGCGGCCTGCCCGCCGACACCCAGAACGCGCCGGCCACGACCTATGGCGCGCTGACCCTCGGGGTGGATTGGCATCCGGCGGTCAGACACGGCGTCCAGCACTTCAGGCTGCGGCCCGAAATCCGCTTCGATCGGTCGCTAAACGGAACGCGGCCGTTTAATGACCTGCGCGATACGGGCATGTTCACCTTCGGGCTGGACGCGATCGTCGGGTTCTGACGCGTGACGATCGGTGGGGGGCGGGCGCATCGTGCTGTGCGCCCGGGCCTCAGCGACCTTGCAGGGCGCGCAGACAATCCTGGGCGCGTTCCTCGTCGCGGATATCATGAAGCGACTCGACCGCGCGTATCGCCCGGAACCGCGCGGCCGGCGTCAGGTCATGGCGGCGGCATACGGCGCCCCCGCCGAACACCGTTCCGTTTTTCGGATCGAGCGTCGCGACGATGTCCCGCGTGCGAGTCGGCAGCGCATGTCGCATTGCGGCGCGAAGGGGTTCGACCTCGGCCTCCGGCACATAGGGCTGGAGAGCCGGAAGAAGCGCGATCCAGTTCTTCCACCCGGCACTGACGGCGCGTCGTAAGCGCAGCCAGCCGGCGTCCTTGTCCAGAAAGCGCGCCGTTGCCTCGGCGCCGTCGCTGTCCAGGCGCTGCGCGATCATGCGCGCGTTAAGGGGTGTCGTGGCTTCCACCGTGATGGTGGGCGCGCTGTGGGCAAAACGCAGACAGGCGGTCGCCGGCAGCAGGGCGAGGCCGAAGACCACCGCCAGTTCCAGGGTGCGTTTGTGTCGGGGCAAGGGAACTCCGTATCGCGGGGCAGCGCATGGATGATCAGGGTCACGGAAAAAAAAGGCGACGCCGTGGCGTCCGTGCGACGCATGGTTGCGGCACATGACCCAGATGCTTATAGCGGGCGACGATGAAGGGGGCGCGCTGCGCGTTACCCCGTCCAGTCCATCGCTACTCCGGGAGTTGTTGAAACATGAGCGCCATCTCAGCGTCGGAAATCGCACGCCTTCAGGTGTCACTGCGCCGGCTCCTCGGGTCTCCGGCCCTGACCGTGAAGGCGCCGCCACGCGCGGGCCTGTCCGTGGAGATCGCCGTGAATGAAGAGGTCATCGGCACGGTCCACCGCGACGAGGACGAGGGCGAGATCTCCTACGCCATCCACATCACGCTGCTCGAGGAAGATCTTCCGCCCGCGAAGTAAGGGGGCATTGCCTCCGCCCGGCCTTCCGCCGGGCGGAGCCGCCGTCAGGCGTGCGAAGGAGCGGCCGAGGCTTCCATGAGCGGCGTGGACGCGGGTGCGGGCTCAACGGCCCTCGGGAATGCCACGTCGGTGACCTTCCAGTGCCAGCTCTGAATCTTCATGGTGATCCGCAGCGGGGTCTCGTGCAGGTGGCCCGGGAGGCGGATGTCGGCCTCGAACGTCGACGGCGACAGGAAGTGGGCGTGCGCATGGCGCAGCAGGGCGAAGCGGTCCGCTGACGCTACGGCACCGTCATCGGTGGTATCGGGTCCGATATCGGGCATCGTCTGGTCGACGATGGCAGGCAGGTTGACCGGCGTCACGGCCACGTCGACGGCGTTCGAGACAGCGGTGCGGGCGAAGGATGAACCGAAATCCGGCAACTCGTCGCGCGCCGGGCGCAGAATAGAGCCCAACGCCTGCTGCTTGATCGAGCCGTTGAGCGCGCGCCAGTTGATTTCATGCGACAACGTGGCGGAATCGCGGGTCTGCATCGCATGGCAGACGGACCACAATGTTGCGAACGGTGACGCAACGAACAGACTTGCGCCGCACATGACAGACAGGAGGCTGAGCTTCAGGGCGTTGCAACGCTCGCCACAGCTCATGGCTGGCACTTGATTTTTCGCAATCATCGAACTGATGTCAGACGTGAGCAAAATCACCCTCCATAATGTGTGGATCATAATCGCACGCAGGGCAGCCTTGCAGCGGAATCATCATGAATGTCACATATATCACGAAGTTGTGAACTCAAGAACGGCGCCTGCGCCTCATTTCTGAGCCATTCGGGAGCCTACGCGGGCCGCGCCGGATGGTTCAGCCCCCTCTCCAACCCTTTTTTCCCTTCGGACGGCTTGGCGGCCGTCCGCCGCGCGACGGGAGTGCGCTGATGCTTGACTTCACCGAGGACGAGATCCAGCGCTACGCGCGCCATATCCTGCTGCCGGAGGTCGGGGCCGAGGGGCAGGCGCGCCTGCGCGACGCGCGCGTCCTGATCGTGGGCGCGGGCGGTCTGGGCTCACCCGTGGCGCTCTATCTCGCCGCGGCGGGCGTCGGGCATATCGGGCTGATCGATGACGACCGGCTGGAGCTGTCAAATCTTCAGCGTCAGGTCATGCACACGACCGGGCGCGTGGGGATGCCCAAGGTCCTGTCGGCGGTGGAGGCGCTTCATGCGCTGAATCCCGGCGTGGTCGTCGAGGCGCTGGACCAGCGTCTTGATCGCGACAATGGCGAGGCGCTGATTGCCGGGTATGACCTTGTGTGTGACGGGTGCGACAATTTCGCCACGCGCTATATCGTCGCGGACGCGTGCGTGGCGACCCGGCGTACGCTGGTCTCGGCCTCCGTGCTGCGGTTCGAGGGGCAGTTATCGACCTTTCGCCCGCACAGGGGTGGCCCCTGCTACCGATGCCTGTATCCGGCGGCCCCCCCGGACGATCTGGCGCCGTCCTGCGCGCAGGCGGGTGTGTTCGGGGCCGTGACTGGCGTGATGGGCACGTTGCAGGCAACCGAGGCGTTGAAGGAACTGCTGGGCATCGGCACGTCGATGGCCGGCAGGTTGTTGTTGTGGAATGCGTTGCGGATGTCGTTCCACACCATAACCCTGCAACCCGATCCCGCTTGTCCGGTGTGCCACGGCGTAGGCGCGACGACGGCCGTTGCCGAGGGGACGCACGCGTGAGTGGCGAGGCGACGGCGGGCCTGGGGATTCTGCTGGCCGATGGCGGTTTCGCGCGCGCGCATTTCGCGATGATCCTGGCGGCAGGCGCCGTGGCGGTTGGGCGGCCGGTCGTGCTGTTT
>NZ_JABXXR010000108.1 GCF_013376175.1 Ameyamaea chiangmaiensis
CGTGTTCAGGACCGGGCGCAAGGCGTGCCGGGCGCAGTCGGCCTCGGCACCCGGACGCGGGCCATGCAGAACCGTGACCCGTGCGTCCGTCGGAACCCAGGCGCGCAGGCTGATCCCTTCGTCGACATGGGCGACCAGGAACTCGCGCACACCGGCGTGGGCGAGGGCCGTTGCGACCTGTTGCGCGCCCACGCCATAGGCGTCGGCCTTCAGCACCGCGGCGCACGTTGCCCCGCCGGCCTGCGCGGCCAGACGTCGATGATTGGCGACGATAGCATCAAGATCGATGGTCAGAACCGCGCCGGCCCGGCTGACGGGCCACGGATCGGTGGAGGGCTGGGGACAGGGCAACGACACGGGCACACCGGCGGCTGAAGAAACGCAGAACGAAACAATACGAGGACATCGTGCGCAATGTCCTGCCAATGAGGTGCAGGATCATGCGAAATATGCCATAAGGTGCGCATATCTGCGCATGAACGGTGATTTCGACTATCATGATCTTCGACAAGGTGACCGACGCGATTCTGCGTCACCTCCGCCACGACGGGCGCGTGACCAACGCCGATCTGGCCGCGCGTGTCGGCCTGTCGCCCTCGGCCTGTCTGCGCCGCGTCCGGTTGCTGGAAGCAGAGGGAGTCATCCGGGGCTATCGCGCCGTCATTGATGAGCGCGCGGCGCAGAACATGTCGACCGTCATCGTGCACATCACGCTGGAACGTCAGACCGAAGACGGCATGCGGCGTTTCGAGGCACGCCTGCGCGAGAGCCCCGATATCCGCGAGTGTTATCTGATGACCGGCGATTCCGATTATCTCGTCCGGGTCGAGGCGCGCGACATGGCGGACTACGAACGCATCCACAAGGACGTGCTGTCGCGTCTGCCCGGCGTGGTGCGGATCCAGAGCAACTTTGCCATTCGCCCGGTGGTGCAGCGTTGACGGCCGTCCGTCCGGTGCCGCACATCCGCGCGTCCCGTCCTTCGCTGGAAAGCACTGCCGCATGACCCTCGTGACACGTCTGTTCCCGCTGTGGGCGTTGCTGCTGTCTCTGGCGGCGG
The DNA here is from genome assembly GCF_013376175.1 of Ameyamaea chiangmaiensis. Taxonomy (GTDB): domain Bacteria; phylum Pseudomonadota; class Alphaproteobacteria; order Acetobacterales; family Acetobacteraceae; genus Ameyamaea; species Ameyamaea chiangmaiensis. The sequence continues at coordinate 1,061 of NZ_JABXXR010000108.1, forward strand.
TCCTGCATCCCGCCCCGTTCGTCGCCGTGGCGTGGATCGTGACACCGTTGCTGGCGCTGGTGATGTTCACGATGGGAGTGACGCTGGTGCCAGCGGATTTCGTTCGCATCGCGCGTCGCCCGGGTCCGGTTCTGGCCGGCGTGGGGCTGCATTATCTGGTGATGCCCCTGGCCGCGTGGGCGCTGGCGCGCCTGTTCGGCATGGCGCCGGCCCTGTCCACCGGCATGATCCTGGTCGGTTGCGTGTCGAGCGGCACGGCGTCCAACGTGATGATCTATCTCGCGCGCGGGGATGTCGCGCTGTCGGTCAGCATCAGCACGCTCTCGACGCTGGTGGGCATCATCGCCACGCCGGTTCTGGTGCGTCTGTATGTCGCCAGTGGTGTGAGTGTCGACAGCTGGGGCCTGTTGCGCAGCATCGTCGAGATCGTGGCGCTCCCCATCGCCTCGGGCATGGTGGTGAATGGCCTGTTTCACCGAGGGGTCCGGTGCGTGGAGCCAGCCCTGCCACTGGTCGCGATGGTGTCGATCCTGCTGATCATCGGATGTGTCGTGGCGGGCGTCAGTCCGGCACTGACCGACGCCGGCCCGACGGTGCTGGCGGCCGTGATCCTGCACAACGGTATCGGTTTGCTGGGCGGCTACTGGGGCGGGCGCGCGCTGGGGTTTGACGAGTCGGTGTGCCGGACGCTGGCGCTGGAGGTGGGGATGCAGAATTCCGGTCTGGCCGCGACGCTGGGGCGACTGTACTTCGCCCCTCTCGCCGCCCTGCCGGGCGCGGTGTTTTCGATCTGGCACAACATCTCCGGCTCCGTGCTGGCATCGCTCTGGTCGTCACGGCCGGTGCGCCCGACACATGCAGAAGGTGCATGATACGACGTGCCCGTCACGTATGCGTGTGCGCAGCGGCGTGGGATAGGGCGTGGGTGGGGTGCTGCTATGGTGACGCTTCGACCGCTTGAGGACATCGTCGATGAATCTGCTGCCCAGTCTCCTTCCCCCTGTGCCGCCTGATGCCTTGCGGAGCGTGGAGGCATTGCTCGCACGCGGGGACCGGGTCGTGTTGGGGATCGCGGGGCCGCCGGGGGCTGGAAAATCGACCCTGGCCGAGGCGCTGGTCGCGGCGGTCGGCGGGGCTGCGATGGTCGTGCCGATGGACGGGTTTCATCTCGCGCAGCGCGAACTTGAACGGCTTGGTCGGGCCGGACGCAAGGGGGCGCCGGACACGTTCGATGTTCTGGGCTATGTCGCGCTTCTGGACCGTCTGCGGGTGTCGCGGCCGGGCGAATGGGTCTACGCCCCGTTTTTCGACCGGACGCTGGAGGAACCGCTGGCCGGGGCGATCGCGGTGCCCGATTCCGTAAGGCTTGTGATCAGCGAAGGGAATTATCTGCTTCACGACGGCGGCTTTTGGTCGCGCGTGCGCGGGTGTCTGGATGCCTGCTGGTATGTGGACGTGCCCGAAGACGAACGCGTGCGCCGCCTCGTCGGGCGTCACTGCCGTTTCGGCCGCACCGATGCCGACGCGCGTGACTGGGTGATGCGTACCGACATGCCCAATGCGCGTCTGGTCGAAGCCACGCGGGCGCGGGCCGATCTCGTGGTGCCCTGGCACGCGTGAACGCCACGGTACCGCTCCCGCTGGTCCTGAGCCGGGAGCTGGGGCAGGGTGGGTGCGATCGGAACAGACCGGGATGAAACGCATGATGCTCCGCCTGCTTGCCTGCCTTGCCGCGTCGGTTGCTGGCACGGCCGCCGTTGCCCGCGCCGGGGCGCCCGTCGGGCCGCCGCCGGTTCTGTTCACGCATGTCCGGGTGATTGACGGAACGGGTGCGCCCGCGCAGCCCGATCGCGCCGTTCTGGTGGAGAACGGACGCATTGCCGCGATTACGGCAAGCGATCCCGCACCGCCCGTGCCTGCCGGCACGACGGTGCTGAATCTTGCCGGCGACACCATGATACCGGGCCTGATGTCCGATCATTCCCATGTGGGGCTGGTGCAGGGTGCCACGGTGGATGGCGGCCACTTCACGCGCGCCGTGATTCTGGCCGCCCTGCGCCAGTATGAGGCGTATGGCGTGACCACCGTCACGGCGCTCGGCGTGACCAAATCGCCCCTGTTTGACACCCTGCGGCGCGAGCAGCACGCCGGCACGAACGCGGGCGCCGATCTGTTCGGGGTGGATCAGGGGATCAGCGTACCCGGTGGCGCGCCGCCGGACGGCATGATGCACGCCGACCCGGGCCAGATCCTGCGTCCCGCGACACCGAAGGACGCCCGCGCGGCGGTGGACCGGATGGCGGACGAGGGAACGGACCTCGTCAAGCTGTGGGTTGACGATTTCCGCAACGGGGTCGCGGGAAAGCCTGGCCTGCCCATCATGTCGCCCGCCATCTGGCAGGCCGCAATCGAGGAGGCGCATGCGCGCGGGCTGCGCGTTGCCGTCCATATTCACGATCTGCGCTACGCTAGGCTGATGGTGGCCGCCCATGCCGACATCCTTGCCCATGGCGTCCGCGACCAGCCGGTCGACCAGGCGCTGATCGACGCGATGAAGCGCGCGGGCACGTGGTACATCCCGACGATCCAGCTGGACGAAGCCAGCTATCTTTACGCGGCCGAACCTGGCCTGATCGACCAGCCAGAACTGGCGCAGGGACTGGACCCGGCGCTGCGGGCCGAATTCTCCGATGCCGCATGGCGCCAGAAGACCCTGAACGCGCCCCTGGCGGAGGCCTCGCGCAGGGCTGTGGCCATGAACCAGCAGAACCTCGTCCGTCTGGTGCGCGCGGGTGTCAATGTCGGCTTCGGCACGGATTCCGGCGCGATGCCGCTGCGCATTCCGGGCTATGCCGAGCACCGTGAGCTGCGGCTGTATGTGCAGGCCGGTCTGACGCCGCTTGAGGCACTAAGTCTGGCTACCTCCCGGGCCGCGGCGCTGATGAAGCTCGACGACCGGGGATCGATCGCGGTAGGTCGGCGTGCGGATCTGGTGATTCTCGGCGCGGACCCCAGCGCCGACATCACCGCGGTCGACCGAATCGAGCAGGTCTGGCGCGGCGGTGTTCGGGGTGCGTCGTTCTGACGCGGGAGGGGCGATAATGGCCGTCGGCGCACGACGGTTCGCGCTGCGCGACGGCACGCGGACCGGGCATGAGACCCTCGATCACATGGTGGGCACGCTTACCGATGCTGGCGCCTACGCCCGGTACCTGCGGGGCATGGAGGCGTTTCGCTCCCACGCGGAGCAGGCTCTGGCGCGCGGCGACTGGTCCGACCTGCCGGTGGCGGTGCGACCGCGCCCGATAGCGCCGGCTTTGCGTGACGATCTGTCGGCGCTGGGCCTATCACCGGTGGCCGTCGCGATTGCACCGTTGCGGCTCGACAGCCGGTCGGCCCTGCTGGGCGGCGCGTACGTGCTCGAAGGGTCGGCGATGGGCGCGCGGCTCCTGCGGCAACAGGCGCTGGCGCTGGGGTTCGACCGCGAACATGGCGCGCGGCATCTGGCCGAACAGACGGACGGATCGTCCTGGCGCGCGTTTGTCGAAGCGCTCGACACCGCGCCGGACTACGACGGGCAGCAGGCTCTCGCCGCCGCGCAGGCGATGTTCGACACCGCGCGGGCGGCATTTCGTGCGCTCGATACGCTGGCCGGCGCGGACGGCTGAGGGCTCGGTCCGGCAGGGTCAGGACGTGTAGAGCGCGCCGAACACGGTTGAAAAATGCTGGCGCGTCAGGTTCGTGCACGCGCAGGTCCGCTTTTCCAGGGCGCTGCGGTCGAGAATGCGGATATGTCCGCGCGCCGTCGCCACGATACCCTCGGCGCGCAGAGTCGAGATGACCCGGTTCACGAAGGGTCGACCGACGCCGAGCATGTCGGCCAGTTGCTCCTGTGTCATGCGCAGGTCGGTCGAACCGGTCCGGTCGATCCCCGCCAACAGCCAGCGCGCGGCCCGCTGGCCGACATTGTGCGTGGCGTTGCAGGCACAGTTCTGGAAGATCTGCGCCAGAAGGCAGTCGGAATACCGGGCGAACCAGTAGCGCAGGTGCGGCGACTGTTCCTGCGCCTGTTCCAGCTCGACGATCGGCATATGCAGGAATGTGCCGCCAAAGCGGACGGTGGCGGTGGAGAACGACGGCAGGCTGCCGTGCGAGACGATCCCGCCGATCGCACCCTCGCGGCCGACCGCCGCGACATCGACGGTCCGGCCGTCCATCTCTTCCACGCAGAAACTGGCCATCGCGGCACCGCATGGAAACCACGTGGACGTCACGTCCTCGCCCGCATGCTGAAGGATGGTGCCGGGCGCCAGATCGCTTTCGCGCAGGCGCGGCCGTAATCTCTCACGATCGTCTGCCGACAGGGCTGCCAGAAAGTCATTTGTGCCGAACGTGTCGGGGGAAACCGTCATAAGCGAATTTCACCGGAGTTGTCCTGTGTGTTCACTCTTGAACAGACAGGAGGGCAAAGTTATGTCACCAAGAAACATTCGAGCCGCCATGGCCGCCGCGCGGCGGTGCGCACGGTGTCTCGATGGTCGGTTGGCTAAATCGAGACGTGAAGTCCGTCGCGCGATCTCGGTATGGAAAGTGCGGACGAAATGCCGGTGTGTGCCGCGTATTGCCGCCGAGTGTGTGGTTCGACGAGTGGGACAGTGACGGACATTGATGCACTCTTTTCCTTTGTGTGACACGGTTATATCGGTTTCCGGCGTGATTCGTTCCGCCGCCTGTGTCGCTGTGGTGCACTTTGCGTCGACCGACGCGTGTGCCAGCACCCACGGCAGCCAGTCGTGAAAGTCGATCTGACCAACTGCGATCTGGAGCCGATTCATATCCCCGGCAGCATCCAGCCGCACGGGGCCATGCTGGTCCTCGATCCCTCCAGCTTCGATGTCGTCTACTGGTCGTCCAATGTCTGCGCGATCACGGGATTCCCCGAACCGCTGACGCGCGGCACGCCGCTTGCGGCCATTATCGGACACAAGGCGGTCCACGACGTTCGTAATGCCGCCGCGCGGTCGGGTGGGTCGGAGGTCGCGGGTGTGGTGCTCGGCGTCTCGCTCGACCATACCGAGACATTGTTCGATGCGACGATTCATCGCTACCGCGACCGGGTGTTTGTCGAACTCGAACCGTCGATGGACGGCACGCGCAGCGCGCAGGAAGCACTCGATTTCACGCAGACGCTGATCCGTCGCATCGGGCTTGAGACCGAAGTCGATGCGCTGGCCCGTGCCGGGGCACGTCTTGTGCGCGCGATGCTCGGCTATGACCGCGTCATGGTCTATCAGTTCCTTCATAACGGCGCGGGTCAGGTCATCGCCGAGGCGCGGCGGCCCACACTCAACAGCTTCATGGACCAGCGCTTTCCCGCCGCCGACATTCCTTATCAGGCCCGCAGGCTCTATCTGCTGAACACCGTGCGGATGATCGGCGACGCGTCCTATCAGCCTGACGTGCTGAGGCCCGCGCTTGAACCGGGCGAACAGCCCGTGGACATGTCGTTCGCGCAATTGCGCTCGGTCTCGCCCATTCACTGCGAATATCTGCAGAACATGGGGGTGTCGGCGTCGATGTCGCTCTCGATCGTGGTGGACGGGGAACTGTGGGGCCTGATCTCGTGCCATCACGACTCGCCCCGGATCACGCCAATTTCGATGCGGATCGGCGCGGAACTGTTCGTGCAGTATTTCTCGCTTCAGATCTCCATCGCGGAGCGACGGGCGCAGATGGTCGCGTCCGCCGTGGCCCGGCGTCGGCTGGACGACATTCTGGCCACCCTTTCGACGGGCGAGACGCTGGTCGATGCGTTGCAGCGTCACGTCAGCGATTTCATGGCGCTTGTCGACTGTCAGGGTGTGGGCGTGTGGATCAACGATCGGTGGACGAGCACCGGCGACGCGCCAAGTGCGGCCGAAGCGTCCGATCTGGTGTCCTATCTCGCGCATGAAAGCCGCGCGTCCGGCAGCGATGCCGAGGCAACGCGTTCAAGCGTGTGGCATACGCAGGACCTGCGGCGCCGCACCGGCAAGGACGTGTACGGCACGAACGTGGCCGGTGCGATGGCCGTGCCCCTTTCGGCAACGCCGCGTGACTACCTTATCTTTTTCAGAAGCGAAGAAGCACACGAGGTGGTCTGGGCCGGAGAGCCCGTCAAGCGTGTGGTTCCCGGGGCCCACGGTCCACGGCTCAGCCCGCGTGGCAGCTTCGACCTGTGGCGCGAGGACGTTCGTCACCAGTCCCGCCCGTGGCGTGACGCCGAACAGGGCGTGGCGGAGGCAGTTCGGACCTACCTGCGCGATATCTTCCTCAAACAGCATGAAATCACCGCCGAGGAACGCAACCGGCTGGAGCATCGCCGACGCGTTCTCAATGACGAGTTGAATCATCGCGTGAAGAACATCATCACGCTGGTGAAGTCGATCGCGCTTCAGACCGGAACGCACGCGGCAACGGTCGAGGACTACTCCTCGGCGCTGGAAGGGCGTTTGCGGGCACTGGCGTTCGCGCACGACCAGTCCATCAGCCACAGCGTGGGCGGCGATCTGGCGACCCTGATCGCTGCGGAAGCCGGGCTGCATCGGGGCAGCGACGGTGTCGATCGCATTACCGTGTCGGGTGAACAGCTGTGCCTGAACGATCGCGCGTTTGGCGCGCTGGCGCTGGTAATCCACGAACTGATGACCAACGCGGCCAAGTATGGCGCGCTGTCCGTGGCGGAGGGTCTGGTCGATATCGCGTGGGAGCGCGCGGAGGACGGGTCCTGCACGATCACCTGGCGTGAGTCGGGCGGCCCGCCGGTGAAGACGCCCGTCGCCCAGGGGTTCGGCTCGCGCCTGATCCAGAGCGCGGTGACCTATGATCTGGGCGGCAGCGTCGACATTACGTATGATCCCGCGGGCCTGATCGTGAAACTCGGCGTTCCTGGACGCCATGTTTCTGACAGAGAGGCCGTCCCGTCCACTGTCGCCCCCGTGCTCCCGGCAGTCGCCGGACAGCCCCTGCGGGGCAAGTCCGTTCTGCTTCTTGAAGACCAGTCGCTGATTGCGCTCGACACGGAGGATATGCTGCGCAAGCTGGGCGCATTGGAGGTGCGACTGTCGCCCGACGCGATTCATGCCCGTCTGGCGCTGGGAACATTCCGGCCAGACGTGGGCGTTCTGGATTTCAACCTGAACGACGATACGTCGGCGGTCATCGGCGATCTTCTGGTTGCGATGAACATTCCGTTCGTATTTGCGACCGGCTATGGCGACAACGTCATGATACCGGAGCGCTTTCGGCACATTCCAGTCGTGCGCAAGCCCGTCGTGCTCAATGCCCTGTCGGCACAGATCGCCGAAGCGTTCGACGTGTGCCACGGCCCTGCCGCCGCACCGCAACCCTGAGGTCGGAGCGCGCCCGGCCGCGCTCAGGCGTTTTCAGAAAAAGAGTGCGGCACCGGCGGAGACCGTGTTGTCCTTGTTGTGGTTCGGACCATGGGCGGCCGATTCCGTGTGGGCGTATTCGGCCATCAGCGTCAGCCAGTCGGTCAGGTTATAGTACCCCGCGCCGACTTCGGACTGGTTGCGCCGTACCAGAAGCGGGATCGATTCCCCCGGTGCCTGATACAGATTGCTGACGCCGTAGCTGCCGACGAATTTCAGGCGCGGCATGACTTTGACGGCACCCTGCACGTAATAGCCTTCCGAATCGCGCTTGCGACCGCTTGCGCTGACGCCGTCGAAAAACAGTCCCGTCGTGCCGAGGCCGCTGCCGTAATAGTAATACGCCACCCCTTCGAACGGCCCGTAGGTCAGCTTGGTGCCCACATCGGCGGCTTCGGCCGTCGTGCTGCGGTTCTGCGTGGTCGGGATCGCGCTGCTGGTCAGGTGCTGCTGATGCTGGATCAGGAAGCTCGACCAGAATCGTGCCTTGAGATCGCCGAGCGTGACGTCATAGGTTGCCTTGCCCTGAATCATCGGCGCGCTGTGCTGGCTGTTTGCTGCGGAGTAGCCGCTGCCAGCATAGTTATATTCGTCAAGAGGTGTGAAAATGCCAATCGTGCCCTGCAACCCTTTCCAGGTCGGCGAGGCGTAGGAAATTTGCGGAATCCAGTCGGCATACACATAACCGACGCCGATACGCCCCAGAGACGTATTGGCCGGATTGGCATTGCTGCCCGTCGAGCCGACGGACAGGAGCGTTGCATCGTTCAGAATCGCGTCCGCGCCGAACAGGGCCAGATCGCGTCCGACCTTGAACGTGCCGATACGCGCGTTGCCGACCGTGGCGAAGACCTGACGCACATCGAGGCCCGCCGTGCCCAGACCCACCGCGCTGCCACCGCTGTTGGCGTTGAAGGCGCCCGGATCGTTGTTGTTCAGGCCGGGGTAGAATCCGAAATTGGCCGACATGTCCAGGCCGTCCTGCGTCGTGCTGACCTTGACCAGGAGGCCCGCCGGCAGCAGGCCGTTGCGCACGCCCGACGTGTCGAAACCGCTTGAGCCGGTCGAGATGCCGCCGGCGACCGGGCGGCCGCCGCCCGGGCTGTTGAACGTATAGAACCCGTTCACGAAACCGGAGAAATTGATATCGATCTGGCCGGCATGGAAGGTGACCCCCTTGCCCGGGACATACTTGGCCACGCGCACGACGCTGGGACTGTTGATCTCGGCCCGCGCGGAGGTCAGGGCGCGCTCGGCCGCCTGCGCGCTG
>NZ_JABXXR010000109.1 GCF_013376175.1 Ameyamaea chiangmaiensis
GGCCACCGTCGGAAGGCGCTGGCCGCGCCGTCCCGTCCTGTCGGCCCGTTCGACCGCCGAGCCCCCCGCCGCGCGCGCGGGCTTTATCGCCGACTCGCTCGACCTGATGCCCGACCCGGTGATCCTGCTCGATCGGCATGGGACGCTCACCTACGCCAACAACGGAGCCCGGCAGCTTTATGGCGAGACGCTGGGCGCCGTCGCCCGCCACCCCGCCCTGCAGGACGTGGCCGCCACTCTTCGCGAAACCGAGTCCGCCTGTGCCACGCTGGCGCTCGACGTGCCGGTACGCCGTGTGATCCGCGCCCACATGCGTCGACTGCCCGCGAGCGGCACGGACGCGGGGCAGACGGTGGCCGTTGTGTCCGATCATACGGCGCAGGACGCACTGGAGCGCACGCGCGCGGATTTCGTCGCCTATGCCAGCCATGAGCTGCGCACCCCTCTGGCCGCGCTGACCGGCTTCATCGAAACCCTGCGGGGGCCGGCAGCGGACGATCCCGCCGCCCAGCAACAGTTTCTGGGTGTCATGGCCGCCCAGGCCGCGCGCATGCAACGGCTGATCGACCGTATGCTGACCCTCTCCCGCGTGCAGCAGCTGGAGCATCAGCGACCACGGGGAATCGCCGACGCCGTGATCATCATGGAACGCGCCATGGCCGAGGCCTCGGCGCTGGTGCATGGCACGTCCATGACGCTGGTCATGGCGCCCCCCCACGACGACCTGCCGATTCGCGCTGATGGCGATCAGATGGTGCAGGTTCTGATGAACCTGATCGAAAACGCGATCAAATACGCGGGCGCGGCCCGCCCACTGGACGGCCGGATCGATCTTTCCGTGGCGCGCGCACCGCAGGACGGGCGATGGCCCCGCGACGACGGGGCGATCTTGTGCGTAGCCGACAACGGCCCTGGGATCGACGCACGTCACCTTCCCCGTCTGACCGAGCGTTTTTACCGCGTCGAAAACACCGCGACCCGGGTCAGCGGCTCCGGCCTCGGGCTTGCGATCGTGAAACACATTCTGGACCGCCATGCCGGGCGCCTGATCGTCGAGAGCGAGCCCGGGCACGGCACCACCTTCATCGTTTGGCTGCCACTGGCCTCGTCACAGGCCTCGTCGGAGGAGGAGTCCGTCTCCTACGGCATCACACCCGATCCCATCGCGTGGGAATAGCGGGCGCGGCCATCTTCCCCCTTGTCTGGGACGCGCGAGGCGGCACAAATGATCACCCCACCCCTCAGACGCGAGCGCCTGACCACCCATGACCAAGACCATCGCCTGCCTGCTGTTCACCACCTTCGCCCTGTCCGCCTGTGGCGGCCACGCTACGAAAAAGGCCACGACCGAACAGGAACGGCTTGAGAGCCTGGGCTACCACTCCGATGTCAACCAGACCGGGCAGGTCAATCACTGACGACCCGGGCCGTCGCCACGCTCAGCGCCACTGACGCCGCGAGGGCGGTTCGTGACGACCAATGTCGCGCGCGCGTTTCTCGAACGGTGCGCTATGCCCGACCGAACACGCCAGCGCGTGGCGCCGCACGGCACAGGGCAGCGCGCCGGCCAGTTCGATCGACAGCGCTTCCGGTCCAAGGCCGGTCTCGGCCTGCAACGCGATCATCGCCGTTTGCGGCAGAAGCTGCACGCAGAGTTCCGGGGTTGCCATCGGGACACCCGTCCCGCAACTCCATTGCCGGAAGACGCGATACTGCGCGGCATCCTCGGCGGCCGTACGCAGCAGCTCGAACCCATTGGGTCGTCCCGACGCGAGATAGCGATCAAGAAGAGTCGACAGTTCGGGCCGTGCCGTGATCGCCGACGCCATCAAGGCTTCCGGGCATTCGCCCGACGTCACAATTGTCTTGCGCATGATGACCTCCCGGTGCGCTGAGGAAGAACGGATCACGCCGTCCTGCCCTTCTTCAACGCGCGACTGGGTCCGCCGGTCACGTCCCACGACACGGCGGTCGATCACATTGGCGTCACACCCCGGCTATTGATGACCGTAGGACGATACCGCATGGCCGTAACTGACCTGCGTGTCCGTCGAGACGGTCTGTGGCGTCACGGGCACCGCCCCGCCCGGACCGCCTACCGAGAAGCCGCCCCGCTGCGGCTGGTCCGAAGGATCCAGCCGCTCCAGCGGCGACGCGCGGGCGTAGATCACCTCATGCGGATGACGATTGCGGGGATGCAGGGGTGCGTCCTCGGGCTCGGCCTCCGTCATGTCCGCCGGAGGGGGGCCGAACAGACGCGTCGTGGCCGAACAACCGCCGAGGGTCAGGCCCAGGATCAGCGGAGCCACGAGCAGACAGGGGTAGGGAACGCGCCGCATCCCGGCAGTCTATCAGCAGCGCGCGCGCCACAAAACCCCGCCCGGCCGAAGTCTCAGCTCGTGATCTGCACCCGGATCAGCGCCGTGCGCTCCACGACGTTGATCGCCACCTCGTCATCGACCCGGACCAGCCGGACCGTGACGCTCTCGCCGCCGACGGCAAGGTTATAGAGCGTCATGCTGTCGAGGAACGGCGGCAGGCGCGGCTTGCGGAAATGCACCGTCATCGTATCGGGATCGAAGCTGAGCCCCAACGTCGCCTGCACCAGCGCCGGCAGTGCCGCCGCGGCCCAGGCCTGTGGCGAACACGCGACCGGATAGCGCACCGGCCCCTCGGCCCGGTTCCGCCCAAAGCCGCAGAACAGCTCGGGCAGACGGCGCAGGTCGGTGTAGAACGCCGCATCGAACAGACCGTGAAACACCCGTGACGCTTCTTCCAGATACCCCTGCCGCGCGAAGCCCAAACCGATCAGGGCGTTGTCATGCGGCCAGACCGAGCCGTTATGGTAGGCCATGGGATTATAGCGCGCTTCGCCCTGCGGGATGGTGCGGATGCCCCAGCCGCTGAAGGACGAACGATCCATCAGCGTACGCACCACCGAAGGCACGCGCTCGGGCAACGCGATGTCGGTCAGCAGCAGGTGCCCGACATTGGACGAACGCACCAGGCACGGCTTTTTATGGCCGTCCAACGCCATCGCATACGTGCCGAGCGCATCATCCCAAAACTTCAGATTGAACGCGATTTTCAGCGATTCCGCCTGCGCGTCCAACCGATCGGCGTAGGTCGTGCGTCCGAGTCTGCGGCCGATCAGTGCTGCCGCGCGTCGCGCGCCATACACATAACCCTGGACCTCGCACAACGCGATCGGCCCTTCAGCCAGCGTCCCGTCGGCATGGAAGACGCTGTCGTAGCTGTCTTTCCAGCCCTGGTTGATGAGCCCTTCGCTGTTGCGGCGGCCATACTCGACGAAGCCGTCGCCGTCGCGATCGCCGTATCGGTCGATCCATTCGATCGCACGTTCGATATTCGGCCACAGGCGGCTCATCAACGCCACGTCGCCGGTGCGTTCGAGGTATTCTCCCGCCAGCATGACGAACAGCGGCGTGGAGTCGACCGAGCCGTAGTAATGCCGGAACGGCACCTCGCCCAGCTCGGCCATCTCGCCATGGCGCACCTCGTGCAGGATCTTGCCCGGTTCGGCATCGGCCACAGGGTCTTCCCGGTCCGCCTGATGCAGGGCGAGATAATTCAGCACGCCACGGGAAATCGCCGGGTCCAGCCACAGGGTCTGCATCGCGGTAATCAGCGCGTCACGCCCAAAGGCGGTGCTGAACCACGGCACGCCGGCATAGGGATACGGCCCGGTCGGCTTGTCGGTCAGCAACATGTAGATGTCGCAGACGCAGCGCCGGATCGCCTCGTTGAAAATTTCGTTCGACGTGGCGATCGCCGCCGCGCGCGATGACGACAGACGCAGTGCGCGCCGCGCCTCGACCGCCGCGAACAGGAATTCCCGCCCGGGGGAGTGTGGCTGGTCGGGCGCCGGATCACACTCTATCTCGTAATGCACGAGAATACGTTCGCCCGGAGCAAGCGAGAAACGGAACGAGGCCTTCGAGGCCGTCAGGCTTTCCGGTTCGGGCGAGAACCGCAGCATCGTGGTGCGACGCCGATTATCGAGCCCGTCATAAGACAGGAGCACACGGTCGGCGTGGATCTCGGGCTCGCGCAGTGTTCCGCGTCGCTTGCGGACAGAGCCGCGCGCCTCGAACAGGTCCGCGAAATCGGCGGCAAACCCGAGTTCCAGCACGGCCTCGCGACGCACGACGTCGAAATTGCGCACTTCCAGTCGCTCGTAGCACGTCTTGTTCCAAAGGAAGCGCGACCGGCGGACATGCAGGAGATCATGGTCGAGCTTTTCGCCGTCGGCCTGAGTCACGTTGGTGTTGGTCATATCGACCGACAACATCACGTTGTTCTCGCGCACCGTGGCCGACAGAAGAATGGGTCGTGCGCCCATCAGGGTGGTGGTCAGGCCCGACAGATAACGCGTGTCGTGGAAGTACAGCCCGTCGGCGATCCCCGGCCCCCAGAGCACGTCGCCCGTCTGGTCGAACACGCCGAACATGTCTCCCTGCTTGAGGGTGTGCAGCCGACGTTCGGACAGGAGCGAACTGGCCGAGACAGGAAACCCGTCATGCTGTTCCTGCCCGGCCGTCGAACCGGTCTCGGTGGTCGCGTCCATGGCGTTCTTCCTCTTCCAGTCTTTATCGTGTGTTTGGTGACAGCGTGCGCACCCCGGACGGGTTCACAGCAACCGTGCGAACTTCAGCAGCAGATACGTGATGCCCATGAACAGGAAGCACACGATGCCGGCCTCCACCGTACCGAAGCGTCCCTGCGACAGGAACATGCCCCCGGTGTTCATGCCGAAAAATCCGGTCACGAATGTGGCAGGCAGCATCAACGTCGTGGCCACGGACACGATATAGAGGCGCCGGTTCGTTTCCTCTGCCTGGCTGGACGCCAGCTCGTCCTGAAGCGAGCGCGCACGTTCCTGTAACGCGATCAGGTCGTCCAGGGCGGCGTGGGTCTGACGCTCGGCCCGGTCGCGCAGTTCGTCCTCCGCCCACTCCGGCAGTTCCAGATCCTCGCCCCGGAACAGGCGGTTGAGCGGGGCCATGACGCGGCGCAGCTCAGTTAACTGACGCCGCACCTTGCCCACGATACCGCTGATGTGGCCAAGGTCGGAGGAATTGTCGATTAGCAGCAGCACATCCTCGGCCCGGTCGAGCTGATCGTCGAGGACGGTGATCTGGCGGCGCACGCTGTCGGTGAACTCGCGCAGGGTGCGTTCGACGATCATCACCGGCCGCCGCGTGGCTTCCTGCCCGCGCTCCAACTGACGATAGACAACGCCCAGCGCGGGAACCGGATGGCGGCGCGTGGTAATCAGAAGATCCGGCGTCAGCGCAAAGCGCCAGGCGCAGACCGACACGTCATCGTCTGGTCCCGTCTCGTCGAAGGCGGGCAGCACGCCCCAGACAAGGCCCGGCATTGCTTCGATATGGGTGCCGTATTCGGTGCCAGCCAGCATCGTGCGCACGTCGTCGGGCAGGCATGGCAACGCATCGACACGCGCGCGCGCCGCACTGTGCACCGTGTCATAATGCAGCCAGATCCAGGATTGCGGCGCGTCGTCGGCCTCGTCGTCGACCGCCACCGCCTCGTCAAACGCGCGCGAGACGCGAGCGTCGACCTCCCGGGGTGACAGGGGCACGATCGTGCCGGCCGTCGGTTCATACCGGACCGCCCAGACGAGGCCGTCGCTCGCCCGGCGTTCGGTTGCGATCTCTTTCCCCGGGAGAGGTGGCGTCATGGGCGGGCTCCCGTTCGGTTCATCGCGCGAAGGTCTCGCATGAGTGCCCGAGTGTGGGCGATGCCGCAAGTTCCTCCGTGGCGCCTGATGCGCGGTTCGCGGCGAAAGATCGGCCCATGGCCTAGCCGCGCACGGTCTGAGCCGATATATGCGGCCCAGCACGGAATTTCAGCAGACAGGACAGACCATGAGCGCAGAAGCCGATTACAAGGTCCGCGACATTGCCCTCGCGACGTGGGGCCGCAAGGAAATCTCGATCGCCGAGGGCGAAATGCCCGGCCTGATGGCCCTGCGCGAGGAATATGGCGCATCGCAGCCACTGAAGGGCGCGCGGATCGCCGGCTGTCTGCACATGACGATCCAGACCGCCGTCCTGATCGAGACGCTGACGGCTCTGGGCGCGACCGTGCGCTGGTCGTCGTGCAACATCTTCTCGACCCAGGACCATGCCGCCGCGGCGATCGCCGCCACCGGCGTGCCGGTCTTTGCGTGGAAGGGCCTGTCGGAAGAGGAATTCTGGTGGTGCATCGAAGCCACCGTGAAGGGCCCGGACGGCTGGACCCCGAACATGATCCTGGACGACGGCGGCGACCTGACCGTGCTGATGCACGACAAGTATCCCGAGCTTCTGGCCGATGTGCGTGGCCTGTCGGAAGAGACGACCACCGGCGTTCACCGTCTGTGGGAGATGGCGCGCAAGGGCACGCTCAAGGTGCCGGCAATCAACGTCAACGACAGCGTCACCAAGTCGAAGTTCGATAACCTGTATGGCTGCCGCGAAAGCCTGGTCGACGCGATCCGTCGCGGCACCGACGTGATGATGGCCGGCAAGGTCGCCGTGGTCGCGGGCTACGGCGATGTGGGCAAGGGCTCGGCCGCCTCCCTGCGCAATGCCGGCTGCCGCGTTCTGGTGACCGAGGCCGACCCGATCTGCGCCCTGCAGGCTGCCATGGAAGGGTATGAGGTCGTGACGATGGAAGCCGCCGCGCCGCGCGGCGACATCTTCGTTACCGCGACGGGCAATGTGGACGTCATCACGATCGACCACATGCGGGCAATGAAGCACCGCGCCATCGTCTGCAACATCGGTCACTTCGATTCCGAGATCCAGATCGAGGCGCTGCGCAACCTGACGTGGGACAACGTCAAGCCGCAGGTCGACGAGGTCGAGTTCCCCGACGGCAAGCGCCTGATCGTCCTGTCCGAGGGCCGTCTGGTCAATCTGGGCAATGCGACCGGCCACCCGTCCTTCGTGATGTCGGCTTCGTTCACGAACCAGACGCTGGCGCAGATCGAGCTGTGGACCGCGCCCGAGGGCAAGTACGAGGCCAAGGTCTACACGCTGCCCAAGCACCTCGACGAGAAGGTCGCCGCCCTGCATCTGGCCAAGGTCGGCGCGGAACTGACGCGCCTGTCGCAGACGCAGGCCGAGTATATCGGCGTTGGCGTGAACGGCCCGTTCAAGCACGACCTCTACCGCTACTGATGACAGGCCGGCTTCGCCCTGATTCGTGGCGGAGCCGGTTCACGGGCCCCCACGCCGGCGCGAAGGTGTCAGGGGTCGGGTGGACGACGGGAGGTGCGGCGGGTCAGTGCCGCGCCGGGTGACGGTCGCGCTCCAGCCGGGCGGTCATACGTTCGGCACTCTCCGGTGCGCTGAAGCACGTGCCGACGGCCTCGTCGCACCCCACATCGCGCAGGAAATCGGCCACGGTGACATGGTTGACGCCTTCCGCGTGCACCGCGATATCGAAATTCCGGCCCGCGCCGATGGCCGCGCGAATGAAGCTCTGGTCCAGTTGGTCGAGCGGACAGTGTCCGACATCGGGTCCGGACAGGGCAGCCGAATAGAACAGCGTCCGATCCAGCTTGATGCCGCTCAGAAGGCCGGCCAGCGCCCTGTCGCGCAGCAGCGTCAGGCTGGACGCTCCGCGCCCGAATCCGGTCAGGATCGTGCCTACGCCTACATCGCGCAACGCGGCCAGGGTGAAGATCAACTCGTCGGTCTCCTGTCCGAAGCCTTCTTCCTGAAACTCCAGATCAAGCCGATCCGGCGACAGGCCGGACTGGACCAGAATCTCGCGCAGTCGGAGCACGAAGTCGACATCCGGCGCGCTGACCGATCCCAGCGCGAACGACAGTCGATAGGCGCCCCGCCACCGCGCGGCGCTCTGGCAGGCGTGCAGCAGAAGGCGAAGGTCACGTTCTTCCTCTCGCAGCGCGCGGCGGGGTGGACGCTGCCCAAGGGCAATCGCCGACAGCGCCTGATGCGGCGTGGCCGCGAACGCAGCGGCACCGGTCACCGCCCCGTCGGCCAGCCGGACACGCGGCAGGAACAGCAACTTGCGCGCCCGCGCCCGCGCGGACACCGACCCACGGGCCACGGGACGCCGCGCGATCAGGCACTCCGCCCCTGCCGTGCCGGCGCTATTGGCGCTTGCCCTGTCTTCAGCCACGCACTCTTCCCCATTCGCGCAGACGGTCAATTCCATCGTGCGAGAGGCTTAGCGGCCAAACGTGACCCGCTGGTTAAGAACGGCGGCTTACACCGAAGCGTTACCGCTCAGTCGTCACGAAGATCCCGGGCGGTATAGCCCTGCGCGAACAGCAGTGCCCGCAGCCCGGCATGGTTGACCTGCTGCTCGATCGCCTGCCGCACGACGGGCTTGGCATGGAAGGCAACCCCCAGTCCCGCCTGGCGCAGCATCGGCAGGTCGTTGGCCCCGTCCCCCACGCATAAGGTGGCTGACAGCTTCAGCCCCCGCGCCGCACTCAGCCGTTCCAGATGCGCAAGCTTCGCGTCCGGCCCCACGATCGGCTCGCCGACCGTCCCGTCGAACACATCGCCGTCCGTACCCAGATGATTGGCATGATGTTCCGCAAAACCGCAGAGTTCGGCCACACGCGCCGTGAAGAACGTAAAGCCGCCCGAAATCAGCGCCGTCGTTGCATTGTGCGCGCGCATCGTGGCGACCAGTGTCTTCGCGCCCTCATTCAGCGTGACATCGGCCCATGCGCGCTCCAGCAAGGCCTCAGGTTTGCCGCGCAGCAGCGCCACGCGCGCGCGTAAGGCCTCCTCGAAGTTCATCTCACCGTTCATCGAACGCGCGGTAATCGCCCGCACGGCCTCGCCGATACCGGCATATTCGGCCAGTTCGTCGAGCGTCTCGCCCGTGACGATCGTGCTGTCCATGTCGGCGATCAGAAGGCCCTTGCGGCGTCCGCGCGCACGGGTCAGCAGCACGTCGACCCCCTTGCCGTTCAGGGCGGCGCGAATGGTTGACAGCTGCGCGCTGCCCGAACCGGGCGCGCCGCAGGGAATGTCCACCGCCTCCCCCGCCGAGAGCACGACGGGTGCCGCGCCCTTCACCATCTCGCGCGCGGCGTCGATGACGGGGGCGGCCAGGGTGCCGGCGGCGCGGTTCACCACGAGGGTCAGGCAATGCGAACGTGTCATGATGCTGCGCGTGTGGCAGGCTTGCGGCCATGATGCAACCCGCAACCCCGCCCCCGTCCGCGCCTTCGGAGCGCGTGGCGATTCTGCTCGCCGGCCCGACCTGCTCGGGGAAGTCGGCGCTGGCGCTCGACCTCGCCACCCGGATCGGCGGCACGGTCATCAACACGGACTCGATGCAGGTCTATCGCGAACTCTCGGTGTTGACGGCGCGTCCGGATGCCGCGGAACTGGCGCAAGCCCCGCACCGTCTCTACGGCGTTCTGCCGGCGCGCGAGACGGGCAGCGTCGCCTGGTGGCGCGCACAGGCCCTGCATGCGATGGACGAGGCTTGGACGACCGGTCGAGTGCCGATCCTGTGCGGGGGCACGGGGCTGTATTTCCGCGCCCTGACCGATGGGTTGGCCGAAGTGCCCGACCCAGGGGCGGACGCCCGGGCCGAGGCACGCTCCCTGGTCGAGGCACTGGGCCCGGCCGCCCTGCTGGAGCGCCTGGCGGCCGTGGATCC
>NZ_JABXXR010000110.1 GCF_013376175.1 Ameyamaea chiangmaiensis
CTCTGCAGATCGGGCAGCACGACGGGCCAGCGCGCCGGGGGAAGCCGTGCGGCCATCAGGACGGGCACCGCCGCCTCGCGCGCCGCATTGAGCAGGTGAAGCAACGCACGCTCGCACGGCACGCGATCGGCATCGTCAAGCGCAATGCCGCAAGGGTTGTCGAGCAACGCGGGCACATCGCCCTGCGACAGCGCGGGCCCCTCGCACAGCATCATGCCCCCCGCACCGCCGCGCGCAGCCCACAGGCGCAAAAGATGCGTCTTGCCCGACCCGCCATCACCCCAGAGCACCAGACGCCCCTCCGGCCAGCGCTCGTGGCCAAGCCAGGCGCGCGCTTCAAGGTTCGAGGGCGCACAGATGAAACCCGCGCGGGTGAAATCCTCCGCGCGGTCGAGCGGCAGGGCAAGTTGCCCGGCGCCTGTGGCGGCAAAGGCCGCCTGCTCGTGCCGTTTCTGCATCAAGACCTGCACCATCGCTTTGCGCGCGCGCGCGACCTGCCCTAAAGAGGGGCCGAAGACCACATCCCGGCCCGATCCCGTCTGAGCCGCACGCGCACAAAAGCGGAACAGAACGAGTCGGGGCAAGCCAAAAAGGGCCCGCCACCCCATGAGCATCCCGCCTTCGTCCGACAGCACGGGCGTCCCCGCCAACGGACCCGCCGCCAAGGCTTCGTCGGGGGGCGCCACATACCGCCATGCCGGTGTCGATATCGAGGCGGGCGATGCGCTGGTCGAGGCGATCAAACCGGCCGCCCGCGCGACCGACCGACGCGGCACGATGGGCGGCCTGGGCGGCTTCGGTGCGCTGTTCGACCTCAAGGCCGCCGGGTTCACGGACCCCGTGCTGGTGTCGTGCACCGATGGTGTGGGCACCAAGCTGATGATCGCCATCGAAACGGGCCTGCATACGGACGTCGGCGTCGATCTGGTGGCCATGTGCGTCAACGATCTGGTGGTCCAGGGTGCGGAACCGCTGTTCTTTCTCGATTATTTCGCGACCGGCAAACTGGCCGTCGAGGACGCGGCCTCGATCGTTCGCGGCATCGCGCGCGGCTGCGCCGAATCCGGTTGTGCGCTGGTCGGTGGCGAGACGGCGGAGATGCCGGGCATGTATGCCGCCGGACATTACGATCTGGCCGGCTTCTCGGTCGGTGCGGCAGAGCGCTCGGCCCTGTTGCCCGGCGCCATCGGCCCGGGCGATACGCTGATCGCCCTGCCGTCGAGCGGCGTGCACTCCAACGGGTTTTCGCTGGTCCGCGCGATCGTGCGCAACAGCGGGCTCGGCTGGGACGCCCCGGCCCCCTTCGCGCCGGACCGGACGCTGGCGCAGGCGCTGATGGTGCCGACAAAGCTGTATGTCCAGCCGGTGCTCGCGCTGCATCGCGCCGGTCTGTTGCATGGCGCCGCCCACATCACCGGCGGTGGCCTGCCCGGCAATCTGCCGCGCGTCCTGCCGAAGGGATGTGACGCGGTGATCGACGGCACCGCGTGGCCGATCCCGCCCGTCTTCGGCTGGCTGGCCGAGACAGGGCAGGTGGCGACCGACGAGATGCTTCGCGTGTTCAACTGCGGCGTCGGCATGGTGCTGATCACCCCCGAGCCGGACAGGGTCCTGGCCGAACTGGCCGCCATGGGCGAAGATGCCTACCGGATCGGCCGTCTGGACGCCGCGTCCGACGCACAGGCACCCGCCAGCCTGCGCCTGTCCGCACACCCCGCCTTCCGGGCCGGGGTCTGATGCACAAGCGGCGAATCGCCATCCTGATCAGCGGGCGCGGCAGCAACATGAGCGCGCTGATCGACGCCTGCCGCGATCCCGGGTTCCCGGCGGACATCGCGCTCGTGCTGTCCAATCGCCCCGACGCGGCGGGACTCGATGCCGCGCGCCAGGCGGGGCTCGCCATCGCCGCCATCGACCACACGCCCTTCGGCCGTGATCGGGAGGCGCATGAGCGTGCGATCGATGCGACGCTGCGGGACGCGGGCGTCGAACTGGTCTGCCTTGCGGGGTACATGCGTCTTCTGACCCCCTTCCTGACCGGCGCCTGGGCTGGCCGGATGCTCAATATCCATCCCAGCCTGCTGCCGGCGTTCCCCGGGCTGCACACGCACGAGCGCGCGCTGGGCGCGGGCGCGCGTCTGCATGGATGCACCGTGCATCTTGTCACCGAAGGCATGGATGAAGGCCCGATCGTCGCACAGGCCGCCGTGCCCGTGCTGCCGGGCGACACGCCGGAGACACTCGCCGCGCGCGTTCTGGTGCAGGAACACCGCCTCTACCCCGCCGCGCTTCGGCGCATGGTCGATCCGGATCACACCCCCCCGACCGCCAATGCGGACATGGCGCTGCTGAGCGCCTGACCTCGATCAGGCGCGCCATGGGGCGGGCTAGCACCGAGCGCGTGCTCCCTGCGGGTGATTAATATAGCATATTGCATATTTGTTCGCGCTCACGCTATGTCGTGGCCTCGGACGCCCGGAGCGCGTCCCGGTTCCTGACAGGCGGAGGCAGGCGGATATGTCGCGAACACAGCATAGTAACTGCTATATTGTGGAGTGGAGTGCATTTTGGCGCCGCCATCTCCATTGGCCCCTGCTCTCCCTGCTGGCATCGACCGTCCTCGTCCCAGGCAACGCCGCCGCGACAAGCCCTGCGCCGGCCACGGTTCCCAACCCTCGCACGCCGAAAACCCGGCCGGCGTCCACGCCGCCCCATGCCACCGAGGCGATCTCCGTCGTCGGGCATCTGGATCAGGCCCGTGGACGCCTGTCGCCGGCCCTGGGCGCCGTGTCCTACGGGATCGACCAACGCCAGATCACGGCAACCCCCCAAGGCCAGAACGCACCGTTCAGCCAGATCATGCTGCGGATGCCCGGTGTCGTGCTCGACAGTTATGGCGAGGTGCACGTGCGGGGCGAACATGGCGGCCTGACCTACCGGGTGAACGGCGTGCTTCTACCCGAGGGACTGAACGGTTTCGGACAGGAACTCGACACGCGGATCATCCAGACCGTCAGCCTGTTGACCGGCACCCTGCCCGCCCAGTTCGGGTTTCGCACCGCAGGGGTGGTGGATGTCGCGACCAAAAGCGGGGCGTCGCTGAAACACAGCCAGCTCTCGCTGTATGGTGGAAGCTACAACACCGTCACGCCGTCGCTTCAGCTTGGCGGTCAAACAGGACATCTCGATTATTTCGCCACCGTGTCGTACAACCGCAACACCATCGGTATCGAGAATCCGACCGACACCTTTCGGCCGATCCATGACCTGACCCAGCAGATCAAGGCGTTCGGCTACCTGTCCGAACGACTGGACAATCAAAGCCGCCTCTCGCTGCTGACAAGTTTCTCGCAGGCCGACTTTGAACTGCCCAACACACCGAATCTTCCCGCGCTTTTTCGGATCGACGGTGTCTCGACCGACACGGCGGCCCCGCGCTCGCGCGACCTGGACGACCGACAGACCGAACAGAACGCGTATGCGGTCCTGTCCTATCAACGCACCGGAGAGCGCGTGAATCTTCAGGTATCGCCGTATTTCCGGTACGGCCGCATCGATTACACGCCCGATCCGGTGCGCGACCTCGTCTTTCAGGGCGTCGCGGAACATGAAATCAACGATTTCACCACGGGCGGCCTGCAACTCGACCTGTCGTGGGACAGCGGCACCCGCCATACGATCCGCGCCGGACTTCTGGGGCACTATACCGCCGAACGGCTGGACACCAATTCGCTTGTCTTGCCGGTTGACGACGTGGGCGTGCAGACCAGCGCCACACCCCGGAGGATAATCGACAATACCGGAAACTGGTCGGTAGAGGCAGGGGCCTATCTCCAGGACGAATATCGCATCACACGCACGCTGACCCTGAATGTAGGCCTGCGCTATGATCGTTTCGCGTCTTCCTTCGGGCAGCAGGGGCAGCTCAGCCCCCGTGCCAATCTGGTCTGGAAAGCCACGCCCGCAACGACGCTTCATCTCGGTTATGCGCGCTTTTTCGCACCGCCATCGCCGCAGTACATTCACCCGTCGACACTGGCCGCGTTTGGCGGCACCACGAACGCAGCGGCAAACCTGACGGATACGCCGACGCGGGTCGAAACATCGCATTATATCGACGCCGGACTGCTTCAGCACGTCACCCGCGACGATCAGATCACGATCGACGCGTTTTCAAAATGGGCGCACAACCTCACCGATCTGGGGCAGGTCGGGCGCGCCGTCATACTGGCGCCGTTCAGCTATCGCCGCGGGCAGGTCTATGGCGCGGAAATCGGCAATTCCTGGCGTCATGGCCCGTGGTCGGTCTTCACCAATTTCTCGTATGTGAAAACGTCGGCGCGGGAGATCAATTCTGCTGAATATCAGTTCGAGGCGATCGAACTGACCTACATCGCGTCCCACGTGATCCAGCTCGACCATCAGGGGCTTTACACGGCATCGGCCGGCGCTTCGTACAGCGGCCGCCATCATCTGGTCTCTCTCGATATGTTCTACGGCAATGGCCTGCGCAGTGGTTTTGCGAACCTTGACAAGGAACCCGCCTACGCCATCTTCAATGCCGGTTATCAATATACCTGGACACGACCACCGTTTGGTCACGATATCAAACTTCGTATCGATGTTCTCAATCTTTTCGACCATCACTATCAATTGCGCGACGGCAGCGGGGTTGGCGTGTACCAGGCGCAATACGGACAACGGCGCGGCGTGTTCTACGCCGCTGTGACGGAGTTCTGACGCCCTGCCCCTCGGTTGACAGAGTCGCCCAAGGGCAAGACGGTTGGCGTTCGAAACAACAGCCGGCGGCCCACACGCGCCATGTCTCCCGTCGTCTTCGCCGTCGTCCTGTTCGCAGCCTCCCTGCACGCCACATGGAATGCCATCGTCAAGCGCGGCAGCGACACGCTTCTGACCACGGTGCTGGTCGCCACGGCGGCCGCCGTGCTCGGGCTGCTCTGCGTGCCGTTCCTGCCGCCCCCCGCGCGCGCAAGCTGGCCCTACCTCGCCACCTCCAGCCTGCTTCAGGTTGTCTACTTCGCGCTCGTCGCCCGCGCCTACCACCTCGCGGACATGAGCCAGACCTACCCCCTCATGCGCGGGACCGCACCTCTACTGGTCGCGACGGCCACGACGCTGGGCCTCGGCCGCGATGCCTTATCGACCGAGGCATGGGCAGGTGTTGCCACGATCTGCGCGGGCATCCTGTGCATGACGGGAGGACAACGCCGGAAGGACGGCCACGCTGGCACCACCATTGCGCTGATCAACGCCGTCGTCATCGCCGGATACACGCTCGTCGATGGCACCGGGGTTCGTCTGTCCGGCGCGCCCGCGGCCTACACGCTGTGGCTGTCGATCCTGACCGGTGTGCCGCTTCTCGGCTGGGCCGTCATCGTCCGACGCGACGCGCTGGTCGCCTACGCGTCGCGCAATGGTGCTGCCGCCCTGACCGGGGGCGCCGGTACCCTTGCGTCCTACGGTCTGGCGTTGTGGGCCATGACACGGGCGCCGGTGGCCGTGATCGCGGCCCTGCGCGAGACGTCGATCGTTTTCGGCGTCGCGATCTCGGCGCTGGTGCTGCATGAGCCGGTCCGGCGACGACGGGTTGCGGCGGCCGTTCTGATCTGTGCGGGCGCGATCATTCTGCGGCTGGGGGCGGGCTAGGAGCGCCCGACGACACGTCGCGCAACGCGCGCGCCGCCGCGAGCGCGACATGCAGTTCGTCGAAAAGGTGCGCCTCGCCCACCACATCGGTCAGTTCATGCCGTCGCATGTCCGCCCGCAGATAGCCCGACACCCGGCCGAACAGCACCGTCACGCCCGATGCCTGAAGCGGCGCGATCAGTGCGCGCAGCGCATGGGCGGCGGCGTAATCGATATCGGTGATCGCCCCGGCGTCCACGATCACACAGCGCACGCGGTGCGGCGCCCTGGCCACCAATGCGGACACGTCCCCGGTAAAGCGGGCCGCGTTGGCGTAAAACAGATCCGCGCCGAAGCGATAGACGATCATCCCCGGCTCGGTCTCCAGCCCCGGACGACAGGGGACGGCCTCCAGCCCATGCTCCGCCGTGGACGGCTGCAACACCATCGTGTGCGGGCGATAGCTGTGGCGGACATGGCGGAACAGCGACAGCGTGATGGCCAGGAAAATCCCCTGCTGCACCCCCACGGCCACCACGGTCGCCGCCGTCGCCAGTGCCAGGCGCCATTCGCCGGGGCTTTCCGCGCGAATGGCCCGCAGCGTCCGCCACGCGATCATGTCGATGGCCACGGTGAAGACCAGCGCCGCCAGCACGCACCGGGGCAGGTCGCGCAGCGGTCCCGTCGCGAACAGTAAAACAAGCCCGGTGACGATCGCCACGACGACCTGCGCCCGCTGGCTGCGCGCGCCGGACTGAACCGACAGCGCGGTTGCGGTGGGACTGCCGTTGACGACGAAGGCGCCACTGACGCCCGCCAGCGCGTTGGCGACACCAAGCCCAAAGATATCGGCGTCCTCGTCGACCTGTTCGCCGAAACGCCCGGCGAAGGCACGGGCGGTGGCGGCACTCTGCGCGATGATGACAAAGACGCACGACGCCGCGACCGGCGCCAGGGCAAGCATCTCGTTCCAGCCGATGTCGGGCCACCCGAGGCGCGGCAGACCGCCCGGCACAGCCCCGAGCGTCGCAACGCCGCGTGAGTCCAGCCCGAACGCCGCACTGGCCCCGATACTCGCGATCACGATCGCCAGCGGCACCGGCGCGCGGGGCCAACGCGCCCGGCCGACGAAAACACCCGCGACGACCAGGGCCGCGATACCGGCATCCAGTCCGTGGGTGGAACGGAGCGTCGTGGCCAGCTCCCCGATCTGGCGCAGGGCGTTGGTCGTGTGGGATTCAAGGCCGAGCATATCGTGCAGCATGCCGACCGAGACTTGCACGCCCACGCCTGTCAGAAAGCCCGCGAGTACCGTCTCGGCCATGAAATCGGCCAGAAAACCAAGCCGTGCCAGCCGTGCGACCAACAGAAATGCGGCCGTCATCAGGGCAGTTGCCCCGACAAGGGCGAGATAATGCGCGCTGCCCGGGGGCGCCATAGGGGCCAGCGCGCCTGAAAAGATCGCCGCGGTCGCCGAGTCCGCCGCGACCACCAGATGGCGGGACGACCCGAACGCCGCGAATCCCAGAAGCGGAAGGATAAGAGTATAAAGCCCGGCGGCCGCCGGCGTGTGCGCGATGCGCGTGTAGCCCAGAACCTGCGGCAGCGTCATCGACGCCTGCGTCAACCCAGCGAGCGTGTCGCGCCACCAGGACGTGGGGCTGGGGGTGTTGGGTTCGGGCATGCTCACTCCCTACTCGGCGTCCCACGTGACCGGGACCGCACCCATAAGAGGCGCGCGACAGGGTGTCAGCACATCCAGGCCGCGACGACGCGGAACGGAGCCGCATGCGCAGCCCCGCGAACGGCCCGCCGAAGCGGGCCGGCCGGAATCAGCCGACGATCTCGATCTGCGAGAAGAAGAACGCGATCTCGATGGCGGCGTTCTCGGCACTGTCCGAGCCGTGGACCGAGTTCGCCTCGATGCTCTCGGCGAACTGCGCGCGGACGGTGCCCTCGGCAGCCTGTGCCGGGTTGGTCGCACCCATCACTTCGCGGTGCTTCAGGACTGCGTTCTCGCCTTCGAGAACCTGCACGACCACCGGATCGGTCGTCATGGAAGACACGAGGCTGCCGTAGAACGGACGGTCCTTGTGCACGGCGTAGAACGCGCCGGCCTGTGCGTCGGTCAGGCGGATGCGCTTCTGGGCGACAATGCGCAGGCCGGCGTCCTCGAACACGGCATTGATCTTGCCGGTCAGATTACGGCGGGTCGCGTCGGGCTTGATGATGGAAAGGGTACGTTCGACAGCCATGGGACGGCTCCTTGATATGATCGTGTCCGCCCCTGCCCTTGCGGCCACGCGGAGCGTCGGACACACAGTCCTGCGCGGCATCTAGAGCAAATCGCGCTTCACTGGTAGGTACCGTCACGAAGATTTAACGCCGATCCGCCCCGCATCCGGAGTTCTGTCCCCGTGAGCCTGCTTGTCATCTCCGACCTCGTCCTGCGCATCGCCGGGCGAACACTGCTCGACGGCGCAAGCCTGACCGTCGATCCCGGTCGCAAGATCGGGCTGGTCGGCCGTAACGGCGTGGGCAAGTCCACCCTGCTGGCGGCCATCGCCGGCGACATCGCGCCCGATGGCGGCACGATGCGCCTGTCGTCCCGGGCCCGCATGGCGCGCATCCGCCAGGAAGCGCCCTCGGGCGATGGATCGCTGCTGGAGACGGTTCTGGCCGGCGATCTGGAACGCACGGCCCTGCTGGCCGAGGCCGAAACCGCGATAGACGCCACCCGCATCGCCGACATTCACGAACGCCTGCTGGCCATCGACGCCGAAGCCGCACCGGCCCGCGCGGCGGCCATCCTGTCCGGCCTTGGTTTCGACGCAGCCGCACAGAGCCGCCCGGTGTCGGATTTCTCCGGTGGCTGGCGGATGCGCGTCGCCCTGGCGACCGCCCTGTTCCTCAATCCGGACCTGCTGCTTCTGGATGAGCCGACGAACCATCTCGACCTCGAAGCCACGCTCTGGCTCGAAGGCTGGCTGGCGCGTTTCGGGGGCGCATGCATCATCGTCAGCCACGATCGCGGCCTGCTGGACAGTTCGGTCGACGCAATCGCCCACCTCGATCGCGGAAAGATTTCACTGACGCCGGGCGGTTACAGTGAGTTCGTCCGGATCCGCACCGAACAGGCCCTGCAGCAGAACCGCGCCGCCGAACGCATCGCGGCACGTCGCGCGCACATGCAGTCCTTCGTGGACCGCTTTCGCGCCAAGGCCACCAAGGCCAAACAGGCCCAGGCACGGCTCAAGGCACTCGAAAAACTGCCACAGATCGACTCCGTGGTCGAGGACACGCCCACCCGTTTCGAGTTCCCCGAACCCGGGCCCCTGCCGCCGCCTATGATCACGCTCGATCGCGTGTCCATCGGCTATGACGGGCGGACCATCCTGTCGAATCTCTCGCAGCGGATCGACATGGAAGACCGCATCGCCCTGCTGGGCGCCAACGGCAACGGCAAGTCGACGCTGGCCAAGCTTCTGGCCGGCCGGATGGAGCCGATGGCGGGCACGACGCAGCATAGCCCGCGTCTGAAAGTCGGCTATTTCGCACAGCATCAGTCCGAGGAACTGCGGCTCGACGACACGCCGATCGACCATATGGCCCGCGCCATGCCGACCGCGCCCGCCGCCGCGGTGCGCAGCCAGCTGGCCCGCTTCGGGCTGGACGCCAACCGTGCGGAGACCTGTGTGGGCGACCTGTCGGGCGGCGAGAAGGCGCGCCTGCTGCTGGCACTGGCCACCCGCGATGCGCCACACCTTCTGATCCTCGACGAACCGACCAACCATCTCGACCTCGATGCCCGCGACGCGCTGACCCGGGCGCTGGCCGCGTTTGACGGCGCGGTCCTGCTGATCAGCCACGACCCGCATCTGGTCGAGGCCGTGGCCGACCGGCTGTGGCTGGTCGCCGACGGCCGCGTCGAGAGCTTTGATGGCGACATGGCCGATTACCGTAGCTGGCTGATCGAGCGCGCACGGGCCGCCAACCGACCGG
>NZ_JABXXR010000111.1 GCF_013376175.1 Ameyamaea chiangmaiensis
CTCCCCCAGTCGCCCCGCGATCGCCGAGGCACCCGCGCCGATCAGGGCGGCAACGGAAAACAGGGTCGCCGCGCGACCCAGCGACAGCCCGCGCTCGCCCAGATGCTGGACGGCGAAGCTGTGGATCGTGGTGTTGACGGTCAGGGAAGCGGTGTAGGACGCAATCACGATCCAGAGTTGAGGTGTTCGTATCGCGGCGCGCGGCGTCCAGCGGGCGACGGCGACCGGCCCGATATCGTCCGTCGCCCGTTCGACCCGGTGTGGCACGACGCGGGTGCAGGCGGCCGCGCCGAGGCCCGCCAGCAGGGAGGCGACCGCCGCCATCCCCCAGAACGGCCGCCAGCCCGACAACAGCAGCGCCGAGACGTAAAACAGCAGTGGACCGGAGACGGAGCCCAGCCCGCCGATGGCGAAATACATGCCAAGTGCGCTTCCTGGCCGGGCATACAGCGTGGCGATCACGTGGGTCGCGGGGACACTGCCGGCAAAACAGAAACCAACGCCCAGCAGGATTGTGCCGAGATCGTAAATGCCGGTTCCCCGGGCCAGGGCGAGACTCGCAAAACCGGCACACAGCAGCAGACCGCCCATGATCAGGGTCAGGCTGACGCCCAGCCGGCGGATCGTCAGGGCCGGCAACAGGCTCGACACGCCGCACGACACGCCCAGCAACGTGAAGCCGAACCCCGCCTGGGTCCAGCTCAGCCCGATATCGCGCACCATCATGGGCAGCACGACGCCGAGCGAATTGAACGTGCCCGCCATCAACAGGAAGTACAGGGCGCTGAGCATCGTCGTGACGACGGGCGGGCGGGACAGGACGGACGCCATACGATCGGGAATTCCGGAACAGACTTCAGTGGGCGCGCGATGAGAGGCCAGCGGAGGCGGTATCGTCAATCATCTGAACACGCCTGATTGGCCCACGCGGCGCAGACCGTTGCCGTGTCCAGCACGGTCGCGCAGTGTTCGGCGAGCAGGGCGAGGGCGGCCTCATGCCTGTCGGGGGCATAGTCCGCGCAGGCGTCACCGACGAGGACTATGTTGAAATCGTGATGAAAACCGTCGCGCGCGGTGCAGTCCACACAGCACCCGGTCGTCACACCGCACAGCACCAGCGTGTCGATCGCGCCCGCGCGCAGCCTCTCGGCCAGCGACGTGCCGAAAAAGGCGGAATACAGCCGCTTGTCGATGACGCTCTCGCCCGGCGCGGGAACGATACTGTCGAACGCGCAGCCCGGTGTGCCATCGCGGCAGAGGGCGGCAGCGTCCGGCGGCAGGCCACGGCGGCGCAGAAATGTCAGCAGTGCCCGCGTATCGGTCTCGGCCGACGTCACGACACGCGTGAACAGGACCGGGGTGCCCGCCGCGCGGGCGGTCTCGATCAGCGTCCTGATCCGCCTCAGCGCGACCTGTGCCGCCGCGATCGACGCGCCCGTCCGCGCCATCGCGCCGTCGGGTGCGGTAAAGTCGCGCTGGGCGTCGATCACCAGCAGCGCCGTGCGCGCCGGGCCTATCTGGACCGCGAGTGGTTCGGGGATGGTCGATGCGGCGGTGGGCATGGCCGCAGCCTATGTCGACGGCGCACCACGTGCCAAGGAGGTGCTTTCGGTGTCCCAACGGTTGCGCCTATAGAGAAGGAAGCAGGAGACCGTTGATGACGCAGGACGAGAGGCAGCAGTTCGGAGTGCCGTCGGACGGCGGCGGCAAGGATTTCGGCGTCTTTCTGCCCGTCGCCAATGGTGGCTGGATCCTGTCCGACACGACGCCTCCGCTCCACGGCTCCTACGCGCAGAACAGGGCGATTACGTTGCAGGCGGAGGCGCTGGGGCTGGATTTCGCCATGTCGATGGCCAAATTTCGCGGCTATGGCGGCCGGACACAGCACTGGGACACGTCATTAGACAGTCTGGTGCTGATGTCGGCTCTGGCCGCGCAGACCCGCCGGATCCAGCTCTGGACCACGTTCCACACCCTTTTGCACAACCCGGCGGTCGCCGCGAAGATGATGGCGACGCTGGATCAGGTCAGCGACGGCCGCGCGGGGATCAATGTGGTGCCCGGGGCGTATCGCGACGAATTCGCGCAGATGGGGGCATGGCCGGAGACGATCGGTCACGACGCCCGGTACGATCTGGCGACGGAGTGGGTGACGGCGGTCCGGTCGCTGTGGGGCCGGGACGCCGTCGACTTCAAGGGCCAGTATGTCACCCTGAACGATTGCCGCTCCAGCCCCCGGCCTTCGCGCCGACCGTTCATCGTCGCGGCGGGGATGTCGGAGCGGGGCATGCGCTTTAGCGTCGAACAGACCGACGCGCTGTTCATCGGGGGGCGCGACCTGGCCGAGACCGTGGCGATCAGTGCGCGCGCGCGCGCGCTTGCTCGAGCCGCGGGCCGCAGGCTGCGGCTGTATGCGATGCTGACACTGGTGATCGATGACAGTGATGCGGCCGCGACGGCGCGGTTGTCACGGTTTCAGGCCGGCTTCGATCGGGAGGCCTTCGCGGGACTGATGCGCTCCTACGGCGTTCTGGACGCGGAAACCGGGCAGGAAAACGCGCTGACCGACCGTGCCCGTTCGGGGTTCATGACGCCCGTGGCCGCCGGGCATCCGCAGACGGTGACACGCCGGATCATCGAGATGATCGAGGCGGCGCAACTCGACGGCATCATGCTGGTCTTCGCCGATTATCAGGACGGGCTGGCGCGTTTCGCGTCGTCCGTACTGCCCGCGTTGCGATCGCGTTGGGGTGGCGCGCCCGCTCTTGATCGGACCGGTGATGCGATGGAATCGTTATCATACCGTAATGGTGTGGCGTGACGGGGCCGCGTGTGCGTGTTGTGTTGCTTGGGGTCGCGTGCGCGCTGTGGGGCGAGGCATCCGCCTCTCGTGTGGCCCACGCCGCACCGGCGACGAGCGGCAGCGCACCTGATACCTCGGGCAGCAGCCCGATCGAACGGATCACGGTGACCGCCGAACACGTACGGCGTGACCTGCAGAAGACCGCATCGACCATCAGCGCAGTGTCGGGGCGAACGCTGGAACAGTCCAATGTCGTGACCGTTGCGGACATGAACGGCATGGTGCCGGGCCTGACGGTTTCGAAATCGGCCGGGTTCGAGATGAATGTCACGATCCGCGGTGTGGGTTCGCAGACGCCGGAGAACTCGCTCGTCGCGCAATCGGGGGTCGCCACCTATACGGATGGGGTGTTCCTCGCCAACACGATCTGGCTGGATCAGGCGTTGTTCGACGTGGATCAGGTCGAGGTGCTGCGGGGTCCGCAGGGCGCGCTGTATGGCCAGAGTTCCACGGGTGGCGCGCTGGTCATCAACACACGCCAGCCCGAGCTTGGGCGCTTCGGGGGGCATCTTCAGGCCGGGGGCGGGACCTACAGCCTGGCACTCGGTCGGGCCGAGGTGAATGTGCCGCTCGGGCGGACGCTGGCATTACGCGGGTCGTTCCAGAAATACGACCACGCGCCCTTCGCGCATTCGACCTACGGGTTCGGTCTGGATGACGCCCAGACGCAGGGCGGTAAGCTCGCGCTGCTGTGGCGGCCGTCAGAGGCGCTCAGCGCGACGCTGACGGGCCAGTGGTATGGCGCGGTGAACGGTGGCGCGGAACAGAAGAATATCCTCGACACGACGCCCGATCCGCGTGTCGTGGCGCAGGATTATCCGTCGAAATTCGCGCTGCATACGTCGTTGTATCATCTGAATCTCGACTATCGCCTGCCGTGGGCGACCGTGCGATCGGTCACGGCGTATCAGCGGCTGAACAACACGATCCAGATGAACGGCTCGCGTCTGAATGTCGCGCAACTGGGCTATTACGACAATGTGGCGTCATGGGCGACGCGTATGAACACCTACACGGAGGAACTCTCGCTTCAGTCGCGCGAAGGCGCGCGCCTTCACTGGGTGACCGGCGTGTTTCTGCTGGGGCAGCGCAGTTCGCAATTCGTGGCCGAGTTTATCGGCAGCACCCCCGCGGCGCCGGACGCGTTTGTCGTGACGCCCGACATCGCCGCCAATCCGCCGTCGAATCTTTCCTACGGCAACCGCACGGTCATCAGTCGGTTCACGGTCGCGCCGTATCTGCAATGGACCTATGATATTCTGCCCACACTGCATCTGACGGGTGGTGCGCGGTTCAACGTCGATCGGTATGCGTCCGGCACCAGCAGTTTCTCGGCTTTCGGGTCCGGGGAGGGTGGCGCGCATTTCCGGTCCTGGACACCGACATGGAAGGCGGAGCTGTCCTACGACCTAACGCGCGACGTTCTACTGTACGGGGATGTGGCGACCGGATACAAGCCCGGCGGCATCAACGGAAATCTGGACTCCCGTGTCGTGGGACAGACGTTCGCGCCGGAACGCAACACGACGTTCGAGCTGGGCGCGAAGTCAATGTTGCTCGACAGGCGTTTGCGTCTGAACGTTGCCGCTTTTTTCTCGAAATATCACGATATGCAATATATCGAGAACGACCCTTATCCCTACGCATATGGCATTGCCAACGTGCATGCCACCGAGATGTGGGGGCTTGAGGGCGAGAGCACATACGCCCTGTTTGACGGACGGTTGCGATTCGACGGCGCGCTGGGCCTGCAGGATGGACGGGTCATCAGTCACGATCATGCCGTCGATGCCGCCACGACGAACGCGGTCTATGCGTCCAGCGCCGCCTGCGCGTATGGCGGCCAGTATTACAACACGGCCTGCTGGAGCGCGGTCGAGACGGCGGCACCCGACATTCACGGCAACATGCCACCGCAGATGCCCCATGTGCAGGGGTCGCTGTCCGTGGCGTGGCGTTGGACAACGGCATGGGGCGACATCGTGACACGCGCGCAGTACCTGTATCGCGGCCCGATGATGGCCCGGGTCTTCAATGCAGCACCCGTCGACCACGTGCCGGGCTATCATCAGGTCAATGTCTACGCATCGTTCGCACCGCGTGCCTCGCGGTGGGAGATCGCGCTGACATGCAGTAATCTGACAAACATGGCGGGTGTGAACTCGCGTTTCACCGATCCCTATGGAACAGGCCAGACCAGCCAGCAATTCATCGCGCCGCGTCAGATCTTCGGCACCGTCGATTACCGATTCTGACGCGTAGTGTCCGCCATCGGATCGTCGATACGCCGGCGCGCGGAACTTTCAGGCGTCTGTCTCGTCTTGTCACGCACCTGATGCCGTCGTGCCGCAGTGTGCGCATCCTGTCGCCATGATGTGTCGCGACGGTCGGGTCAGGCACCAGCAAGAAAGACGGTATCATGACCGCGTTTGAGGAATATCTGGCATGGTTGCGCGCGGCCTGGCACTGGCTGGCGCCGCGCATCGGGCGCGTGGCCCCCCTGAGACAGGACGCAGGAGACCGGCTATTGCGGTCCCGTCGCCGTATGCACGGGGGCTATGAGCACCGCCGGGGCGCGCAGCCCGCCGTCCGCGCGATCACGCGGTCGAGTTCGGGGTGCTGCAGGACATCCATGCACTCCGTCACGTAAAGACGCGCTTTCTGCGCAAGCGTATCGGCCAGGGTGCCGTCGTCGTGGGCGATGGCGCTTTCGTTGACGATGGTGGCCAGTGACGCATGTCGCTCGTAGGCGGTACGCACGACGCGAAAGGCCAGTCCGTTGACGATGTCGTCGAATTCGCCCACGCCGAAACGCGACTGGCAGAGCGAGCGCTGGGTCATGGCCTCGCGGTAGAGCGTGATCGCGGGGCGGCTTTCGGTCCGGTGGAAATGCCGCTGATGCCATGAGCGGGCCCAGGTGTGTTCACGCTCGGCGGCGAGATGTTCGTCCATGGCGTCGCATTGCTCGCGCTGCGAGCAGTGAATCGTCCATGCGGCCAGCCACGCGCTGGCATAGTCGGGGTAGGCATGGCGGTACCAGTCCGGCTCCATCCCCGGTTTTTTCGCGGCGAAGCGAAACCCGCGCTGACCATCGATGCCATAGAGCAGGACGAGGTCGGCGCCGCTGTCGGGATCGCGCCCGAGTGCGAGAATGTGGCCCGCGTCGCCCCGATGCATGTGATGCTGCAGTGTGAAAAGGTCCAGAAGCACGTCGTCGTCCACATGGCGCGTCGTGTGGGCCTTCACATAGGTCATAAACAGCGGATTGCGGACCCCGGCCAGCGCGCGGGGACAGAAGTCGAAGCTCCACCAGCGCGACATGCGAACCATATGGAAGGCCAGAGCGTCGCGCAGATGCACAAGCGCTTCCGGCGGCGTGCAGGTGCACGTGCACAGGGCCTGTACGCTGCGGAAGCGGCTGATGAGAGTGTTGATCTGCCGCGAGAAGCCGCGTCCGGGCGTGAAATAGTCGAGGATGTGGTTCGGCTGCGACTGTTCGAGATGCCATTCGACACTGGGCGTGCGTGTATCGCTCATGGTCCGCGTAATCCCGGGATGAGAAAAAAGGGTGGCGGCGTCCGAACCGTCTCGCGACGTATCGGACGCCGCCCCGGAGTTTCCGCGGGGCAAGGGCGGGGGATCGACGGTCGGGTGACAATCGTTGGCCCCGCGGGTGTTACCTTCATATTGCGATCGCATCGCAATTGCAAATTGAAAGATCGGCCGGGGTGGGGCGCCGGAGACGACCGTAAACCCGATCGCCTGCCGCGCGGTCCAGCGGGCGGTCGACCTTCGGCGAAAGCGGCAGGGAGTGCG
The DNA here is from genome assembly GCF_013376175.1 of Ameyamaea chiangmaiensis. Lineage (GTDB taxonomy): Bacteria > Pseudomonadota > Alphaproteobacteria > Acetobacterales > Acetobacteraceae > Ameyamaea > Ameyamaea chiangmaiensis. The sequence goes on from NZ_JABXXR010000111.1 coordinate 6,680, forward strand.
ACACTGCGGCGCGTTTTCCGACGAGCTGCACCCGAGGGGTCGCGGGGTAGCCGGCGCTGACAAGGGGGCGGCGCCGCGTGCGGGTAAAAGCCCCGAGACCGTCCATCGTCGGGACTCGATGCGTTGATTTTTTCGGGGTATTCTAGGAGGCTTGATGCGGCGTGCTCGCCCGGCCCGACCCGAAGACCATCACTCCGAGAGGACACGTGACACGATGACGTGGGTTCCTGCTTCCGACCGTTACGAGAACGCCGTGTTCCGCCGTTGTGGCCGCTCGGGCCTCGATCTGCCGCCTATCTCGCTGGGGCTGTGGCACAATTTCGGCGGTGTCGATGTGTTCGAGACCGGACGCGCGACTGTTCGCCGCGCATTCGATCGCGGCGTCACGCATTTCGATCTCGCCAACAATTATGGCCCTCCCTACGGATCGGCGGAGGAGAATTTCGGCGCCATTCTGCAGTGCGATTTCCAGGCGCACCGGGACGAGATGATCGTGTCGTCCAAGGCAGGGTGGGATATGTGGCCCGGTCCCTATGGCGTTGGCGGATCGCGGAAATATCTGCTGGCGTCGCTGGAGCAGAGCCTCAAGCGCATGAAGCTCGACTATGTCGATATCTTTTACTCGCATCGTCCGACGCTCGACGTTCCGCTTGAAGAGACGATGGGCGCGCTGGTCCAGATGCACCGTCAGGGCAAGGCGCTGTATGTCGGGATCTCGTCCTACGGGCCCGAGCGCACGCGACAGGCGGCGGCGATCCTGCGGGACGCGGGCGTGCCGCTGCTGATCCATCAGCCATCCTACTCAATGCTCAATCGGTGGATCGAGGTCGATCTGCTGGATGTTCTGGGCGAACTGGGCGTCGGCTGCATCGCGTTTTCGCCGCTTGCGCAGGGCATGCTGACCAGCAAGTACCTCAACGGTATTCCGGACGGCAGTCGCGCGGCCGCCGGTGGGTCGTTCTCGAAGGAGCTGCTGACGGACGACAATATCGCCCATATTCGTGCGCTGAACGACATCGCTCAGGAGCGCGGGCAGTCGCTGGCGCAGATGGCGATCGCCTGGGTGCTGCGCGACCCGCGCGTGACCTCGGCCCTGATCGGTGCGCGCAATGTCAGGCAGCTTGACGACTCGCTCGACGCGCTCCGGACGCTTGCGTTTTCAGACGAGGAACTGATCCGCATCGACCATCACGCGCGCGAAGGGGGCGTCGATCTGTGGCGCGATCTGTCGGACTGAGCGTCCGATCCGGCTATGGCTCCCGGTCGAACGGATCGGGGTCGTAGCGTACACCCACCAGATAGAGCCCGTCGGGCGGCGCAGTCGGGCCGGCGGCGCGGCGGTCGCACGCCGCGAGCGCCTCTGCCATGCGGTCGGGATGCCAGCGGCCCGTGCCGACCAGATGCAGTGATCCGACCATATTGCGCACCTGGTGGTGGAGAAACGACCGGGCGTGCGTGCGCACCTCGATGACCTCGCCGGTGCGTGTGACCTCGAGTGTGTCGAGCGTGCGGACGGGGTTCTTGGCCTGACACGCCGTGGCGCGAAACGATGAGAAATCGTGCCGCCCCAGAAGATGCGCCGCGCCCGTGCGCATTGCGTCCGTGTCCAGCGGGTGTTTGACATGCCACACGCGGCCCGCGTCCAGTCCGGCCCGGCTGGGTCTGTTCAGAATACGATAGAGGTAGGACCGTCGCCCGGCCGAGAAACGCGCGCTCCAGTCCGATGGCACCGGCACGGCCGACAGCACCACGACTGGATACGGCTTCATATGGAAGTTCAGCCCGTCGCGGATCTGGTGTGGCCTGAGCGCGAAACCCGCGGGAAAATCGAGATGCGCGACCTGCGCGGTCGCGTGGACGCCGGTGTCCGTGCGGCCGGCCGTGACGCTGTCGACGCGAACGCCGCCGGTCAGGCGCGTGGCGGCGTCTTCCAGCACCTGCTGGACCGACAGGCCGGTGATTTGCCGCTGCCAGCCGACGAAATCACGGCCGTCATACTCCAGTCTTACCGCCCACCGGCACGGCGCGTGCTGTACGTGGGGGTCAGACACCCAGTACGGTCCCGGCCGGCAGCGGATGGCCGCGCAGGAAATCGACCGCGTCCATCATGCCACGCCCGGGTTTCTGGAGACGCCCGATCCGAAGGGCGCCGTCGCCGCACGTCACGGTCAGCCGGTCGTCGGTCACTGTGCCAGGGGCTACCCCGGTCGGGGCCTCGACAACGTCCGCCGCCCCGATCTTGAGCGTGAGGTCGCCCAGGGTCGTCCATGTACCGGGCCACGGCGTAAGGCCCCGGATCTGTCGGTCGATGTCACGCGCGGGACGCCGCCAGTCGATACGACCGTCCGCGCGCGTCAGACGCGCGGCATAGGTCACGCCCGTGTCTGTCTGGGGGACGGCTGTCCGTGGATGGGCCAGGACATCGACGATCATCCGGGCACCCAGCGCCGAGAGCATGTCGTGCAGACCCGACGCCGTGCTGTGGTCGTCCAGCGCGACGGCGCTTTCGGCCAGCACCGCGCCGGTGTCCAGCCCTTCGTCCATCTGCATGATCGACACGCCGCTGCGCGTGTCGCCGTGCAGGATCGCGGCCTGGATCGGTGCGGCGCCGCGCCAGCGGGGCAGCAGGCTGGCGTGGATGTTCAGGCAGCCCAGACGCGGCGCGTCGAGCATCGCGCCGGGCAGGATCAAC
>NZ_JABXXR010000112.1 GCF_013376175.1 Ameyamaea chiangmaiensis
CAGCACCGCCCACGGCCTGCTGATCACCTCGGCCACCCTGCGCGACCGCACGACCGGCACCGAGGACGACGCCGAAGCCGCCTGGGATGCCGCCGAGGAGCGCGTGGGCGCCCAGCACCTGCCCAGCCCCGCCGTCCGGGCGTCGCTGTCCAGCCCGTTCGACTATGCCCGGCAAACCCGGGCCTTCGTCGTCGAAGACGTAGCGCACGATGATCCCGAGGCTCTCGCGGCGGCCTATCGCAGCCTGTTTCTCGCGGCGGGTGGCGGGGCGTTGGGGCTGTTTACGGCCATCGCCCGACTGCGCGCGGTCCATCGCCGGATCGCGCCCACGCTGGATGATGCCGGGCTGCCGCTCTATGCCCAGCATGTCGATGCGCTGGACAACGCGACACTGGTCGACATCTTTCGCACGGAGATCGACTCATGCCTGCTGGGAACGGACGCGATGCGCGACGGCATCGACGTGCCCGGCCGCGCCCTGCGTCTTGTCGCGTTCGAGCGCGTGCCCTGGCCCCGGCCCGACATACTGCACCGGGAGCGCCGCATTCACCTCTCGCATGGCAACGCAAGCGCCTATGACGATCGCATCGCCCAGCTGCGGCTGCGTCAGGCGTTCGGACGGCTGGTGCGGGTGCGCGATGACCGGGGGGTGTTTGTGCTGCTGGACCGGCGCACGCCGTCACGCCTGTTTTCGGCGTTCCCGGAGGGGGTCGTGGTCGAACGGGCGGGGCTGGCCGACACCGTCGCACGCGTGGCTGATTTTCTGAAACAGGACGCTTAAGAACGAACGATCCCAGGAGGGGCCCGGTTGACGGTCATGCGGCGGTGGCCGACATGCCGTCCCGGGCCAGCCGCGTCAGAGCGGCTTGAGGTTGGAGGCGGCGGCCTTACCGCGCTCGGTCACGATATCGTAGCTCACTTTCTGATTCTCGGTCAGCCCGCGCAGGCCAGCCGCCTGAACGGCGGTGATGTGCACGAACACGTCTTTCCCACCATCGTCGGGCATAATGAAGCCGAACCCTTTCGTGGTGTTGAACCACTTGACCGTTCCCGTAGCCATCTCAACCTGCCTCTTTTCATCCAGTTCCGCACCTTGGCGGCGCAGCCTCCATCCGGTCACGCTCCGCAGGATTTGTCAACCAAGTGCAATGTCCTCGTGGGCCGCGATCCGCGCACAAAAAAACCCGCCTGCCAGGGCAGACGGGTTTTTTCCAGACGTCGGGCCAGAGGGGTCGGGCGCCCGAAGGCACCCTTCCCATCCGCCCCGGACGACGAGCGGATCAGAAATCCATGTCGCCCATGCCGCCCATGCCACCACCGGGAGCCGGCGGAGCTTTCTTTTCCGGCTTCTCGGCGACCATGGCTTCGGTCGTGATCAGCAGACCGGCAACCGAAGCTGCGTCCTGCAGAGCCGTACGGACAACCTTGGTCGGGTCGATGATGCCGGCGGCGACCAGGTCCTTGTATTCGCCGGTCTGGGCATCGAAGCCGAACGCATACGTGTCGTTTTCGAGCACCTTGCCGGCGATGACCGCACCGTCTTCACCCGCGTTGAAGGCGATCTGGCGCAGCGGTGCCTGAAGAGCCTTGCGGATGATGTCCGCACCGACGCGCTGGTCGTCGTTGTGGAAGTGCAGATGGGCCAGAGCGGCGGACGCGCGGGCCAGAGCCGTGCCACCACCGGGGACGATGCCTTCCTCGACCGCGGCGCGGGTCGCATGCAGCGCGTCGTCGACGCGGTCCTTGCGCTCCTTCACCTCGACCTCCGTCGAGCCACCGACGCGGATGACGGCAACGCCACCGGCCAGCTTCGCAAGACGCTCCTGCAGCTTCTCACGGTCGTAGTCCGAGGTGGTCTCCTCGATCTGCGCGCGGATCTGGTTGCAGCGGCCCTTGATGTCGTCGGACGAGCCAACACCCTCGACGATCGTGGTGTTCTCTTTCTCGATGTGCACCTTCTTGGCGCGACCGAGCATCTCAAGACCGACGGTCTCGAGCTTGATGCCGAGGTCTTCGCTGATGACCTGACCACCGGTCAGGATCGCGATGTCTTCCAGCATCGCCTTGCGACGATCGCCGAAGCCCGGAGCCTTCACGGCCGCGATCTTCAGGCCGCCACGCAGCTTGTTGACCACCAGCGTCGCCAGAGCCTCGCCATCGACGTCTTCGGCGATGATCATCAGCGGACGGCCCGACTGCACCACGGACTCGAGCAGCGGCAGCATCGGCTGGAGCGACGACAGCTTCTTCTCGTGAATCAGGATGTACGGGTTATCGAGGTCCGCCGTCATCTTCTCCGCATTCGTGACGAAATACGGGGAGATGTAGCCACGGTCGAACTGCATGCCCTCGACGACGTCGAGTTCGGTGTGCAGGCCCTTGGCTTCCTCGACGGTGATGACACCTTCGGATCCGACCTTCTGCATGGCCGACGAGATCATCTCGCCGATCTCGCTCTCGCCATTGGCGGAGATCGTGCCGACCTGGGCCGTCTCGGCCGGGGTCGTGATCTTCTTGGTGTTCTTCTTCAGCTCTTCGACGACCGCGACAACGGCCTTGTCGACGCCGCGCTTGAGGTCCATCGGGTTCATGCCGGCGGCGACGGCCTTGGCACCCTCACGGATGATCGCCTGCGCCAGAACCGTCGCCGTCGTGGTGCCGTCGCCGGCCACGTCGTTGGTCTTGCTAGCGACCTCGCGCACCATCTGCGCGCCCATGTTCTCGAACTTGTCGGCCAGTTCGATTTCCTTCGCGACCGACACACCGTCCTTGGTGATGCGGGGCGCGCCGAAGCTCTTGTCGAGGACGACATTGCGGCCCTTGGGGCCCAGTGTCACCTTCACGGCATCAGCAAGGATATCGACACCGCGCAGCATGCGCTGGCGCGCTTCACCGCCGAACTTGACGTCTTTGGCAGCCATTTTGAATTCTCCTCAGGAGGATATACGGAAAAACGAGATCGTAAACGGGTGGCTCGAGGCGGCGTCAGCCGCCGATCACACCCATGATGTCGCTTTCCTTCATGATCAGCAGCTCTTCGCCGTCGATCTTCACTTCGGTGCCGGACCACTTGCCGAACAGCACCTTGTCGCCCGCCTTGACGTCAGGCGTCACAAGCTGGCCCTGCTCGTTACGGGCGCCCGGACCCACGGCCAGGACTTCGCCTTCCATGGGCTTTTCCTTGGCGGTGTCGGGGATGATGATGCCGCCGGCAGTCTTTTCCTCGCCGGTCAGGCGACGGACAACCACTCGGTCGTGCAGGGGACGAAAAGTCGTCATATGGATTGCTCCATGTTAGGGTTGCGCCCTTCGCAGAAGCGACGCACCAGTTGCTGCGCGCTACAACGCCGCGTCGCGTTAGCACTCCCGTGCCGGGAGTGCCAAACGAGATAGGGCGCCCCGCCCTTTCTGTCAAGCATCGCCTGCATGCCATTCGGTGGAACGGCCGCGATCAGCGTTGCACACACTGCATGTTTCATAATTCTGTCTTATCTTCGACCCCGCCCGACACCCCTTCTCGCAGGTGTCTTTCGTCCTCGACACGCGCGCCGTCCAGAACACGCGCCTGCGCCTCGATGATCGCGCGGGCCTGGCGGCGTTCGGCCTTGCCGCGCCCGTGGGACAGCCGCGCCTGTTCGGCCTCGCGCGCCGCATCCGCCCGTGCTCGCTGTTTTCTGACACGGCGGAGGTTGACGATTTCACCCAACGGCTCAAGCTCCCTGCCGGATCGAGACCAGATCGAAGGACATTCCCGATGGGACAGACCCTACACCTGACCGCGCGCGACGGCCACGTTCTCTCGGCCTACGAGGCCGGAGACCCCACCCGGCCACATAAACTGGTGGTCGTGCAGGAGATTTTCGGCGTCAATCACCATATCCGCTCGGTCTGCGACGGGTTCGCCGCCGACGGGTTCCATGTGCTGGCGCCCGCCCTGTTCGACCGGATCCGCCCCGGCATCGAACTCGGCTACACGCCTGCCGACGTGAAGGAAGGCGTCGCCCTGCGCGGACAGATCCCGCCGGAGGCACCGATCGGGGACATCGCGGCGTGCGTCGCCTATTTCGGCCACGCACCCACGGGGATCATCGGCTATTGCTGGGGCGGCACGGTGGCCTGGGACGCCGCGACGATGACCGACGCGTTCCGGTGCGCGGTGGGGTGGTATGGAGGCGGCATCGCCGCGCACCGCACCGCCCACCCGCACTGTCCGGTCGAACTGCATTTCGGCGGCGAGGATCATTCGATCCCGCACACCGACGTCACGCTGATCCGCGACGCCCAGCCCGATGTGGAGATGTATGTCTATGACGGCGCGGGCCACGGATTCGGCTGCTCCGAACGGTCGAGTTTCGACCCCGAAGCCTACCGGCTGGCGCGTGAGCGCAGCCTCGCGTTTCTCAAGCGCCATCTCTGGTAAGACGACGGGCTGGCAGGAAGCCGGGGCGCGTGAACGCCCCGGCGGACGGGATCAGTCCTGTTCCTCCAGCGTGTAGGTGATGTCGACCCGGTTGTCGTTGTGCGGCTGTGCCGCCGCCGAGCTGACCTTCACGCCCACGCCCTTTTTCTTGTAGAGCGCGACGATCGCGGCCTGATCGGCGGCATAGGTGTCCTGCGTCACCTCCGAGCCCGGACGCAGCTTGGTTGCCGCGGTCAGATCGGCCGACGAGACCTTCTTGTTACCGGTAAAGTTCACCGCCTCGACCACCAATGCCTGTGCCGGTGCGTTCGTCACGGCCTGTTCGTCGGACACCGCCCAGGTGACCTCGACCTTCTTGTTGTCGATGAACTTCAGGCTCTGGCCGAAGCGGGCGTTGACCTTGTTCTTCTCATACACGGCCATGACGTCATGCAGGCCATCCATGATCTGGGTCTGCGTCACGGTATCGCCGACATGGAACGGCACCGCCGCCATGATGTCCGACGTGGCGACCTTGGCATTGCCCGTCACCGTCAGTTTATTGAGCTTCAGAGGCGCATCGGCCGCCGGTGGCGCGGCGAAAGACACCGACGGCGTCAGGGCGGTCGCCGCAAGGCCACCAATAGCAAGCGAGAGGCCAAACACCGAGCGAACGGCGATCAGGCGGGGGTTGAACACGGTCATATCTCCCAAGGTCAGCACGATGCGACGGGCACGGGCCCGGAGCGGGCGCGCACGACACCCGCCATCATGCACAGGCGTTGCGATCTGCCAACGTGCGCCACCGCCTCACAGGCTGATGCGCGCGCCCAGAACATCGAGAAACTGTGCGAGCCACGCCGGATGCGCGGGCCACGCCGGCGCGGTGACGAGCGTGCCATCGGTGATGGCGGCATCAACCGCTATATCGGCATAGGTGCCACCCGCCAGTTCGACCTCCGGGCGGCAGGCCGGATAGGCCGATACCCTGCGCCCGTCGATCACGCGCGCGGCCGCCAGCAACTGCGCGCCGTGACAGATGGCGGCCATCGGGCGATCGGCGAACGCCTTGACCAGCGCGATGACCCGGGCATCGAGACGCAGATACTCCGGCGCCCGGCCGCCCGGCACCACAAGACCGATATAGTCCGCCTCATCCACTGCATCGAAATCGGCGTTGAGCGTGAAGTTGTGCCCGGGCTTTTCGCTGTATGTCTGGTCGCCCTCGAAATCATGAATGGCGGTGCGCACCGTCTGGCCGGCCTTCTTGCCGGGGCAGACGGCATCGACGCGATAGCCAAGCATCGTCAGCGCCTGAAACGGGACCATGATTTCGTAATCCTCGACATAGTCACCCGCGAGGAGAAGGATCTTGGGGGCGTCGTCGGCCATCATGCGGCTCCCTTGTGTTCGCGCAGGCGCGGCATCAGCTCCACGAAATTGCAGGGCTTGTGCCGGCTGTCGAGTTGCAGTCTCAGAATCTCGTCCCAGCCGTCCTTCACCGCGCCGTTCGAACCCGGCAGGGCGAACAAGTACGTGCCCCGGGCCACACCGGCCAGAGCGCGCGACTGGATCGTGGACGTGCCGATCGTCTTGTATGACAACATCCGGAACAGCTCGCCGAAGCCCTCGATGCGTTTTTCCAGCACGCGGTCATAGGCCTCAGGCGTCACGTCACGACCCGTCACGCCGGTGCCCCCCGTGCTGATCACGACATCCACCGCCGGATCGGCAATCCAGGCCTCAAGCCGCGCGACGATGCGGTCCGCATCGTCGGGCTCGATCGCCCGGTCGGCCAGTTCGTGGCCCGCACCGGTCAACCGGTCGACCAAAATCTGCCCCGACGTATCCGTCTCCGGGGTCCGGCTGTCCGACACCGTCAGCACGGCGATCCGCACAGGCAGGAACGGTGCGCTCAGGTCCAGTTTCGACATGTTCCATCACCCCTTCCGAACGTACGAGCGTCGCCATACCATGCGCCCCCGGGGCACTCAACGCCATGCCCTCCGGCACGGTCGGCACCACTGAAACGTTTGTATGAACGCTACGTTCATGACAGGTTACAGCCCTGTCATGAAGGGGCGACGGATCGCACGCCCCGGCCGCATGTGCCCGGACGCGACCGCCGGCCGTCTGACGGATGCCATTCATAACGCCAGGAACCGCCCCGTTTTGCTCAAGCCTTTCCGCCCGACGTCCCGACCCGGCCGCACCGCATGGCGCTGGCTCGGTCTCGCCCTGATCGTGCTGTCGCTCGCGGCCTCCCCCTCGATCCGCACGGCGCGCGCACAGGCCACGCCAGGTGTCACGAACGACCTCGGCACCCAGCCCTCCATGCGCGTGAACGCCCGTCGGTCGTCCATCCCAACCAGCGCGGCCGACCAGTTTTCTGCGCCCTACGGCAACGACCACCTGCTCGGCGACTGGGGGGGCGTTCAGCCCTGGCTGGTCGATCACGGCATCCATCTGGCCGTCGACGTACTCGAGCAGCTGTCGGGCAACGCCACCGGCGGCCGTCAGCGCACCCAGACCAACGCCGGACAGGTGGGGGTCGAGCTCGACCTGGACTGGGGGAAAATCGCCGGGGCCAAGAACCTGTGGTCACACATGATGATCGTCAACGGCCACGGGCGGAGCCTGAGTTCGCAGTTCGGCGACAATCTGGGCGCCGTGCAGCAGATTTACGGCGCGCGCGGCAATGTCGTCGCGCATCTCGTCTACGCCTATCTGGAGCAGTCGCTGATCAGGAACCATGTCGACCTCAGCGTGGGCTGGATTCCCGTGGGCTCGTTCTTCGCCGCATCGCCGCTATTCTGCGACTTCATGAACGTCGTGCTGTGCGGCAATCCCGCACCGGGCAAGTACGTACCGGGCGGCCGCGACTGGCCGTCGGGCAATCTCGGCGCCGTGCTGCGCGTGATGCCGCGCAACGACGTCTATCTAATGGCGGGCCTGTTCGCCGTGTCGCCGCACTCCTTCAACGGCGGCATCTCCGGGTGGAGCTGGGCGCAGAGCGGCATGGGCAAACTGTCGACGCCACTCGAACTCGGTTGGGTCCCGGAATTCGGCCCGCACCACCTTGCGGGCCATTACAAGGCCGGGTTTGGCTACGACAATTCGCACTACGACGACATTTTTCAGGACATCAACGGCAACGCGTGGGTGCGCAGCGGGCTGCCGGCCCGCACGCACGCGGGCCGTTACACCGCGTGGATCCAGGGCGACCAGATGCTGATGCGCAATGGCGACGGCGCGACCAATGGTCTGATCGCGCTGGGCGGCTACATGCACATCTCGGGCGACACCGTCGCGATGTCGCATCACGCGTGGCTAGGCATGATCGAGACGGGCGCGCACTGGGGACGGCCGCTCGACATCATCGGTATCTCGTGGAACTGGCTGCAAATGAGCCGCTCATCGATCCTGCAGCAAGAAGCGTCGGTTGCGACCGGACAGCCCTTTCAGCCCAATGCGTGGGGCGCGGTGTACGGTATCCAGACGCACGAGAACATTTATGAGCTATTCTACAATGTTCACGTCACGCGCGGCCTGACCCTGCAACCCGACTTCCAGTTCATCAACCGGCCCGGCGCGACGACCACCTTCGGCGACGCCGCGGTCTTTGGCCTCCAGTTCAACGCGATCCTGTAAAGCAGGGCCGGTTCAGTCCAGGCGCGCGGCGGCGTCGATCGTCAGACGCCGCGCGCCCAGACCCGCGAACATTTCACCCCGGCAGGTCAGCACGATGATCTGCATGCGCGCAGCCACGGCGCCGAAGATGTCGAACATCCGCTCCAGGCGCCCCGAATCCGAAAATGTCAGCGCGTCATCAAGCACCAGAAGCGCGGGCCGCCCTTGTGCCAGCATCAGTTCGGCAAAGCCCAGCCGGACCAGCACCGCGATCTGCTCGCGCGTGCCGTCGGACAGGTCGGCAACCTGCTCCGTCTGTCCCCGGTCCAGCGACAGGGGCCCGAACTGCGGATCGAGCGAGAGCAGCGCGCGTGGAAACAGCGCCTGTAACGCGGGACGCAGAATGGCCTGAAGCGGGGCGAGATATTTCTCCGTCGCCTCGCGCTCCGCGTCGACCAGGGCCTGATGCAGCCGATCAAGGATCGCGCCCTCGCGCTCGTAATACGCGCACTCGCGGTCGAATCCGTCGGCCTCACGCGCCGCCTCGGCGATTTTCTCGTCCAGCCCTTCGCCCTCGACACCACGAATCGTGCCCTGAAGCTGCGCGATTTCGGTGCGCAGCCGCTCGCGCTCGCTCCGCCCCTCGTCGATCTGGCGCGACAGGCGGTCGACCGCCGCCTCCATGAACGGCAGGCCCTCGGCGGGGCGCGCATGCTGCAAGCGCTCCCGCTCCCGCACCAGCGCGCCGATGGCCTGCTCCGCCTCCTCGTGCCGTCGGACCAGAGCCTCGTCTGGGTCAGCCGTCACGGCGGCACTCTCCTCGGCCTGCAGGCGATCGGCCTCCTCGCGCGCGCGAAGATGACCCTGCGTTGCCTGCTCCAGACGTTCGGCGCTCAGTCGCGCCTCAAGCTCGGCCTGTGCCACGTCGGCATTGACCTGATCCAGCGTCGACTGGGCCGCGCGCTCGGTGGCATCCACGTCATCGCTCGACCCAGGCGGGTCCTCCGGGATCGCGGCCAGTCCCAGCGCCGAGAGCCCGGCGGCAAGATCATCGGCCAGCGCACTCCGCCGCGCCCGAAGGGCCACAAGTCCCGCCTCCGCGTCGCCGCCCGCGCGCTCGCCCGGCGGCACGATCACATCGAACATCTGTCGGGCGGCCTCGAACGCGGCTTCGGCCTGACGCCGCTGCTCCCGCCCCCCTT
>NZ_JABXXR010000113.1 GCF_013376175.1 Ameyamaea chiangmaiensis
CTGCACGCGGACCGCGCGAGTGCCTGCGCGCGGCTGCGCAAGGCGGTCGCGGCGGCACCGGCAATGGTCGCGGGGACCGGACGGTTCGACACCGTCGTGATGGAGTCGCTGGGCGAACGCGTCTTTTGCAAGATGGGCGCGGAAGGGATCATGATCGCGGCGCTGCCGGAGACCGGCCTCGGGATCGCGGTGAAATGCCACGACGGGGCGATCCGGGGTGCCGAGGCCGCCATCGCGGCGCTGATGATCCGCTTCGGGGGCGACACGGTGGCAGCCGACCCGGTTCTGCATCGCTGGCTATCGCACGCGATGCACAACTGGAACGGTCTGCTGATCGGCGAGGTACGCGCAGCCCCCGGTCTGCTCGGTTGACGCGTTACCCGGGCGGTGGCGCAGACGCGATCACCCGGGATCATCTCACCATGAATAGCCGATCCGGCCGTAGAAATAGCCGCCCTCCAGACCGTAGGCCGAGGCATAGCTGTAGTTCGGATTGACCTGCAGAAGGGACTGCGCGCCCTGCGCCAGCGGGCTGAGTGTCTGCGGGCGGTGGTTGAAGATGTTGTTGCCACCGGCGGACAGACGAATGCGGTTTGAAAACGTGTAGGACAGATCGACATCGACCAGCCACGCGGGTTCGACGGTCTGGTCGTAGGCGGCGCCGCGATCGCTCCAGAGCTGCGTCTTGGAATAGCGTGACACGCGCACGGTCGTGCTCCAGCCGTCCTTCATCCATGTGGCGCTGAGCCGCAACGTATTGCGCGGATAGATCGCGGTGATGTTGCCGATCTGGCTGCGATACAGCGCGTTCACCCCGGCGCCCAGATTTACGTTGAGTGGATTGACCCGCATGATCTGGTGCTGCTGCTGGTTCATCATCACCGTCCACGCAACACTGCCGGCGCGTCCCAACGGTGTCAGGTAATGCGCCTGAAGATCGAGACCCATGGCCCGTACATGGGCGGCATTGCGTTCGTACGTGTAGCCGTAATAACGGCCATCGTTGGGAACGACCCCCGCGTCGTGAAGGATCTGAAGCACCTGCGCCCCCGCCACCCCCGCGCCGGAGACCGAGATCGGTACGATCTGGTTGAACACGTCGATCCGATAGGCATCAAGCGACAGGTCGAACCGGCGCAGGGGCGTCAGGACGAAACCCACACTGAAATTGTGCGATGTTTCGGGCTTCAGCGGCGTCGCGCCCAGCGCCCGCGCGCCGGGATTGTTGACCGAGGCATAGTTCGTATAGGACTGCACGAGCTGGTTCGTACTTGGCAGGATGGTGTAATACAGGGCCGTGCTCTGGAAGTATTCCTGCTGGAGGGTCGGTGCGTGGAAACCGTTGCTGGCCGACCCACGCAGCGCCAGCCATGGCGTCACCTGATAGCGCAGAGAGGCCTTACCGCTGAGCGCGTTGCCGAAATCGCTGTATTGTTCGTCGCGCCCGGACAGGCCCACGGTTACCGTGTCGGTCACCTTCTGGGTCAGATCGAGATAGAACGCGCCGTTCATGCGCGCGTGCGATCCGGCCTGGGAGGGCGATGTGGCCCCGAGACCCGACGCGAAGGGCAGGGCCGCCGTGGGTTGTGGGAAGACTGAGCTGGCCGGGTTGATGTAGCCGCCATCCGCCCAGGCGGCCCACTCGCCCGCGCCAACCTCGTAGTGCTGATAACGATATTCCACGCCGGCCGCGACCTGAAGCGGCGCGTGGAACAGGCCCGTGCGGACCGAGCGTCGCAGATCGACATCGGCCGTGAGTTCACCGTTGGTCAGGGACTGCAAATGGAAATCATGCGGACTGGTCGGGCCAAGGGAATTGTTGATCGTGTTCTTGATGCCGATGGAGCTGTCATCGCGACCGTAATTGACGCTCGCGTCCCATTGCCAACCGAAGAAATCCTTGCCGCGCACGCCGCTGGTAAATTGAAAATCATTATCTTCGGTCGTATCCGTCGGCAGGTACCCGTCTGGATAGACGCTCATGATGTTCTGTTGCGAATTGGACGGCCGGTACCACGCGGCAACAAAGGACGTGCGATGGCTGTACGTGGCATAGGAATAGAACTTCACTGACGTGTTAAGAGGAATTTCAAGGTTATACGCGATACTCTGCCGTTCTGACTCAGGGCTGCCGGAAATCTGTCGATAGCGGTTGCCATTCTCGCGAGGATCGGGCTGCCCGTTGGGCAGAAGAGGGTAAAGCAACACCGGGCTGCCACCCTGCGTCCGGGGAACATAGCCGGCGTAGTTCGTCGACTGATTGCCAACGAACTCCGCTGTTAGGTTCAGGAATCCGCCGCGCCCGATCCTGAAGCCCTGATTGTAATTGAGCGCGCCACCCCGGCCGTAATCGCCGAGGGGTCCGACACTCCAGCCATATTGGTTGTAACCCAGATCAACGTTACCGCCATGGTCAGCGGATTTGAGAATGATGTTGACAACGCCGGCGATAGCGTCCGACCCGTACTGAGCGGCTGCACCGTCTTTGAGGATCTCGATATGATCGACCGCGCTCATGGGGATCATGTCCAGATCGACAGGGGACTGGCCTTGCATGGCGCCCCCGTAAAATACCGATGCCATCGTGTGGCGGCGCTTGCCGTTGACAAGGACCAGCGTTTCGTTGGCCCCGAGGCCACGCAGCGACATGGTCTTGGTCGTGAAGCCAAGCTGGCCCGGATAACCAGGCGTGTTGCTTGCCGATGGATCAAGGGCCACGATCGCGTTTTTCAGATTTGTTTGGCCCGTGCGTTTCAGGTCGGCGGACGTGAAAATCGCAATCGGTGACAGACTTTTCGACGCTTTGACCGCCGATCGGGTACCCGTCACCACGACGGCTTCGGCCGAAGCATTGTTGTTGCTTGCCGGTGTGGACTGCCCCCACGCGGGGGATGTCGCCAGGGCGCTCAGCAACCCCAGGGCAGAGCGTTGCCACACCGTAGTGCGGACGGTTCGGTCAATCAGAGATTCCTGCATGGTCGGAGACAGCACTTTCCATCAGCGAAAGATTGGTTTTCTTCCTCTCTGAAAATAGGATTTTACAATCCGTTACCAACGACTTCTTTCAATACTGACCATGGACAAGCGTCAACGATCGTTCGCTCTGCCCGACGGGATGCGCAGGTTCTCGCGCAGGATGCGGCTGCCGTAGCCGTCCTGCAGAAGGCCACGTCGCCTCAATTCCGGAACGACCAGTCGTGTAAAATCGTCGATCCCAACAGGTGAAGACGTGAACATGATATTGAACCCGTCACAGGCGCCGGATTCGTACCAGCCCTGCATGTCATCGACGATCGCCGACGGCGTTCCGACCACAAGCCTGTGGCCGCCCCGTGTGAAGGTCCTGAGGATATCGTCAGGTGTGGGGCGATACCGTTCGATCCAGTCGACGATCAGGGATTGTCGACTTTTGTGCGAATTGGTCTCCGCGACCGCGCCAAGGGTGATCGGCGTATGTCGGGGCCAGAGGGAAAGGTCCTGACTGAGACTTGAATAGGACGAAATCGCCTGAAGCGTCTCGTCATGATCGAGATAGGAGAGATAGCGTTCGAACTTCGCCCGGGCCTCGCTCTCGGTCGATGCGACGATGGGGGCCAGGCCGGGCAGGAAGCGCATGTGACGTTCGTCGCGGCCATGGCGGCCCGCTCGATCCAGCACATCAAGACGATAGGCACGCGCCTCGTCAGGATCGCATGCGGCGGTGTATATGACTTCCCCGATGCGTGCGGCGAGGTCTTTTCCAGGTCCCGACGCACCGGCCTGTGCGAGGACAGGCGGTCTCTGGACGGGCGGCGGCGCGTTCAGCGGACCCGCTACCTGGTAAAACCGGCCGACGTGATTGAGCGGGTGCACCTTGCCGGGGTCAAGCCAGACGCCGCTGCTCTTGTCGCGAATGAATGCCAATGGATCGACGCTGTCCCACAATCCCTTGACGACGTCGACGAATTCATGGGCCCGCTCGTAGCGGGCACCATGGTCCATGTGCGCCGCAAGATTGAAGTTCTCTCCCCCGCCGGTCGCGGTCACGACATTCCAACCGGCACGGCCGCGGCTGAGCCGATCCAGCGAGGCGACCTTGCGCGCAATATTGTAGGGCTCGTTGAATGTCGTGGACGCCGTTCCGATCAGGCCGATATGGGTGGTCGTGACGGCGAGGGCGGCCAGAAGGGTGAACGTGTCCCAGCGCGCCAGGGCCGGCGTGCGGACCAGCGTGGTGGGATCGGCGATCGGCAGTACATTGTCATACAGAAAAATCGCGTGAAAACCGGCTCTTTCCAGGGACGCGACGTAGGAACGATAGCGTTCGAACTCCACGTCCGCGTCGATGTCTTCTTCGGGTGCGCGCCAGGCATCACCATTGGTGGCCGAACCGGTGAAATAGGCGCCCAGCGCAAAGGGAACAGTCTGGCGGCGTCCGGCGGACATGGTGTCGCTCTCCCGCTACATCAAAAGGAGAAGCCGGACGCGAACACGGCTTTCGCGTCGAGGGGGGCGGGAATCATGTGTGTGGACGTCATGAAATCGGACACCGTCTGCTGCTTGGCAATGACGCTCGCGTCGATCGGATTGACGGACGCTTTCATCGTCCGCACCACCTCCCGCGCCACAGGCACGCTGAGCCCGGTCTCCTTCGCCCAGACGGCCGCGTACTCGTCGGCGTGGGTCTGCATCCAGAGATGCCCGCGCGCCAGCAGCCGGCAATACCCCGCGATGGCATCACGCCGGATCGCAAGGGCGCTTTGCGTCGCAACGACGTAGCTCAGACCGCTCATCAGGCGGCCGCCATTGACGATCTCGCGCGCGCCGTCGTTGACCTTGGCCTCGGCGATATAGGGCCCCCATGTTGCCCAGGCATCCACGCTGCCGTTCTGAAGCGCCATCTTCGCCGCCGCCGGCGGAATGAAGACGAACCGCACGTCCGTGTCGCTCAATCCAGCGTCGCGCAGGGCGGCGAGGGTCAGGTAATGCCCCGTCTGGCTGCGCAGGGTCGCAACCGTACGCCCCTTGAGGTCGGCTATGCCGCGAATGGGACTGTTCCGCGCGACGACGATCGCCGTCATCGTGCCGTCCGTCTGCACGGCGCCGACGGCCCGCAGGGGGCTTCCGCCGGCCTGCGCGAACACCAGAGGCGCGTCGCCGATCACCCCGACATCGATGGCACCGGCCGTCATCGCCTGAATCAGCATGGGCGCGCCGGCAAACAGGCTCCAGCGCAGGGGCGAGTCAGGAGCGGCGTCCAGCCCGGCTGCGCCGAGCAGCGCATGCGCGCCACCCTTCTGGTCGCCGACGGTCAGGGCATCCAGCGCCAGCCCGTGACCGGCCCTGACTACGCAGGAGAGAAGGCCGAGGCCCACGCCCCGCACCATTGTGCGGCGGTCGAGGGCAAACGCTGGTGCGGATCGCGCGATATCCATGCCTTCTGCATAGGGTATTCCGCCGGCAGCAAAAGGGAGTTTTGTTTATGTCGGACTTCAGCGTCGATCAAGCGATCGCACGCGCATTACGCCACCAGAACGCGCCGGTAAAGATCGAGAAAGGCCCCGCCGTCGACGCCTACAGCAACCGCCTGTTCCGGCCGGTCGTCCCATGAACTGGGCGCGCACAGCAGCCCGCGCGGCTTCTGGATCGTCTGTCCGTGCGCGATGCCACCCGCCACGGCACGGACGGACCCGGAGCGGGTGGTGAACAGGTCCGGGCGGACAGCGTGCGCCACCGCGAGAGAATCATGCGCGAAGACGCCCCGCAGGCCGCGCGTCTGTTCGTGAAACCGCTGGTAAAAGCGGGATATGTCCCAGATCAGGCGTCCGGCGTCAGCTGCCTGGTCGCGCAGCGCGGCGAGATAGGCCTCGTCCATCACCACCTCCTGCGTGACGTCGAGGCCGATCATCGTCACCGGCCACGAGGCACCCAGCACGATATCGGCGGCCCACGGGTCGGCCGCGACATTGGCCTCCGCCACCGGCGAGACATTGCCGGTATGGCCGTGCGTGCCGAAGGCGCCCCCCATCAGCGACACACCCGCCACCAGACCGGCGATCTCGGGCGCCTTGTGCAGGGCATGGGCCAGATTGGTGAACGGCCCGACCCCCACGAGCGTGATCGCGCCCGGATCGCGTCGCACCAGATCGATGATGACGTCGGCAGCGGGCCGTGGGTCGACGGTGCGACGAGGCACCGGCAGGTGGACATCGCCCAGCCCGTCCGCGCCGTGCACATGTGGGACGAAACGCGGCTGATCGTTCTGCAACGCGTGCGCCGCACCCTGTGCGACCGGCACATCAAGGCCAAAGCGTTCGGCGATCGTCAGGGCGTTCCGGGTCGTGGCCTCAAGCGCCAGATTGCCGAAGGTGGTGGTGATGGCGCGCAGTTCGACGCCCGGCAGACGCGTCAGGAACGCAAGCGCCATGACGTCGTCGACGCCCGGATCGGTATCGAAAATGATGGCGCGAGCAGGGTGGGTCCGCGACATCTCAGGCCCTGGACACAGGAGAACGCACCCTCAGCGCGGGACAAAACCGTCCGCGCGTAGCACCACGCCCGCGAGGTACAGGCTGCCGCAGATCACGACACGCGAGGGCGCGGCCTGCGAGCGGACAAGACGCTCAATCGCCGCCTTCACCGTGGGGCCGGCCTGCGCCACGCCCGCGGACGCGTCGATCACGGCATCGACCGGCAGCGCGAGGTGCTGGTCGGGTTCGGCCACGGCGTGGACGGTGGTGGCATGGGGCAGTAGCGGCGCGATGAATCCGGCCGCATCCTTGGTCTGCTTCATGCCGATCAGCAGATGGAGGGGCCGGTCGTCCCAACCGGCCAGAACGGCCGACAGAGCCTGTCCCGCGCCCGGATTGTGACCCCCATCCAGCCACAACTCCCAGCCCGGCGGCAGCAGGGAGGCAAGCGTGCCGGTCAGGCGCTGCAGGCGCGCCGGCCAATGGGCCGACGCGATCCCGGCATAGGCATCATCCGGCAGGGCCAGCCCGCTGGCGCGCAGTGCCGCGATCGCCAGACCCGCGTTTTCCATCTGATGGGGACCAGACAATGCCGGGGCCGGCAGGTCCAACGTGCCGCGCGCGTCGCTGTATCGAACGCCCGCGCCGCGCGCCTCGATGCTCCAGTCCTGCCCCTGGACGAAAATGGCCGAGCCCGCGTCCTCTGCCACGGCGGACAGTACGGTGCGGGCAGCGCGGTCCTGTGCCACGGTCACGACCGGCACGCCCGGTTTGATGATGCCCGCCTTTTCTCCGGCGATGGCCACCAGATCCGGTCCCAGAAAGGCCTCGTGATCCAGCGAGATTCGGCTGATGGCGCAGGCGGCGGGGCGGGGCAGCACGTTGGTGGCGTCGAAACGGCCGCCGAGACCGACCTCCAGCACGACCAGATCGGCCGGGTTGCGTGCGAACAGGACGAAGCCGGCGGCGGTCAGGACCTCGAACACCGTGATCGGCGCATCGCCATTCACCCGTTCGACCTCTTCGAGGACCGCGAGCAGATCGTCCTCGCGCACCAGCGTTCCGGCGACGCGAAACCGCTCGGTCACGTCGACCAGATGGGGCGAGGTCATGACGTGCACGCGCAGGCCCGCGGCTTCGGCGATGGCGCGCAGGTTGGCGCAGGTGCTGCCCTTGCCGTTGGTACCGGCGACGTGGATCACCGGTGGCAGGGCGAGATGCGGATTGCCCAGCGCGCCCAGAAGGCGCTCCAGCCGCCCGAGCGACAGGTCGATCAGCGCCGGATAGAGTCGGTTGAGCCGTTCCAGCACCGCGCCGGTACGCCCGGTGAATTCCGCGCCCAGCGGGGGCGAGCCGGCAGCCGGTATGTCGCTGGCGGCCATGGCGTCAGGCGGCCTGAGCGACGGGAAGGTTGCGCACGTTCAGCAGCCCGATCAGGCGCCCCAGGACCTCGGGCAACTCGCCGCGGCTGGCGATCAGGTCGATCATGCCGTGATCCAGCAGATATTCCGAACGCTGGAACCCTTCGGGCAGCGTCTCGCGCACGGTGTCCTGAATGACGCGCGGGCCGGCAAAGCCGATCAAGGCATCGGGCTCGGCGATCTGTACGTCGCCCAGCATGGCGAACGACGCCGTGACGCCGCCGGTCGTCGGATTGGTCAGCACGACGATGTAGGGCACCCCGGCCTCGCGCAGCATCTGCACGCCGATCGTGGTGCGGGGCATCTGCATCAGGCTGACCATACCTTCCTGCATGCGTGCGCCGCCCGACGCCGTGAAGACGATCAGCGGTGCCTTTTGCAGGACGGCAAGGCGCGCGGCCGTCAGAAAGGCCTCGCCCAGAGCAGCCCCCATGGTACCGGCCATGAATTCGAACGCCATCACCGCGACCACGGCATCGTGACCGCCGATCTTGCCGTGGGCGACCGCCATAGATTCGTCGAGATGGGTCTTCGCGCGCGCGTCCTTCAGGCGGTCGGTGTAGCGCTTCTGGTCACGAAACCCCAGCGGATCGACCGGCACCTTGGGCAGTTCGATGCGGGTAAAGGCACCGTCGTCGAACGTCCAGGCCAGACGTTCGCCGACCAGGGCGCGCATGTGATGGCCGCAATGCGGGCACACCTTGCGCGTGCGCTCGAGATCCTTGTTGAGCACCATCTGGCCGCAGCCCGCGCAATTGGACCACAGATTGTCCGGCACTTCCCGCTTCAGCAGGCCGCGCAGCTTGGGACGGACATATTCGGTCATCCAGCTCATGGGTGTGTTTCCTTGTGCGAGGAGCGGGGTGCGGATGGGGCGCGGCAGCCGCCGGGCGTTATCGCGCCTTCCTTACTCCATCGGCGATCGAACGCAACTGTTCGAGCACGGCGGGCACCGTGCGCGCGGTCGCGGCCCCTTCGTCCAGCGTGGCTTCCAGCGTCGCGATCAGGGCCGAGGCGACGACGGCCGCATCGGCCGCGCGCACGGCGGTCGCCGCCTGATCGGGTGTGCGGATGC
>NZ_JABXXR010000114.1 GCF_013376175.1 Ameyamaea chiangmaiensis
CGAGCCGTCGGCGCGCGTGCCGGACCCGGCGTCGCCAGCCCCGGCTTTTGAGAGCGCCCTCGGGGACGACGTGCCGAGCGAGCATCCGCTTGGCGCGCCCGTGGCGCAGGTGCTCGACACCTACATCATCGCCACGGCCCCGGACGGGGATCTGGTGCTGGTCGATCAGCATGCCGCGCATGAACGCCTGACGCATGAAGCGCTCCGAGCGCAATATCTGGGGGGGCACGTCAATGCCCAGCGTCTGCTGCTGCCGGCTGTGATCGATATGCGGCGTGCGCATGCCGATCTGCTGCTGGCGCAGGCGCCCGCGCTCGCCCGGTTGGGGGTGGAGATTGAATCCTTCGGCCCGGGCACGGTGCTGGTGCGTGCGCTTCCGGCCCTGTTGGGCACGACCGACCCGGCGCCTCTGCTGCGTGATCTGGCCGACGAGCTGGAGACGGAGGGGCTTGCGACGCCGGAGGAGGCCGCTGTGCTGGACGGGCGGCTGGATGCGGTCATTGCGCGCATGGCGTGTCACGGCTCGATCAGGGCCGGACGGCGGCTGAGCCGTGAGGAAATGTCGGCCCTGCTGCGCCAGATGGAGGTGACGCCACGGGCGGGAACGTGCTCGCACGGGCGTCCGACATGGCTGAAACTCACGCGTCACGAGATCGAACGGATGTTCGGCCGGCGCTGAGGTTGCGCCGAACCTCACGTGATCGGGAGAACGTGAACCGCCCGTTGGGTAGCCACAGGCTTCCGGGGGGGATACACTCCGCGCAATCTGTCTGGTCGAGAGAGTTGCGGTGGCCCCCTATCTGCTTCCCCTGATTACGTTTCTTCCCCTCCTCGGCGCGCTGGGGCTCCTTCTGGCACGGGGGAGTGCGGACGCGGTGCAGGCGTCGTCGCGCTGGGTCGCGCTGTGGACCAGTCTGGTGGTGTTCGCACTGTCGGTGATGATGTGGCTTGGGTTCGATCCGCATCTGGCGGGCGCGCAGTTCGAGGTCCAGCACGCGTGGATGCCTGCCTTCGGGGTGTCGTACCATGCGGGTGTCGATGGCATCAGTCTGGTGTTCGTGCTGCTGACGACCTTCCTTACACCACTCTCCATCGCGGCATCGTGGACGCTCATCACGACCCGGGTCCGCGACTACATGATCGCGGTTTTGTTGCTGGAAACGACGCTGATCGGGTTGTTTTCCGCCCTTGATCTGGTCGTGTTCTACATTTTCTACGAAGCGACGTTGATCCCCGGCAGCCTGATGATCGGCATCTGGGGTGGCCCCAGGCGGATTTGGGCGTCGTTGCAGTTCTTCCTGTTCACCTTCGGCGGTTCGCTGTTCATGCTGCTGGCGTTGATCGCCATGTGGACGGCGGCCGGCACCACGGACATCCCGGCGCTGATGCAGGTGAATGTCCCGCCGGCGATGCAGAACTGGCTGTTGCTGGGCTTTCTGATCGCATTCGGCGTGAAGCTGCCGCTGTTTCCGCTGCACGCATGGCTGCCGGATGCGTACACCGAGGCCCCCGCGCCGGCGACGGCCCTGCTGTCGGGCGTCCTGTCGAAGGCCGGTGCCTACGGCATGCTGCGCTTAGGGGTGTTGATGTTCCCCGAAGCGGCGCACCGGTTCGCACCCTATGTGCTGGTGCTGGGTGTCGTGGCGGTGATCTATGCGGCGATCATCGCTCTGGCCCAGACCGACATGAAGCGCACGATCGCGTATTCGTCGTTCTCGCACATGGGGCTGATCGCGGTCGGTCTGTTCTCGCTCGACCCCGCCGGTCTGGATGGCGCGATCTTCCAGATGCTGTCGCATGGCGTGGTGATCGTCGCATTGTTCCTGTGCATTGCCGCGATCGCGTGGCGCACCGAGACGCGCACCATCGACGAGATGGGGGGTGTTGCTGCCCGGATGCCCAAGCTGGCCGCGCTGGGCATGCTGTTCATCATGGCCAATGTCGGACTGCCCGGCACGGGTGCGTTCGTGGGCGAATGGCTGGTCATGATCGGCGCGCTGCATGTGTCGTTCTGGGTGGCCCTGTTCGCTGGGTCCGCCATGATTTTGGGCGCCGTGTATACGCTGGTGCTGTATCGCCGGGTGATGTTCGGCGCCGTCAAGGGAACGGCGGCTCTGTTGCGCGATCTTACGGGGGTGGAACTGGCTGTGCTGGTGCCTCTGGCGATCGTCACGCTGTGGATGGGTATCCACCCGGACACGTTCCTGCGTCTGTTCGACCCGGTGATCACCAGCGCCTTGGGCGGCCATGCGGCGAACACCGCGTCTGTGGCCCATCAGGCGGTGCAGGTGGCCGCCCGCTGATCGAGTGAGGGGGCGAGGGGATCGCGCGCGCCCAGACCGGGCTGCGGACGGTCCCCCGGCACGTGACGGAGGCGTCCTGCCTGCCCGTCACGTGGTCTTCAGGCTTCCATGATCTCGGCGATGGTTTCGCTCTTGGGCCGTGACGCGGCGAGGACGTTGCCCAGCGACGCGATGATAATCAGGCTGATCCCCACACACTGCCAGCCCGACAGCGACTCCCCGAGCAGAAGCCAGCCGCTGAAGCCCGCCACCGCCGGGTCGAGGCTGAACAGCACGCCCAGGTCGCGTGCGCTCAGACGCCGCATCGCCATCATATCGAGCATGTAGGGCACCGCCGAGGAACACACCGCGACGAACACCGCGCTCAGCAACGCATGCGGATGGTGCCAGGCGACGGGTGCGGCGGACAGGATGCAGGGCAGGAGTACGATCGATCCCACGGTCATGCCCAGCGTTGCCGTTTGCGGCGCGCTCAGGCGGCCACCGATCCGGGTGCCGGTGAGAATATAGGCCGCCCACATGGCCGCCCCGAGCACGCCGTAGAACACGCCCAGCGGATCGAGGCTGGCGCCACTGCTGCCCGGCCGCAGCAACAGACCCAGACCGGCGACGATAATGGCGGCCCAGAACAGGTCGAGAAGGCGGCGGGAGCCGCTGATGGCCAGAGCAAGAGGCCCCAGAAACTCAAGCGCGACGGCAATGCCGATCGGCAGGCGCGCGATGGTCAGGTAGAAGAACAGGTTCATCATCCCCATCGCGACGCCATAGAGCGCGATATCGCGCTTGAGCGTCCCGGGCAGCGACACGCTGCGCCACGGTCGCCAGACGAGCAGGAGAATGATGGCGGCGAAGCCGATGCGCAGACCGACCGTGCCGACCGGCCCGAAGATCGGGAACAGGGCCTTGGCGATCGACGCCCCGACCTGATAGGACGCGACGCCGCCGATCAGGCAGGCCATCGCTTCGAGACGCACGCTCTGGCGTCCTTTGAGAGAGGGAGCGGGCACGGGACGAGGTCGCTTTGCGGGGGTGAACGGTGCCCGCGTCAGCAGGCCGTATCCTGCCCGCTTTGCCGTATAGTTCCCCGGTTTGGCAAGGGCTTGCGGCGCGGCGCACCCCTGTTGTGTCAGATGTCGAGCATGTCCACGCTGCGGGCGTGTTCCTGGATGAACTGAAAACGCAGTTCCGGACGCCGGCCCATCAGGCTTTCGACTCGCTCGGACGTCGCGGCCCGGTCTTCCGGGGGGGCCACGACGCGCAGCAGCGTGCGCGTGGCCGGATCCATGGTCGTGCGTTTCAGGTCTCCGGGCGGCATTTCGCCGAGGCCTTTGAAGCGCGAGACCTCGACCTTGCTGCCGGCCTTGAAATCGCGGGTAATGCGCCGCTCGCGGTCGCGGTCGTCCATGGCGTAGACCGTCTTCGCACCCTGGGTCAGGCGGTAAAGCGGCGGTTGGGCGAGGAAGATATGGCCGCCGCGGATCAGTGCGGGCATTTCGCGGTAGAAGAACGTCATCAACAGGGACGCGATGTGGGCGCCGTCGACGTCGGCGTCCGTCATGATGACGATCCGTCCGTAGCGAAGGCGATCGGGGTCGAGCTTGTCCCCGATGCCGCAGCCCAGGGCTTCGACTAGGTCGCGAAGTTCCTGATTGGCGCGCAGCTTTTCGGTGCTGGCGCTGGCCACGTTCAGGATCTTGCCCTTCAACGGCAGGACGGCCTGCGTTTCGCGGTTGCGTGCCTGCTTGGCCGAGCCCCCGGCCGAGTCGCCCTCGACGAGGAAGATTTCAGTTTCCGCCGCGTTTTCACGCGTGCAGTCGGTCAGCTTGCCCGGCAGCCGCAGGCGTCGCGTGGCACTCTTGCGGGGCGTGTCCTTCAGGTCGCGACGGCGCAGACGCTCTTCGGCGCGTTCGATGATGAACGCCAGCAGGTTGTCGGCCTGCTGCGGATGCCCGGCGAGCCAGTGATCGAAGCGATCGCGCAACGCGGTCTCGACCAAGCGCGCCGCGTCCGGGCTGGTAAGTTTTTCCTTGGTCTGTCCCTGAAAGTGCGGGTCGCGGATGAAGACCGAGAGCTTGGCGGCCACGGCGCCGAGAACGTCCTCGGCCGTGATGGCGGCGGCGCGCTTGTTGGACCGCTGTTCGCCCCATGCGCGCAGCCCCTTGAGCAGCGCGCCACGGAACCCGGCCTCGTGCGTGCCGCCAAGCGGCGTGGGGATCGTGTTGCAGAAGGAGGCGAGGGCCGACGGGCCCTGCTCGACGAAGGCCACCGCCCACTCGACGCGTCCGTTCGCCTTCCCGCCGGGGCCGGTCGGCAGGTCCGCTTCGCCCGCCCACACTTCGGCCAGCAGGGGCTGGGCGCCCATTTCATCGCGTAGGCTGTCGGCCAGACCACCGGGGAAATGCAGTACGGCCTCGGCCGGGGTGTCATCGCCATTGCGGATCAGGGTGGGATCGCATGACCAGCGGATGGTCACACCCCGGAACAGGAACGCCTTGGAACGGCAGAATTTGTAGAGACGGGCGGGCGAGAAGCCTTGCGCGCCGAAGATCTGGGGGTCGGGTGTGAACCGGATCTGCGTGCCGCGACGGTTCTGCGTCGGGCCGACTTTCTCCAGCGTCGTGATAGGGATGCCGCGTTCGTAGGCCTGTCGCCAGACGGCACGATCGCGGGCGATCTCGACCTCCATGCGGGCGGTCAGCGCATTGACCACCGACGACCCGACGCCATGCAGTCCACCGGACGTCGCGTAAGCCTTGTCGGAGAACTTCCCACCGGCGTGCAGCGTGGTCAGAATGACCTCCAGCGCCGAGCGGTCCTTGAATTTCGGGTGTGGATCGACCGGGATTCCGCGCCCATTGTCGCGCACCATAAGCCAGTTTCCCGGCTCCAGCGCCACGTCGATGGTCGACGCATGGCCGGCCACGGCCTCGTCCATCGCGTTGTCGATGATCTCGGAGGCAAGGTGGTGATAGGCGTTGTCGTCGGTGCCGCCGATATACATGCCCGGCCGGCGGCGCACGGGCTCGAGTCCCTCCAGCACCTCGATCGCACTGGCGTCGTAGCGCGCGGTGGTTTTCGGCCCGTTGCCGGGGGCCTTGGGCTCGTCGTCCGGGGTGCCTTCGGCGGGGGCGGAAAAGAGGTCGTTCATGTCACGGTCTCTCTCGCGTCACGTGCGTGCCGTCAAGCGGGACGATGCGACTGACGGCCGCGTGCCGCCTGCGTGAGAAACCGCGTTCGCCGTATGGGACGGAGAGCCGGCCCGCGCGTTGCGACGGGCCGGGGGGCACGTCAGCTGCGGACCTTGCGCGTGCTGCGACGCGCGCTCGTCGCGCGGGTCGGAGTCGTGACCGGCGCGCCGCACGTTTCGTAGGACGCGGGCTGGGTGATGTCCTTGGCCTCGGCATAGGCCGAGAGGTCGGACGCGTTGTCGAGGACCTGCACCTCGTCGAACATCGCGACGCGCTGGTTGCAGAAGGCGGTGCCCGAGTTGAGGCTCTTTTCCGACTGCACGTTGGCCAGCTGCGTGATGTAGTCGTCGTGCTCGCGCTGGGCCGACTTGCCGTACGTCGTGCGGAAATACGCGTTCAGGCGCGCTTCCTCATCCATCAGATGGGCGCGGAATTTCGCGACGAAGGCGTTGTAGCGGTCCTGCTGGCTGCACGAGAGCGCGGTCACCATCAGCTCGCTCTTCAGGCCCTGGACATCGAACGCTTCATGGGCGGGGGTGACGCCGCAGGTGCCGGCGGCGTGGGCGACAGGGGCGAGGGTTGAGGCCAGCAGGCCGCCAAACGCGGCGCCGGCGGCGGCAAGGCGCCATTTCGGCAGGGTCATTCAGGGTCTCCAGACCGGACAGACGGACACGCCCGCGGGCCCGAGGGGGTGCTTCGCGGGACGGGCCGGCGACACAGTAAAACCGGCATGTGAACTAATCTCTGCAACACACTATTTTGCAAGAAAATTTTCTGCATGCACGCCGATCCGTCGCGATGGTTGCTTGTAACGCCTTCCGATCGCAGAAAAATGTGGCAACCGTGTGAGCGGACCGGGCGCAACCGCGATCACGAGCGTGTGGCGGCGCGTGACGGAAATGGACTTTCGTCCGCCACATTCCTGTTCTAAGCAGACCACCATGAGACCCCGGTGGGGTTGGACAGAACGGGACGCGCCGGGCGCATCCTGAAGATATCGGAGTTGAAGCGTGCGACTGCGAGTGCCCGTGACCCTTGTGACGACGTCCCTTCTGATGGCCGGCTGCGCACAACATCCCCTCGCTCCGCACATCGCTCCGCCCAATCCGTTCGGATACATGAAGCGCTCGGCGGTGTGCGACGTGTCGCCCGTCAAGGCGGCGCCCGATGGCAGCCTGTCGGTGTCGATGAAGGTCCGCAGTGACGACGGCCTCTGCTCGGTGCCCGTGCAGACCGCCAAGGGGGCGGCCTATGCCTCGTTCGGGGTTACGTCCGCGCCGGACCACGGTAAGGTGTTCCTGTATAATTATGACGACCAGACCTGGGTCACCTACACGCCCACTACGGCTTATGCCGGGACCGACAGCTTCAACGCCACGCTTATTCCCGGAGCGGGTGACAGCCGGGTGAAGCTGCGTGTGGACGCTACCATGGACGCGATCGGCGTGGTGGTCCCGAGAGCAGTCGTCCCGGCCGTGACGGCCCCGACGGCGAGCAAGAGTGCGACGAAGACGACGACCCATCGTCGCACCGCCACCAAGACCAAGCATTGACCCTCGCCCGGTGCGCCGTCGACAGGCGCGCCGGAATGACGAAAAGGGGGCGTGGAGGACTGCTCCGCGCCCCCTTTTCGCAT
Source organism: Ameyamaea chiangmaiensis (assembly GCF_013376175.1). Taxonomy (GTDB): domain Bacteria; phylum Pseudomonadota; class Alphaproteobacteria; order Acetobacterales; family Acetobacteraceae; genus Ameyamaea; species Ameyamaea chiangmaiensis. The sequence continues at coordinate 7,128 of NZ_JABXXR010000114.1, forward strand.
GTGGCTCCGTGAGCCTCAGATTGAAAAGCTGATGGGCTCGGCCATCGGTCGACGCATGCCGGCACTCTCGGCCCGTCGGACGAGATCGTCGAGGGTGATCGTCTGCATCTGCTCGACCAGACTGCGGTCCAGCGCCTCCCAGCACGGCTCGACCACCTTGGCGAACAGAGCCCCCTGCGGGCCGTCATCGCCCGCGCTGTCGTCGGCGACGGCGACATCGACGATTTCCGCCAGCGTGATGTCGCGCCGGGGACGGCCAAGGCGATAGCCGCCGCGCGGTCCGCGCACGCTCTCCAGCAGGGACGAACGGGACAAGGCCTGCAGCAGCGGTTCGATCCCACGGCGCGCAAGCCCCGCGCGTTCGGCGATGTCGGCGGCGCTGACCGTTCCGCCCCGGCCGGCGTGGAACGCCACGTCAAGCATGATCACCACCGATATCATGGCGCGGTCGCGGCGGATGAACATCGGGAATTCTCCTCTCTGTGGCCGGGCATAAAGATCGCCCCGCATCGTCGGGGGCATTCTATCATCCGTCGGCGGGATGATCTACGCTGTCTTATGGTGTTATATCATGGCGAGCGTCGTAAAGAACGATCTGTTTGCCGATAACGTGGAAAGTCAGCGTATGTCCTCTCCGTCACGCACGTCCCCGTCCGCTCCGCCCGTCGCCGTCGACGGTGCCTGGGGCCTCGCGTCGCCACGCGGACGTGTCTACGACTCGATCGTGCAGACGGTCGGCGGCACGCCGCTGGTGGCCCTGCCACGCCTTGTGGCTGAGGACGACATCCACGCGTGCCTGCTGATGAAGCTGGAGTTTTTCAATCCGCTCGGCTCGGTCAAGGACCGGATCGGCGCCGCCATGGTCCTGCGCGCCGAGCGCGAAGGACGAATCGTGCGCGGGCGTACCGTGCTGGTGGAGCCCACGTCGGGCAACACCGGTATCTCGCTAGCGTTCGTGGCCGCCGCGTTGGGCTATCGCCTGATCGTGACCATGCCGGAGGGAGCGTCGATGGAGCGGCGCAAGATGCTGCGCCTGATGGATGTCCAGCTTGAGCTGACGCCGTCGCGCCTGGGCATGGCGGGGGCGATTGCGCGCGCCGAGGAAATTCTGCGTCAGACCCCCGACTCCTGGATGCCGAGCCAGTTCGAAAACGCGGCCAACCCGGAGATACACGCCCTGACCACGGCGGAGGAAATCTGGACCGATACGGCGGGCGCGGTGGACATTGTGGTGGCGGGGTTGGGCACGGGGGGCACGGCGTCCGGGATCGCGCACGCGCTCAAGCCCCGCAAGCCCGGGTTGGCCGTCTACGGCGTCGAACCGGTCGAGAGCGCGGTTCTGCATGGGGAAGAAGCGGGGCCGCACGGCATTCAGGGAATCGGGCCGGGCTTCTGTCCCGCCACGCTGGACATCGCGGCGCTGGACGACGTGGTGGCCGTGTCCGAGCGTGAGGCGATCGCCGCAGCCCGGCGCTGTGCGCGGGTCGACGGCATTCCGATCGGCATTTCGTCCGGTGCGGCGCTACACGCGGCAACGCAGCTTGCGCGCCGCCCGGAGAACGAAGGCAAGACGATCGTGGTGATTACCCCGTCGTTCGCCGAGCGTTATCTGTCGACGTCGCTGTTCAACGGACTGGCCTGACGCGACTCAGCGGCCTGTCACGGGGGGCAGGCTGCTGCTCTGGACGGCGTTGCTTCCGGGCGGGGTGTAAGGCTGGCTGTCGGCCGGGAGCGCCGGCTTCGCGCCCGTCATCGCAGGCGGCGGGGCGGCG
>NZ_JABXXR010000115.1 GCF_013376175.1 Ameyamaea chiangmaiensis
CGCCGTGGGTGCCGGCGGCGACCAGGGCTGCGATCCTGGCCGCCCGGACCGACAGGGCTGGAAACCGTGATGCGAGAGCGCGCGCGTCGCCGGTCTGATCGCGTCCCGGCGTGATCGCCGCGTGTCGTGCGGTTGTCCTGTCGGCGCCATACGATGGGTGGCGGAGGGGGCTGCGAAGACGTGCGGTGAAGCGGTCTTTCAGGCGCTGGGCGACTGTCATCAACCCAGGGTGGCGGCCAGACGGTCGATCACGCTTTCGACGGTGGTGCCGTCGGCGCGGGCCGCGAAGGTCATGGCCATGCGATGGGCCAGGATCGGCTGCGCCAGCGCGACGACATCGTCGATGCTGGGCGAGAGGCGTCCGTCGAGCAATGCCCGTGCGCGTGTCGCGAGCATCAGTGCCTGCGCGGCGCGCGGGCCCGGCCCCCAGGCGATCGTCTGGCGCACGGTCGTGTCCTGTGTGGTCTCCGGCCTGGCGTCCCGCACGAGGCGCAGGATGGCGTCGACGACTTTTTCTCCGACGGGCAACTGCCGGACCAGACGCTGAGTGTCGAGCAGATCGTCGCGTGTGAAGACGCAGCGCGCCTCGAACTGGCGTACCCCGGTGGTGGCCAGCAGCATCTCGCGTTCGGCCGCGGCCGAGGGAAAGGACAGGGGGATTTGCAGCATGAAGCGATCGAGCTGCGCCTCCGGCAGCGGGTAGGTGCCTTCCTGTTCGATGGGATTCTGCGTCGCGAGGACGTGAAACGGGGATGGAAGAGGATGGTCCACCCCGGCGACCGCGACATGTTTCTCCTGCATGGCCTGAAGCAGCGCCGACTGCGTACGCGGGCTGGCGCGGTTGATTTCGTCGGCCATCAGCAACTGGCAGAAGGCCGGGCCGGGGACGAATCGGAAACTCCGGTGGCCGCTGTCGTCCTCATCGAGAATTTCGCTGCCGGTGATATCGGACGGCATCAGGTCGGGCGTGAACTGCACGCGGCGCGACTCGAGACCCAGAACGCGGGCCGTGGTTGTGACCAGCAGGGTCTTGCCAAGCCCCGGCGCTCCGACGAGCAACGCATGGCCGCCCGCGAGGATCGTAACCAGCATCTGCTCGATCACGGCGTCCTGTCCGAAGACGCAGCGGCCGATTTCGCCGCGTATCGCCTGTAATCTGGCGCCCAGCCGGTCGGCGAGGGCGGCCGTCGCGGAGGCGTCCGGTCGCGAGGCGTCGGGGGCAGGGCTGTCGGAGAAAATGCTCATGGTCGCAATGTGACAGGTCCCGGGGTTTCATCAAGCGGGGTATGATTCCTATATGACAGCGAGAGGCCGGGACTGCGCAGCGCGGGGCGCGTGCCGGCCAGGACCAGAGCACAGGTTTGGACTGCGTTTTGACTGACGATCTCGACACCACGAACCCGCAGGTAACCTGCGGTGCCGACGTGACAGTCGGCCAAGAATCCGTCGATCCTTGCGGCGATGACGCGCGACGCAGGTTCTGTGGACCGCTGCCGTTCCTGATTCGCCGGGACGGCACGTGGCTCTATCGTGGCACGCCGGTGCGCCGAAAACCGATGATCTGCCTGTTTTCATCGGTGCTGACCCGGGACAAAGCGGGCCGGTATTGGCTTGACACGCCGACCGAGCATGGTTCGATCGACGTCGAGGATGTTCCCTTCGTGGCGGTCGAACTGGAATGGCGGGGGCAGGGGCGTTCACAGGTGCTGAGCTTTCGCACCAACGTGGACGAAACGGTGTGCGCCGGACCGGAGCATCCGATTCGGGTAGACTGGGACGTGCCGTGCGAGGGGTGCGGCACGGGACCCGTGCCCTATCTGCATGTGCGATCGGGGGAGGGGCGTTTCGCCATTGAGGCGCGCCTGTCACGCGCGGTGTATTACGAACTGGCGGCCCTTGCCGAGCCCGGGTGCTGCAATGGCGTGCCGTGTCTCGGAGTCTGGAGCCAGAGCCGGTTTTTCCCGCTTGCCCGTTTGCCGGCACCTGCGACATGACATCAGACCTCACTGGCGCCTTATCCGACCCGTCGCTTCGGAAGCTGTGGGACAGGCTCCCGCGTGCCCGGCTTGTCGGTGGTGTCGTACGTGACCTGCTGATCGGACGCGATGTCGCGGATATCGATCTCGCGACGCCGGAACCGCCGGATGTTGTGCAACACACGTTGGCGGACGCGGGCATCAAGGTCGTGCCGACGGGGATCGGTCACGGGACCGTGACAGCCGTGATCGACGGACGTCCATTTGAAATCACCACCTTGCGGCGGGACGTGGAGACGGATGGTCGCCATGCGACCGTTGCCTGGACGTCCGACTGGCGCGCCGACGCCGCGCGACGCGACTTCACCTTCAACGCCATGTTTTGTGACCGTGAGGGGGTGGTGTTCGACTATTTCGGCGGCCGGGAGGATCTTCTGGCCGGGCGGGTACGCTTCGTCGGTGATCCAGACCAGCGGCTTGCGGAGGACGCTCTTCGTCTGCTGCGCTATTTCCGTTTCCTTGGCCGGTTCGGACGTGAAGAGCCCGATCTTCTAACACTCGCCGCGATCAAGCGCGCCGTTCCACGGCTTGCGCGCCTGTCCGTCGAGCGCGTGTGGTCCGAACTCTCGCGTATTCTCGGCGGCCCTCGCGCATCGGAGATGAGCGCGCTGATGGGGCGTCTGGGCGTGCTTGATGCGCTGCTGCCGGGGGAGAGGACGCAAGGGCGTCTGGAGAGGACCGTTTCGTGCGGAGCGCCGGCAGATCCTGTTCTGCGACTGGGCGCTTTGACCACCGCGTCCGCAGACGTGCTCGGGCAGCGCCTTCGGCTGGCCCGGCGCGAGGTCGATCGTCTCAACGCGCTGCGCACTCTGCCGCCCGTGACCCCGACACTGGGCTGTGACGATCGGCGTCGGTTGCTGGCGTCTTTCCCTCCGGCCGCTGTTGTCGCTCGCAGCTGGCTTGCGCAGGGGGATGTCGTCGGCGCGCCTGACCCGGAGTGGGATCGTCTGAGGGGGTGGATTCTCGACTGTCCGGTACCGATGCTGCCCGTGGCAGGGCGTGACGTGGTCGCGGCTGGGGTGGCGGCCGGCCCGGCGGTCGGGGCAGTGCTGCAGGATGTTGGAGCCCGTTGGCGGGCCGGGGGCTGTGTCGCTGACCGACGAACGTGCCTTGTGTGGATACGGGAGGCGGTGGCGGCCCGGCCTTCGTGAATGTGAGAGCGGTCGTCTCTTTCGTGGTGTCGGCGTCGCCTGTAAAAGCGCAGCGATGAATGCCGTGACTCCCCCTGCCGCCGCGTCCGCTGGCCGTGCTGCTCCGCTGTCCTCCGCTTCCATGGCGGGCACCGAGCGCACGCGCGCCCTCATGCGCCGGCTGTGGCGTGACGATGTCACGCTGTACAAGGGACGCATCGTCTCGGTCGTATTGTTAACGGTGCTGATGGCCAGCCTGACGGCGTTGTATCCTCTGGTGATCCAGCGCGCGCTCGACATGTTCGCAGCCCACGATCCACGTATCCTGTATCAGGTGCCGGCCTTGGTGGTTCTGGTGACGGCCGCGAAGGCCGCGTCGCAATACGCACAGACCGTCTCGGTGCAGGGTCTTGTTCTGGTCGTGATCCGGGGTCTGCAGGAGCGGATGTTCACGCATCTGGTGGCCGCCGATGTGACGATGATCGAGCGTGAGGCGCCGGCGCAATGGGCGGCGCGCTTCACCAGCGATGCCGTCGCGATTCGTGAAGCCCTGATACGTGCGGTGAATTCGCTCGGCGATGTCGTGACGGTGGTGGGTCTCGTGATCTCGATGTTCTACATGGACTGGGAGTTGAGTCTGATCGCGGCCCTGCTCTATCCGCTTGCGGCGGTGCCGATCCAGAAGCTTGGTCGCAAGGTGCGTCGGGCATCGGGCGGGATGCAGGAGCAGATCGGCGAGACGTCGGCGCTGCTGAACGAGAGCTTTACCCAAGCGCGGACCGTCCGGGTTTATAACATGGAGCGCGATGAGCAGACCCGGGTCGAACGATCGCTCGATCTTTTGCATGCCGCGATGTTACGCATTGCGACGGGACGCGCACGGGTGGACCCGGTGCTCGAAGTACTCGGAGGCGCTGCGGTAGCGGCCGTTCTGGGCTTCGCGGGATGGCGCGCTGCCATGGGTGGCTCCACGCTGGGCAGTTTTTTCGGGTTTGTCACGGCCCTGCTGACCGCCTCGCGTCCGCTGCGGGCGCTGGGTTCTCTGAACGCCGCGTTGCAGGAGGGGCTTGCCGGGCTCAGCCGTATCTTTGCCATCATCGACACGCCCCCCGCGATCAGCGAGCGCGCCAGGGCACTGGCTATGCCGCCCGGGAAGGGGCATCTGCGTTTCGATGGTGTGGGGTACGTCTATGGGGACGGGCGTGTCGGACTGGAAGGCCTGACGTTCGAGGCCCGGCCCGGCTTGACCGTGGCGCTTGTCGGGCCGTCCGGTGCCGGCAAGTCGACCGCGCTGTCGTTGATCCCGCGCCTGCACGACGTGACGTCGGGGTGTATTACGCTCGATGGGGTCGATTTGCGTGAACTGAAGCTCGCGGAGCTTCGCGCGACGATCGCCTATGTCAGTCAGGATACGTTGCTGTTCGACATGTCGGTGGCGGACAATATTCGCGTCGGGCGGCCGGAGGCGTCGGAAGAGGAGGTTCGGGTGGCCGCGTATGCTGCTGCCGCCGATTTCGTCGATGCGTTGCCACAAGGTCTTAATACGCGGGTAGGTCCCGGAGGCCAGCGGCTGTCGGGCGGCCAGCGGCAACGCGTGGCGCTGGCGCGGGCGTTGCTGCGCGATCCGCGCCTGTTGTTACTCGATGAGGCGACGAGTGCCCTGGACAGCGAAAGCGAGGCCAAGGTCCAGTCCGCACTGTCCCGGTTGCGGCAGGGACGGACCACGATCATCGTGGCGCATCGTCTGTCGACCGTGCAGGCAGCCGACCTTATCGTCGTGATGCAGGAAGGAAAGGCCGTCGAAGCCGGTCGGCATGCGGAGTTGATGGAACGAGACGGGCTGTATGCGCGGCTGGTGCGCACACAGTCGCTGGCACTGTGAACGGCGTGATCACGATCGTCGCGGGTGTGCTGCGGCGGCCCGATGGCGCTATCCTGCTGGTACGGAAAAAGGGGACGGTGTGGTTCATGCTGCCCGGCGGCAAGCGGGAGGCCACCGAACACGATCTCGAAACGCTGCGTCGGGAACTCGCCGAAGAGTTGGGTTTTCGAAACGTGTCGATCAATGGCCTTCTCGGTCGCTTCGATGCTCCGGCTGCGAATGAGCCGGGCTGTTGCGTGGCTGCCTGCGTCTACAGTGTCGCGGTGACGGACGAGCCGACCCCGCTGGCGGAAATAGCTGAGCTGGTCTGGGTTCATCCGGCGCGACCCGAGTGGGCGTCCTTGGCCATCGCGCCGCTGGTCGCGGGGCCGCTACACGCCGTCATGTCGGGTGCTCAGTTCGGCTGAGCGTATGGCGCCAGAGCCGGAAGCAACGTGGCGTAGAGGTTGCGTTTGAAGCCCAGATCGAAATCGAACAGTCGTTCGGGGGCGATCCAGCGCCATGCGTCGAACTCTGCGGGCAGGTGGCAATCCAGTCGAATATCAGCATCCGCGCCCATGAACCGCAGGGCAAACCACTTCTGGGTCTGGCCGCGATACCGGCCGCCGAGTGCCTTGCCGATCAGATGGTCAGGGAGATCGTAGCGCAACCAGTCCGGATAAGACCCGATGATGGTGACGGCCTTCGTACCGATTTCCTCTTGGACTTCACGCAGGACGGCCTGATCCGGAACCTCATCTGTGTCGATCCCGCCTTGCGGGCACTGCCATATCCCTGAATCGGGATCCTTGTCGCTTGAAGGCATGTCTGAGCGGCGGGCAATAAAGAGATAGCCGTCGCGATTGAAGATCATGGCGCCGACGTTCGGTCGGTACGGCAGCGATTCATGAGTCACGGAACGGTAGTCTCCCTCAATGGCGCGGAGTCGGGTGTTTGACCGCTGCCAGTCGTCGGCGCGGACAGTGCGCTGACCGGCACGATAACGCCGCGATCGGGCGACAGGCGCGACGCCCAGTTCAGCAGTCTGTCCAGGAGGACGGGTGACAGCGCGCCCGTGACGAGAATGGCGCGCCCTTGGTCCTTGGCCATGTGCTCAAGCCTGTCCAAAGCGGCGTCGATGGTGTCCGCCCCCAGATCGTTGGTCAGACGAAGGATCGGCGCCGAGTCCGCTCCGGGCGGCGTTGAAACATTCAGGTATAAAAGGCCTCTCTGCCGAATTTCGCGCAGCGTGGCGTTGAAATCGGGTGATCGCGCATAGCCGTCGCCATCCAAACCGCCAGCCGCGTTCGTCACCCCGACATATTCTCCAAAGCGCGACAGTGACCAGTGCAAATTGTCCTGATTGACGGATGCACTGTGGTCGTAGCCGAGGGCGTTCGGCCCCTCATCGTTCGTTGCCGTGTTCGCCGGTTCCATCGGCAGGGACAGGAAGATTTCGTGACCGTGCGCGCGAACCGACCTTACCGTTGCCTCCGGATCGGGCAGGTAGGGAGACATGGCGACGCTGATCGGCGCAGGGAGGCGCTCGAGGGCCGTCTGGCTGAGCGTACCGTCAAGGCCGAAACCGTCGACCAGAATGGCGATCTGTGGCCTTCCGGGCACGACCACCGGTGAAGCCGCCGCATAACGGCGTGCCGCCATGGCCCCGTCGCGACCCATAATCGGCAATGTGTGCGTGGGGTCGTCCGGCAAAGGTTCTATGAGCGTCTCTCTGGGTACAGCCGTCGAGGGCTGGCGCGTCGCCGGATGAGAGACAGGTGGCGCATGCGGAGAGCGGAGGGCAAGGACGGACGCGACCGACAACGCACCCACACAGAGCAGACCGAGCCCCCCCCAGAACCCGATCAGGGCGCGCCCGACCGGGGGAATGGTGCTGCGGCGCGAGGCGTTCTCAGGGATGGCTGGCATCGTGTGTCGGCTTGGGGGCGGCGTCGGCAGGCTCCGGAAGGCCAGCCATGGCATGAATGACCTTGAGACCCTGCTGAAGCTGGAAATCGGTTGTCGGTTTCGTCAGGTCGAAGGCCGGCCAGTTCTGCGGCGGCGCGCCGGGGATCGACTTTGCGATCGGGGGCAGGTCGTCACGGGCAGGGGCCTGCGTCTGGTTACCGCCACTGTTGGAAATGATATGTGCCAGGTCGGCTTCGCGGATGCTGAAACCCGGATCCTCGGCTGTCTCCCGCACGCGAATGTCGGGCACGATCCCCAGACCCTGAATTGAACGACCTGACGGTGTGTAATAGCGCGCGGTGGTCAGGCGCACGGCGCCGTCACCGGGGATCGGCATTACGGTCTGGACCGACCCCTTTCCGAATGACTTTTCACCGATAAGAACCGCGCGGTGATGGTCCTGCAGCGCCCCGGACACGATCTCCGACGCGGATGCGGTACCTCCATTGATCAACACGACGATGGGCAGCCCCTCGGTAAGATCGGTGCCGCGGGCATCCCAGCGTTGGCTGTCGGCGGGGTGGCGCGCGCGCGTGGAGACGATCTCGCCGTCCTTGATAAATTCGCTGCTGACGTCGATCGCCTGGTTGAGCAGGCCGCCCGGATCATTACGAAGGTCAAGGATCAGGCCGGACAGTTTGCCGCCGGCCTGCGACTTCAGGCTGGCAAACGCTTTTTTCAGGTCGGCGTCGGTCTCCTCGTCGAATTCGGAGATGCGGATATACCCGATGCGGCCGTAGAGGGCCGACTTGATGACCTGAAGATGAATGATTTCCCGCGTCATGGTCACGGAAATCGGCTTTGGCGTCTTTTCCCGGATCAGCGTCAGGGTGATCGACGTGCCGGGCTTGCCACGCATTTTTTCCACGGCATCGTTAAGGGGGGTTCCATCGACATTCTTGCCGTCAATGGCGACGATGTAGTCCCCCGGCTTGATACCGGCGCGCGCCGCGGGTGTCCCGTCCACCGGCGAGACGACCTTGATGTGGCCGTCCTCTCCCTGAACCTCCAGCCCCAGTCCACCGAAGGACCCGGACGTCTTGATCCGCATGTCCGCGAACTGCTTTTCGGTCATGTAGGAGCTGTGGGGATCGAGCCCGCTGACCATGCCATTGAGGGCGTTGGTAATCAGGTCGCGGTCAGACACGGGTTCGACATAGTTGGCGCGGACCAGATCGAAGATGCTGCCGAACAGGGTCAGGAGACGATAGGTCTCCGCATGGTTGGTGGCCGACGGCGCGCCTGACACCGCCTGCGCCAGCGCGCGAGAGGTCAGAGAGTGATTGGGTCCTATCAGCCGGTTCAGTCCCGGGGCCGCCGCAACGCCTGCCAGGAATGCACTACCCAGCAGCAGGCCAGAACGGAATTTCATTGCGGTATCGTCTCCTGAGCGGCGCGGGCGAGTCCCGTTCCCGCGATTCGATGAAGCAGGGAGCACCCGTCAGGCACTGTCACCCTCATTGGTTACCATACACCTAAGAAGGTGCAGGTTAACCCGTCTGCCGCGGCACGGAAATAGGGCGCGCCCGCTATAGAAAGGGACGGGGATCGACGGTTTCCCGACCGTGGCGCAACTGGACGAACAATGCCGGGCGACGGGCGGAGGTGCCGGGCATGACGCCCACGGATGCGCCGCGCGCCACAGCCTGACCGCTGTCGACCCCAAGCGATCCGAGGCCGGCGAGGACAAATCGGTAGTGCTGGCCACAATCGAGAATGACCATCTGGCCGTAGGAGCGGAAGTCGCCGGCGAAATCCACCCGCCCGGTGCAGGGCGCGCGGACGTTGCCCCCGGGCGCCGCCGCGTAGGTTATGCCCGATGCCGGGCCGGCGTCGGTGCTTGCCCCCCACGCGGTCAGAACGCTGCCGGCGACCGGGCCTCG
>NZ_JABXXR010000116.1 GCF_013376175.1 Ameyamaea chiangmaiensis
CCTGCGCCTCGGCCACACCCTGCGCGCGGGCGCGTTCCAACCAGCGCCGCGCCTGTTCGATGTCCGTCGTGCCGGCCAGACCACGGGCGAGGTAGCGACCGGCCATCAACTGCGCCAGCGCGTTGCCACGCTCGGCAGCCTGAAGAAACCAGTGCTGGGCGGCCGGGCGATCTTCGGGCACCTCGTGGCCGCCGCCATACATCGCGCCTGCCGAGAACATCGCCTGAACATTGCCGCGCTCGGCGGCGTCCCGGTAGAGGGCCGCCGCGCGCGGGTGGTCTTTCGGGCCGCCCCGCCCGAGGACCAGAAGCTGGGCCAGTGCGACCTGTGCGTCGATCATGCCGGCGTCGGCGGCCTGGGTGATCCAGCGCCGGCCCTCGGTCAGGTTGGCCGGGACGCCACGTCCTTCCAGCAGCATCCGGCCGTACCAGTACTGGGCGTTGACCACCCCGTCGGCCGCGCGCCGCATCCATTCGGCGGCGGCCTCCTCATTGCGGGTGACGCCCACGCCTTGTGCCAGGCAGACGCCGTAGTTGAACGCGCCCAGCGGGTCGCCGCCACGGGCGGCCTGTTCGTAGCGGGAACTGATCGTCGCACCATCGGCCGCCGTGCCTCCCCCGGCCAGCACGAGATTGCCAAGGTCGGTCTCGGCGGCGGTGCTGCCGCGCTCGGACGCCTTGCGGAACCATTTGGCGGCCTCGTCGGGGTCGCGATGGACACCGGCTCCGGTCAGGAACAACAGGCCCAGCGCGCGCGCGGCCGCAGCGTGACCGGCTTCGGCCGCGCGGACATACCACATGGCCGCCTCGACATAGTTCGGCGGCAGATCGCCGCCGCGCGCGTGAATATCGCCCAGAAGTGCTGCTGCCTCCACGTCGCCGCCGAGTGCGGCGCGCCGGAGCCATGACTGGGCGCGATCGGGATCGCGTTCGATCCCGCGTCCCTCAAGGCAGGCGTAGCCGAAGCGGGCCTGTGCGGCGACGACGTTCTGCTCCGCCGCGCGGCGGTAGTACTCGGTGGACGCGGCGATGTCCTTCGCGACGCCAATGCCGCGTTCGCACAGTTCGCCCATCAGGTGCAGGGCGGACCCAAGCCCGGCGTCGGCCGCCTTGCGCAGTTCGGCCGCTGCGGCTGCGCGCGCCGTCTCGTCGTCGCCCGAGTCGCGTAGCAAAGCCAGCCCATAGCCGAGATGGCCTTGCGCGCTGCCGCCCTCGGCGCCCTTTTGGTACCACGCGCGCGCCTGCGTGGTGTCGCGCATGGCCTCCGGCCCGGAGGTCAGGATATAGCCGCACAGCGCCTGGGCGTCGGGCGAGCCGGAGTCGGCGGCCCGGCGGGCCCACTGTAGGGCCTGGTCGTAGTCGGCCCGATGCCGGGGGCGATCGGGATCGCGGGACAGCTGGAGAGTCGGGGCCTCGTCCCCGTGCTCGGGCAGGCCGAGGACGCAGATCGTGGCGTAGACCAGCTGCGCCTCGACCCAGCCGTTCTCGGCCGCACGCCGCATCCAGCGCGCGCCTTCCTCGAGGCTCATCGGCACGCCAATGCCGTCGAGATAGGCGCGGCCGAGGCGGAACTGGGCCTCGGGTATGTCGATGCGCGCAAGTTCGTTCAGGACCCCGGCAGCCTTGACGGGCTCGTTGTCTTCCTGAAGCGCGATCGCGTAGGCCAGCTTGGCCTGAGGCGAGAAACGCGCGGCGAGGCGGAGTCGAAGGGCGGTCACGCTGATGGCTTGTCCCGTGTCTGGGGTCCGTCGTTGTGGAGTTCGCGGGCCGATCGGCATCGGCCCGTCCGATCAGGGTTCGCGCATGCCGTCGGTGGCCACCGGTATCATGCGATTGAACAGGTACTGCATGATCGTGCGCTTGCCGACCTTGATATCGGCGGTAACCGGCATGCCCGGGCGTGGATGGAAGAAGGACGGCACGCCGTGCAGCGTGTAGCGGTCCACGCGCATGCGGACGCGATAGAACAGCTGGCCGGTCTGGCTGTCGGGGTCGCTGCCGCCGCCGGTTGCCGCTGGCGAGCCGCCGTTGCCGTTCGGGTCGCCGGAGGAGAACGCGTCGGCGCTGATCACGCGCACGACCGCGTCGGCACCGCCATATTGCGCATAGGGGAAGGTCGCGAATTTCAGGATGGCCTTGTCGCCGAGCTGGACGAAGCCGGCGTCCGAGCCGCGCAGGATCGCCTCGACCTCCAGCCCGCTGTCGACGGGCACGAGGGTCATGAGCTTGTCCGCCGTCGACAGCACCGAGCCCACCGACAGCTTGGCCACGCTGAGCACGAGGGCGTCGCGATCGGCGCGCATCACGACGAGGCTCTTGCGGAGTGTCGCCTTGGTCGAGTCGGCGGCGGCTTCCTGATAGCGGTGCTGGGCTGTGCTGAGGGCCTGATAGATGTCGGCCTTCCAGCTTTGTATGTAGGCGTCCCGTTCGGCGGTCAGGGCGCTGATCTTGGAGCGGGCCTCGGCCGCTTCCTGCTGCGAGGAGATCTGGGAGCGTTCGATCTCCATCATCTGGTCCTGCGCGCTGAGCGTCGACAGGCGGGACCCGACATGGTCGCGTTGCAGATTCTCGCGCATGGTCAGGACCGAACCCGCGACACGCGCGCGGGCGGCATACATCGCGGCGCTGGCGACAGCCTGTTGCAGGGCGCTCTGCTGGCCGGCGATCTGATGATCGTAGTCCGAGACCTTGGCGTCGTATTCGCTCTTGCGGCGCAGGTAGTTGGCGCTTTCCTGCACGGCGGCGGGGTTGGTCATGTCCGGCTGGTACGCGTGGTCTTCGGCTTCGGCCGTCAGCCGGTCCACCTCCGCCTTGTACCCGGCGGCCTGAAGGCGCATGTTCTCGACGTCGGCATCGGTGATCGTGGGGTCGAGATGGGCGATGATCTGCCCTTTATGGACATAGTCGCCTTCGTGAACATCGATGGAACGGATAATCGACGTCTCGAACGGCTGCACCACCAGCGAATTGTCCGCAGGCGTCAGGCGGCCGGTGGTGGAGACGACGCGATCGAGCGGAAACAGCGACATGGCGGCGACCGACGCTATGACCATCGCCGAGACCAGCCAACCCATATAGCGGGCCGTCGCGCTGGGCGGTGTGTTGATCAGCGCCGCGCTGGGTGAATGGAATTCCAGCAGTTCCTGCGGAAGTTCGGTCGGCGCGGTGGGATCGTCGGCTTCTGGCAGCGAAAAGCTGTAATCGTCCGGGCCGTTTCCGGATGAGGTGATCTCGTGGCCTGACATGGTCAGTCTCCTTCCGCGATCATCGGAGCGGGGCCGCCGGACTTGCTGGTGCGCGTCTGGTGACGGTTCTGCTGCAGCCACAGGGTGCGGTAGATCGCGCAGCGTTCGAGCAGGACGTCATGGGGGGCGATATCGGCGACCTTGCCCTGTTCCATGACCAGGATCAGGTCGCAGTCGACGAGGGACGACAGGCGATGCGAGACGATCACCATCGTCCGGCCTTTGCCCAGACGCTGCAGGTTGGCGTTGACCAATGCCTCGCTTTCCGGATCAAGCGCGGAGGTGGCCTCGTCGAGGATCATCAGTTTGGGGTCGCTGATCACGGCGCGGGCAATGGCCAGACGCTGGCGCTGGCCGCCGGAGATGTTGGTGGACCCTTCCTCGATGAAGGTGTTGTAGCCCGCCGGCATGCGCTCGATGAATTCCTCGGCGCCCGCCAGACGGGCCGCGCGCACGACGTCGTCGATGGTCAGCCCGGGGCGGCCCGCGGTGATGTTGTCGCGGATCGTGCCACGGAACAGGAAGTTGTCCTGCAGCACCACGCCGAACGACCGGCGCAGATGGGTCAGGTTGATTTCGCGCAGGTCCACACCGTCGAGGCGGAGATAGCCGGTGTAGTTGCGGCTGACGCCCTGGAGCAGGCGGGTGATTGTCGATTTTCCCGAACCGCTGCGCCCGACGATGCCCAGCATGGTGCCCGCCGGCAGTTCGAACGTCACATCGTTCAGCGCCTTGTTGCTGGCCCCGGGATAGGAGAAATTGACCCGGTCGAATGTCAGCGCGCCCTGAATGCGTGGCCGCATGCCGGTCGTCAGGGCCTTGGTTTCCGTCGGCTGGTTGAGGACCATGCCGGCTTCGCCCAAGGACGAGCGGACCTCGTTGAAATCTTCCAGCAGTTTGGCTAGCGACACCAGCGGCGATGCGACGCGGCCGCCGAGCATCATGAAGCCCATCAGCGCGCCCGAGCCCATATTGGCGCTGCCGGTCAGCACGAGATAGGCGCCGACCAGCAATATGCCGCGGTTGATGAAGAAATCGAACGGCATGACCATGGTGGTCGGCCAGTTGCTCATACGGCCGGTCGCAAGGCGCCAGCGCACCACCTCGGCCGTCTTGTCGTCCCATTCCTTGCGGCGCGTGGGTTCGAGGGCCAGGGTCTTGAGCGTGCGGATACCCGCGACGGACTCGTACATGACCGAGCCGCGATCCATCTCTGCTTCGATCTGGCGGCTGATCGTACGGGCCACGGCGGGCATGAAGATCATGATGACCAGCCCGATCATCCCGGCGGCCGCCACGGTCATCCACGCCATCGCCGGGCTGAGGTAGAACAGGACCGGCAGGATGACGAGCAGCGTGAACATGTCGAGGAAGGTCGACAGCAGACGGCCGGTCATGAAGTCGCGGACCTTGTAGATGGCCATCACGCGACCGAGGATGCGTCCGGCCTGTTCGCGCTCGAAATACTCGAGCGGCAGCGCCAGAAGACGGTTGAACGAGTGGATCGAGATTCGCGTGTCGATGCGCGTCGTCATCACCAGCGTGAGTTCGCGGCGCGCGTAGGACAGCAGCATTTCGTACAGCGACAGCACGACCACCAGGGCCGACACGGAGATCAGTGTCGCCATGGAATGGTAGTTCACCACGCGGTCGAGGACCTGCATGACGATCAGGGGCGGGAAGATCGCAAGGACACTGAGCACCATCGAGGAGATCAGGATATCGCGCATGAGCGAACGCTCACGCAGCACCATCTTGGCGAGCCACGTCGCGTTGACCGGCGCATCGGCCTCGGACTGGTCGCGGGACCGCTTGACCAGCAGGATATCGCCGTTCCAGACGC
The DNA here is from genome assembly GCF_013376175.1 of Ameyamaea chiangmaiensis. GTDB lineage: Bacteria > Pseudomonadota > Alphaproteobacteria > Acetobacterales > Acetobacteraceae > Ameyamaea > Ameyamaea chiangmaiensis. The sequence continues at coordinate 5,088 of NZ_JABXXR010000116.1, forward strand.
TTTTCAGGCGCGCTTCGTCGACGGCGACGGGGGCGTCCGCGTCGTTGCCCATCGGATCGCGCAGCCACACGATGCCGCGTTCGGCGTCGGCGGCCACCATCAGGCCCGCGGACCCGTCGGTGAACATCAACACGATGGGGGGTGAATTGTGCATCCGCACCAGAAAACGCCAGCGGATGTGCATGCCCTTGGCGACCGCGCCCTGGTCGTTCAGCCAGCGCGCCAGGGTGGCCGGAGAGGGGGAAGACTCGCCGGGCTCTTCGGCGAAGTCACGGATATCGAGTTCGATGCCGTGATACCGGGCGGCTGCCATGGCAGCGCGAATCCGGATGAGTTTGGGATCGGGCCGTCGGCTCCGTCCGGGCGGGGACTCTGATCCGGGGCCGGAGACCTGGTCGGGATGGCTCACAAATTGTCCCCTGTGCTCAGCTCAGACACGACTGCGACCTGCGCCGCTGCAGGCATCAGTCACAGCATGGCATTTTCCGGCTGGCGGGAAAACAGCAAAACGTCCCGAGTCCGGGCGGGTTCCTAGGTACAGGTCGGCAGCATCATGGCCGACCGGCCGGCGGAAGCACGCGGCGATGGGCGCGCGTCAGCCAGTTGATAATAGGCCATGGCGAACGGATCGGCCATCATTGCAGTGCGCAGGGTGGCGTGATCGCGCTCCGGCGCCACGAGGGCGGCGGTCCTGAAGAAGGGCACGGTGCCCCGTGCGCGGTCCTGGAACAGACGCATCAGGGTGGCGCCGAGCACGCCGGGCCCTGCGCAGCAGACGCAGGCGGCGCCGTGGGGTACCCCCGCCAGGGAGCGGGACAACGCGGAAAGCCGGACGACGTGCGCCCAGTCCGCATCGTGGACGACGGCGTGTGCCGGCGTTCCGGATTCCAGGACGATAAGGGCGGTGTCGCCCTGCGCGTCACGGGTGGCGAGGCTGGCCGGGTCGATCAGGTCGAGCGGCACTCGATCGGGCGGCATCGGGCGTGGCCCTCCGGGACGGCAGGGAAGGGTTCGCGGCGGTCCATCGGACTGGACAGGGCGCGGTTATACTGAAAAAAGGACCGGTCTTTCCCTGTTTCTGTGACGAGTTTCCTGTCCGATGTCCAGCCGTCCCCACCTTCTTGATGCACTCGGCGATCAGGTCCTGCTGTGCGACGGCGGGATGGGATCGCGCGTGCAGATGCTCGACCTCGAAGTCGAGCGCGATTACTGGGGGCAGGAAAACTGCACCGAGATCCTTAATCTCTCGCGCCCCGAACTGGTGCGCGAAATTCATCGCGGCTATTTCGAGGCCGGGGCCGACATGGTCGAGACGAACAGTTTCGGCGGCTCGACAATCACGTTGGCGGAATTCGGGTTGTCGGACCGGACGTTCGAGATCAACCGCATCGCCGGCGAACTGGCGCGCGAGGCGGCCGAGACCTTTGCCGACGGGCGCCATCGCTATGTCGTGGGCTCGATCGGGCCGGGCACGAAGCTGCCGAGCCTGGGCAACATCGCCTATGACCCGCTGGAAGCCGGAATCGCGGAGCAGTGCCGCGGCCTGATCGCGGGGGGCGTGGACGCGCTGCTGATCGAGACGTGTCAGGACACGTTGCAGATCAAGGCGGCGGTCAACGCGGCCAAGATCGCCCGTGCCGAAGCCGGCGCCCAGACGCCGATCTTTGTTCAGGTGACGGTGGAGACGACCGGGACGCTGCTGGTCGGCCCGGATATCGCGGCTGCGGCCGCCGTCGTGCACGCCCTGGACGTGCCGCTGATGGGGTTGAACTGCGCCACAGGGCCGCAGGAAATGGCCGAGCATGTGCGTTGGCTGGCGGAGAACTGGCCAGGTCTGATTTCGATCCAGCCTAATGCCGGCCTGCCGGAGCTGGTGGACGGCAAAACGTTCTATCCGTTGTCGCCGGGGGAAATGGCGAGTTGGGTCGAGCGGTTCATCAGCGAGGACGGCCTGAACCTGATCGGCGGTTGCTGCGGCACGTCGACGCCGCATATCGCAGCACTCGACGCGATGCTGCGCAAGCGCGTGGGGGGCGGGCTTCGTCCGGCGCCGGTCGCGCGGACCTCGGTGTGGATGCCCTCGGTCGCCAGCCTGTACTCCCAGGTGCCGTTGCGGCAGGAGAACGCGTATTTCTCGATTGGCGAGCGCTGCAACGCCAACGGGTCGAAGAAGTGGCGCGAGTTGCAGGAAGCGGGCGACTGGGACGGCTGCGTCGCGGTCGGGCGGGAGCAGGTGGGCGAGGGTTCCAACGCCCTCGACGTCTGTACCGCGTTCGTCGGACGCGACGAGACCGCCGAGATGAGCGAGGTGATCCGTCGCTTCACCGCGTCGGTGAACGCGCCGCTGGTGATCGATTCGACCGAGACGCCGGTGATCGAGGCCGCCCTGAAACTGCATGGCGGCAAGCCGATCATCAACTCGATCAATTTCGAGGACGGCGAGGGGCATGCGCACGACCGCATGCGGCTGGCGCGCAAGTTCGGCGCGGCGGTCATTGCCCTGACCATCGACGAAGTGGGCATGGCCAAGAAGCCCGAGGACAAGCTGCGCATCGCCGAGCGTCTGGTGGCGTTCGCGTGCGATCAGTATGGCCTGCCGCAGTCCGACCTGATGATCGATCCGCTGACCTTCACCATCGCCACCGGCATGGAGGACGATCGCAAGCTGGGACAGTGGACGCTTGAGGGCATCCGCATGATCCGCGAGCGGTTTCCCGATATCCAGATCATCCTCGGCCTGTCGAACATCTCGTTCGGCCTGAACCCGGCGGCGCGCGCCGTGGTCAATTCGGTGTTCCTCGACCATGCGGTGCGGGCGGGCATGACCGGGGCGATCGTGCATGTGTCGAAGATCCGGCCGCTGCACCTGATCGACCCGGAGGAGGTGAAGGTCATCGAGGATCTGATCTTCGATCGCCGCACCGAAGATTACGACCCCCTCCAGCGTCTGCTGGAGATGTTTGCCGGGCGCAAGGCGGCGGATGCCGTGGTGAAGAAGCGCGCCGAGACTGCCGAGGGGCGGTTGAAGGACCGGATCGTCGACGGCGACCGCAAGGGGCTCGAAGCCGATCTGGACGAGGCGATGGCGCGCATGCCGGCGCTGGACATCATCAACACGGTCCTGCTGGACGGTATGAAGGTGGTGGGCGAGCTGTTCGGCGCGGGCAAGATGCAGTTGCCGTTCGTCTTGCAGTCGGCGGAGACGATGAAGGCGGCGGTGGCCTATCTGGAGCCGCATATGGAGCGGATCGAGGGGCAATCGCGCGGGCGCATCGTGCTGGCGACGGTCAAGGGCGATGTGCATGACATTGGCAAGAACCTTGTCGATATCATCCTGACCAACAATGGCTATCAGGTCATCAATCTGGGCATCAAGGTGCCGTTGGCCGACATGGTGGCCGCGGTGAAGGAGCACAAAGCCGACGCCATTGGCATGTCTGGGCTTTTGGTGAAGTCGACGGTCATCATGCGCGAAAATCTTGAAGAGATGCATCGTCTGGGGCTCGACCTTCCGGTGCTTCTCGGGGGTGCCGCACTGACCCGTAATTACGTCGAGGAAGAATGCGCGGCGTCCTATGCCGGCAGCGATGGTGGCGCGGGGCGCGTGGCTTATGCGCGCGACGCCTTCGACGGGCTGACGCTGATGGACAAGGTCACGCAGGGCAGTTTCGACGACTATCTGGCCGCGATCCGCCAGCGCCGGTCTGGCAAGTCGGCGCGCAAGACCGCGCGCGCGCCCGAGGCGGCGGAAACGCGCGGGTT
>NZ_JABXXR010000117.1 GCF_013376175.1 Ameyamaea chiangmaiensis
CCACGTCCGTCGCCATATTGCCCGCCAGATCCTCGGCCACCGCCGCACGGGCGCGCACGTCCAGCCCGTCCAGACGTCCGCGCAGGCGCGGGTCCGGCAGCAGCAGCGCCGGATCGTACCGCGCAGGCTCCATCAGGCACGCAACCGACAGCCCGGCCCGGTCCAGCAGGCCGAACAGCGCCGTCACGTCGTACGCCCGGTCGCGCGGGTTCAGCAGAAGATCGTAGAGGCCGGCGTCCCCGCCGGTCAGATGGTCGCCGAAATTACCGTTCACCCGCAGCCACGCCGTGGGCGGCAGATGCCGCATCACGCGGCGCGCCACGTCCAGCCGCGCTGCCGGTTCCTGCTCCGGCGGCGCCAGTCGCGCCAGCGCGTCCTGCAGCATGTAAACACCCGTGCGGCCATGCGGGGCATAGACCATCAGCCCCATCCCGCCACCGGGCGCCAGCGCCGCGACCAGCCCCGCCAGCGCCGCGTCCGGGTCGGGCAGATGATGCAACACGCCACAACAGTCGATGTAGTCGAAGGCGCCCAGGTCCAGCGCAGCGAGGTCCGTCAGCGACCCTGCGACGTAGCGGATATTGTCGAGCCCCCGAACCCGTGCCCGCGCCCGCGCGATCGACAGGGCGTGCGCCGAACGGTCGAGCGCCACGACCTCACCCGGGCGTCCCTCGCGCGCCATATGCGTGGCCAGCATGATCGCGGCGTCGCCCGTCCCGCAACCCGCGACCAGGGCGCGCAGCGGACGCGAACGAGGGCGCGTGGCACCGAACACCCAGTGATCGATTTCACGCAGATGGCTCGGGCTGCCGATCAGCAGTCGCTTGCCTTCGTCTCGCGGATCGCGCTCCGGGTAGGGATAGGCCTCGTATTGGGCCGCGAGCGCCGTATCGGCCGCGTCGGCGTTCATGCCGGTCATGGACGTGCCCTCAGCGTGGCAGAAGGCGCCCGCGCTGCCAGGACTCGGCGGCGGCCTCAGCGCTTAACCCCTCGCGCCGCATGGCACAGTCGAGCGCGCTGATCACCTTGTTGCCCAGCGTCAGTTCGTCCAGTTCGTCCAGAAGATCGGAATCAAGCGTATCGCGGACCGCGCGGCTGAGCACGATCTGCGCGACCTGTTCCCGCCCGAGCGCACCCAAAGGGTCGGCCAGCTGCGTGATGCGTCCGTCATGAAACAGGAAATGCGGCTGCGGCAGAGGCAGCAGCGCCGCCTCGCCGCGTTCGATCACCCCGACCGCATGGGCATAGGCCACCTCGTCGGGCCGCACGTCCAGCGTGAAGCCGCGTTCGGTCAGGCCATAGGCCCCCGCCGCCTGCCGCACGGCCGAGACCATGCTCTCGGGCGTGACGATCTCGGGCGACAGCAGAGCGGGCGTCGCATCGGCGATCGAGGCCAGATCGCCCACGACGGCGGGAACGCACAGGGTGAAATGCGGCCGGTACAGCTGCCCCAGGGCCATCAGATCGCCGCCGCCTCCGATCAGGTCCGCGTCGATATCCGGCAGCCATGCTGAGACGAACATGTCGATCTCGCCCGCGCGCAGTTGCGCCACGACCACATCCCGCGCGCCGGGGACGAAATCCACCTCGGCATCATTGGCTTCCAGCACGCGGGCGACGGCCGCAGCCGTTGCTTCGTGCTGGATCGTGTCGGGGTAGCCTAGCGCGATCGTGGTCATGGTTCTCTCTCAAACGCCCAAGGGCCCCGGCAGGGGCCGATATAGGCCCCCACACAGCACCGGACGCCCGTCACCGCAACCCCCGGACTGCGTTTGCCTCGCCTACCAGATTTTCACGCGGTCGGCGGGCTTGAGGTAAAGCGCATCGCCCGATTTGACGTTCCAGGCCGCGTACCACGCGTCGATGTTGTGCATCGGCAGGTTGACACGCGCCCGGGGAGGCGAGTGCGGATCGACCACCGTCAACTGACGGACCGTGTCGTCGCGCAGTTTTTCGCGCCACACCTGTGCCCAGCCCAGGAAGACGCGCTGGTCGCCGGTCAGACCATCGATGACCGGGGCCGGCTGGCCTTTCAGCGAGGCATGATAGGCATCGAGCGCGAGCGTCAGGCCACCCAGATCGGCGATATTCTCGCCCATCGTCAGCTTGCCGTTCACATGCACGCCCGGCAGCGGCTGGAACGCGTCATACTGCTTGCCCAGACGATCGGCCAGCGCCTGGAAACGCGCCGCATCGTCCTTGGTCCACCAGTCGCGCAGACGCCCCTGATGGTCGAACTTGCGGCCTTCGTCGTCGAAGGAATGCGTCATCTCGTGCCCGATGACACCACCGATCGCACCGTAGTTGATCGCCGGATCGGCCTTCGGATTGAAAAAGGGCGGCTGCAGGATGGCGGCGGGGAACACCACCTCGTCGAAAACCGGGTTGTTGTAGGCGTTGACGGTCTGCGGCGTCATGTCCCACTCGTCCCGGTCGACGGGCTTGCCAAGGTGTCCGACCCAGTACGCCCATTCGAAGGCCACGGCGCGTTCCGCATTGCCGTAGACATCGCCGGAGCGGACGTCGAGCTGGTCATAGTCACGCCATTTCACCGGATAGCCGATCTGCACCGTAAAGCCGTCCAGCTTGCGGATCGCCTCGGCCTTCGTCGCGTCGCCCATCCACGTATTGGCCTGGAGCCGCGCGCGGAACGCGGCCTTGAGCTCGCCGGTCAGGGTCTGCATCGCCGCCTTGCTGGCGGGCGGGAAGTAGCGGTCGACATAAACATGCCCGATCGCCCAGCCCATGGCCGAACTGGTTGCCGTCACCGCGCGCTTCCAGCGGACCTGAAGCTGCGGCTGTCCGGACAGGGTCTTGCCGTTGAACGCGAACGACGCCTCCACAAACGGCCTGGACAGGCTCGACGCGGCGTTGTCGGCCAGATGAAAGGCCAGCCACGCCCGCAGCGTGGCGATATCGGTCTGGCCCAGGATCTTTGCCTCGGCCGCGATCGCGCTCGGCTCGCCCACCACCAGGACGCGTTTGGCGGGGTCGATCTCCGGAATACCGGCCGCTTTCAGCCACGTCGCCCAGTCGAAGCCGGGCGCCTTGGCCGCCAGGTCGGCGACGCTCATGGGGTTATAGATTTTCTCCGGGTCGCGCATCTGGTCGCGGGCCCAGTGGACGGCGGCCACACGCGTCTCGAACGCGACGATCGCGGCGGCCTGCGCCTTGGCGTCCGGCCAGCCGATCAGGCCCAGCATCTGGGCGATATAAGCCTGGTAGGCGGTTTTCTTCGCCGCGAACGATGGCTTGGAATAGTAATCCCGGTCCGGCAGACCGATACCGCCCTGATCGAGGTTGATCGCATAGACCGTCGGGTCTTTCGCGTCCGGCTGGATCATCAGCGAGAACGGCGTGTACTGGAAATTACGCTGCGCCGTGCCCGTCAGGGAGGCGAAGGACGCCGCGTCACGAACCGCCCTGATCGCCTCCAGATCGGCCGCCAGCGGTTTGGCGCCCAGAGCCTCGACCGCCGCCTCGTCCATGAACGAGGCATAGAACGTGCCCAGTTTTTCGGGAACCGAGGACGGGTGCGCCACCGGGTGCGCCGAGACCTCGTTCAGGATCGTCTGTACCCGCGAGCGCGACAGCTCGGCCAGTTCATTGAACGGACCCCAGCTGGTCCGGTCGGACGGGATCACCAGATGGTCGACGAATGTCCCGTTGGCATAGCCGAAGAAATCGTTGCCGGGCGTGATCCTAGTCGACCGTCCCGCAAGATCGAATCCCCACGCGCCGAAATCGGGCTGGGACGGGTCTGTCGCGACCGGCGCGACGGCGGCGGGTGCCGTCTGCGCCAGCGCCAGCGGCGCCGAGCCGGCCAGAAGGAGGGACAACAGGGCGGCAACGCGACCGGCGCGGCGGGCTCGGACAGGAAACGGCATGAAACCTCGTGTCGAAAAGAACGGGAGCATGATCAGCGATGGCGTGCGGCGGCGCGGGGCACGACGGACGAGGCGGTCTCCGCGACATCGAAGTCGAACACCGACACGCCGTCGACCAGCGGCGCGACATAGTCCTTGAAGGCCTGATGCGCGGGGTCGAAGAAACCCGGCGCGGTGACCACCGGCGCGCCGACGAAATAATTGCGATCCCCTTCGGAGGCGAACGTGACCACGAACCCCAGATCGTAGGGTGCCGCCGAGGCTTCGCCGCTGTTTTGCCTGCCGCCATCGATCGACTGCACCACGGCGTGCCCGTCCGGACGGCGCGAATCCTGAACCAGACGCAGATAGCGACGGACGACCTCGGCTTTCTGGTCCGTGGTCGTCGTATCGCGGAACCTGAACAGCACGACATGACGCAACAGGCCCGGATGCCATGTCGGGGCGGTGAAGGCCGCGGGCCCGACCTGCGCGGCCAGTGTCTGCACGGAACGGGCGACGGGCCCGGTCGGCTGATCCGTGGGGGTGGGCGACGCGGCGATCGGCACGGCCCACGGATCGGCCAGCGCATGGCCCGGCGCCAGCGCGCCCGCAGCACCCAGCACGGCGGCCATCGAAAGAACGCTCCGCAGGGTGAACGCCGTGTGGTCGCGGCGGGGGAAACACGGCATCATCGGGCCTCCTTGTCGTGTGCGCGCCGTGGCGTTGCCCGTTCAGGCGATCGCAAGCTGGCGCTTGAACTTTCTCTGCCGTCGCTGGATCAGCGCGAACACCGCCCGCGACGCCCAGTCCTGAAGGCGCGAGTGAGGCGTGAAGCCGATGGTCTTGAAGATCATCGACGTCACGCGGTTGATGTGGCGGGGACGATAAAAACCCATGGCATGCACCATATACAGCGCGATGCAGCGCTGATGGTCGTAGGGCATGTCGGGCGGCTCGTTGGTAGTGTGATAGGCCGAGGCCAGCTCGTCGTCCTCGCTCTCGGTCACGCGGCCCAGCGCGATGCGGGTGCGCTGCCAGACGCTGAGTTTCTCGCGCGTCAGATAGCGGTGCATATGGTCGTAGAACAGCTTGAAGTGCCGGTATTCGTCGGCGGCGATCTGCTTGCAGATGGCCTTGAGCAGCGGCTCCTCCGTCGCGTCCGCCAGAGCGGTATAGAACGATGACGTGCCGGTCTCGACCATGCAGCGCGCGATCAGTTCACCCGTGCGCGATCCCCGGACCGACGCATCGACGTCCAGATCGATGTGATAGGACGCACGATAGCGCTCGAACGCGTCCATGTAGTCCCACGTCGGATCGGCCAGCATCGCCCAGCGGCCCAGCGCGTCCCCGTGCTGCACTTCCTCAATCGCCCAGTTGTCGGCCGCCTGACGGAAATCGGGATCATCGATGAACACATTGTTCAGATAGCGCGCGTAATCCACGCCATTGCGTTCGACGACCGAGGCAGCCTTGACCGTCGGCACGATCCGGGGGTCGACCTTTGACGGGTCGAAACTGTCCCAGTCCATCTGTTCGATACGCCAGTGCTTCATCTTGGCCCGTCTGTCTGTGCCATCCCCGACCGTAAAGAAGGCGGAGCGTTGATCGGTTTCGTCCGGACTATCGCGATTTGCCCGAATGCGCCAGTCCGGACGCACCGGTCGACGACCTTCCGGGATGGACCATGGCGCTTGCGGGGCCGGGACCGGACATGGCATGGAGAGCGGCTTGCGGGTGGCCTCGGGCCTGCCTGCGCCTCGGATGTGTCCGACAACGGAGAGACCAATGCCCGACGGCATCGCGCCCACGCTTTCGACCGGCCGCCCGACGCCCGCGTTCCCGGTTCGCCACGACTGGACGCGCGAGGAAGTCGCCGCCCTGATCGCGCTTCCCTTCCCCGAACTGATGTACCGGGCACAGACCGTGCACCGCGCGCGGTTCGATCCGACCGAGATCCAGATCTCGACGCTGCTGTCGATCAAGACCGGCGGCTGTCCCGAAGACTGCGCCTACTGCCCGCAAAGTGCCCAGCACGAGGACGGCGTCAAGGCCAGCCGCCTGATGGCGGTCGAGGCCGTCCTGAAGGAGGCCCGCGCCGCGCGTGACGCCGGGGCGGCCCGTTTCTGCATGGGGGCCGCATGGCGTTCGCCCAAGGAGCGCGATCTCGACACCGTCTGCGCCATGATCGAGGGCGTGAAGGAACTGGGGCTGGAAACCTGCGTGACGCTGGGCATGCTCGACGCCGGGCAGACCGCGCGGCTGCGCGACGCGGGGCTGGATTACTACAACCATAACCTCGACACCTCGCCCGAATATTATGGCAAGATCATCACCACCCGCACCTACCAGGAGCGCCTCGACACGCTGTCGAACGTGCGCGACGCGGGCATCAATGTGTGCTGCGGCGGGATCGTGGGCATGGGCGAGGACGAATCCGACCGCGCCGGACTGATCGCGACGCTGGCCAGCCTGCCCCGGCACCCTGAAAGCGTGCCGATCAACCTGCTGGTGCGTGTCGCGGGCACACCGCTGGCCGAGGCGGAGGCGGTGGACCCGATCGAGTTCGTGCGCATCATCGCGGCAGCGCGCATCACCATGCCGGAAAGCCATGTGCGTCTGGCCGCGGGCCGCGAGAACATGACGGACGAGGCCCACGCCCTGTGCTTCCTCGCGGGTGCGAACTCGATCTTCTACGGCGAAAAGCTGCTGACCACGCCGAACCCGGCCGAGAACCGCGACCGCCGTCTTCTGGCTGAACTGGGCATGCACGCGGCCGGCACGCACTGACCGGCGTTTCGGGCGGGGGCGCTCCCTCCGCCCGGAACGGCGTGCCTACTTGCCGACGATGACGTCGGATGACTTGACGATGGCCGAGACCGCGTCCCCGACCTTGAGGTCCAGGTCCGCCACAGCTTCGTTCGTGATCGAGGAGGTCACGATCGCGCCGCCCCCGATGTCGATCCGGACATGCGCTGTCGTGGTTCCGAGAACGACCTCGACAACCTTGCCGGCCAGAACGTTACGCGCACTGAGCTTCATCATCTTCTCCCGCACTCTGTAAGGATGCGACCGTCCCATGGACGGGACCGGACCTTCAACGGCCCGTCCCCGCCAACGTCTCAGACCTGAGGCGCGGGATAGTCGGGGCTGTAGGTCAGGCTCTCGATCCACGCGCGGATATCGGCCGGACGCTCCACCTGCGCCAGGCCGTTGTCGAACATGAACGCCGCCAGGCGGCAGGCCGACGTGATCTGGATCGCCATGATGTCGCTCTGCGGCGGATAGAGCAGCCCCTTGGCCATGCCCTCGGGACCGATCTGGTCGGACAGCGCGCGCGCCGCCTCGATCAGCACGTCATCCGTGACGCGGGTCGGCTTCACGCCGAAGCTGGCCAGCGCCAGACCGGGGAAGATGTAGAAATTGTTCGCCTGCCCCGGGTAGAACAGGCGTTCGCCCAGTGCCACGGGCGGGAACTGAACGCCACCGGCATACAGCGCGCGGCCATCCGTCCAGCGATAGGCCTCGTCCGCCGTGCACTCCGCGTGTGGAATCGACAACGGGAAAAAGATCGGCCGCTCGTTCAGATCGCCCATCAAACGGACGACCTCTTCAGTGAAGGTCCCGCCTGCGGTCGAGACGCCGACCAGCACCGTCGGGCGTGCGCGTTCGATCACCTCCCTCAGCCCGTCACCAGGAGCGGCGTCCCGGGCATAGGGGCGCTGTTCGACGGTCAGGTCATTGCGCGCGGGCGTGATCGGGCCGTCCTTGTCCAGCATCGTCATGGCCGCGCGGGCCTCGTCGAGGGTCGCCCCCTCGTCCTGCATCGCGCGGACCAGAAGATCGGCGATACCCACCGCTGACGCACCCGCGCCGAGGAACACCACCCGCTGGTCGCGCAGGCGGCCGCCCGTGGTGCGCAGCGCGGTCATCAGCCCGGCCAGCGTAACGGACGCGGTGCCCTGGATGTCGTCATTATAGCACAGGATACGGTCCTTGTAGCGCGCCAGGGTGCGCAGCGCGTCGGTGCCCTTCCAGTCCTCGAAATGGATCAGGCAGTCCGGGAACACGTCCTGCACGGCGTCGATGAACTCGGCCACGAACGCGTCCAGCTCGGCCGGGGGCGGGGGCGAACGGCGCAGGCCGAGGTAGAGCGGATCGATCCATAAAGATTCGTTCGTCGTCCCGATATCGAGCTGGATCGGCATCGTCACGCGCGGGGGCACCGCGCCGCAGGCTGTGTAGAGCTGAAGCTTGCCGATCGGGATCCCCATCCCGTTCACGCCGATATCGCCAAGACTGAGGATACGGCCGCCGGTCGTCACGCAGATGAAGCGCACATCCTTGTGCGGCCAGTTGCGCAGGACCTCGGCGATGCGGCCCTTCATGTCGAGGGTAATGTACATCCCGCGCGGCCGCCGGTAGATATGGCTGAACAGACGGCACGCCTCGCCCAGGGTCGGCGCATAGACGATCGGCACGAACCGCGCCGGGTCGGACATCAGCACCTTGTAGAACAGGGTCTCGTTGCGATCGTTCAGGCCGGTCAGATAGATGTAGCGTTCGAGATTGTTCGGCTCGGCATCCAGATGCTGCAACGCGCGCTCCAGTTGCCGGTCGATCGTCTCGACCTGCGGCGGCAAGAGACCCTCAAGCCCGTAAGCACGTCGCTCCGCGACCGAAAATGCCGTTCCCTTGTTGGCATTCGGATCATTCAGCAGCGCAGATCCGGTCAAGATCTCTCCGTGCGTCTGGGACATGACAACAGACTCCTACATGCTTTGGCGGGCTCTCGCGGGTTTGACCCGCACACCGGCCCTTTCGGGTGCCAGACAACCCGACGCGGGTCAACGCACAGACGGGCACGGCAGCCCCGTCCGACCGCCCCATCCGGGACAGGGAACCCCAAGGCGCGCCCACGCAGGCCCCATCGCCGGGCGGCGGACGGCACACCCGCCCCTACCCTCACCCACCCGCG
>NZ_JABXXR010000118.1 GCF_013376175.1 Ameyamaea chiangmaiensis
GATGGGTGTGGGCGCGTTGGCCGGGCTGATGGCCGCGGCCGTCGGCGGCGTGCAGATCCTGCACGCACGCGAAACCGAGGGCGAACAGACGCCGGGTGCTAGGCCAGCACGTAGAACAGGATGGCCGATACGGTGATCGTGGCCGGCAGCGTCGTGACCCAGGCCAGCGCGATCTTGCCGAGGGTGCGCATGTTGATGCCGCTGCCCGCCGCGACCATGGTGCCGGCGACGCCCGACGTGATGATGTGCGTGGTCGACACCGGAAGCCCGGTGTACCCCGCCGTCGCGATCAGCCCGGCCCCGACGATCTCCGACGCCGCACCCTGCGCGGGGGTCAGGTGCTGCTTGCCGATCCCTTCGCCCAGCGTGGTGACAATGCGGCGATAGCCGATCATGGTGCCGATGCCCAGGCACAGCGCGCTCAGCACCCGCACCCAGAACGGCGCGTATTCGACACAGGGGCGCAGTTGCGCGGCAATCGTCTTGGCCTTGGCCTTTTCGGCGCCCGACGCGGCGGGATTGGCGCCGACATCGCGCACGCCGGACAGGATTTCATAGACATCGCCCCGGACTTCCGACGGCGTGGCGGCAGCCGCCGGGTTGCCCAGGCGATCGATCGACGCCAGCGCATCGGGACGAAAGCTGTAGCGGTCGTACCGGTCGATCAGGGGACGGGCGTCGTTGGCCAGCACGGCCAGTTGCGGACGGTCGAGCGTATGGCCGGGGTTCATGGCGAACGACGCCGGGATAAGCCCGATGATCGTCAGCATGATCAGGCCGATGCTTTTCTGTCCGTCGTTGCTGCCGTGGGAAAAACTGACCGACGTGCAGGTCAGGATCAGCAACGCGCGCACGACGGGGTGCGGCTTGTCGTTTTCGCTCGGCGGCGTGTAGAGAGCCGGCAGCTTCACGCAGGCCCGGATCAGAAGATAGGCGATCCCGGCGAGGAAAAAACCCAGCAGCGGTGAAATCGCCAGCGCGCGCAGGACCTTGGTGATCTGTCCCCAGTCGACCGAATGGCCGAGATCGCGCGCATGCAGAAACGAATCCCCGATCGCGACGCCGATAAGCGCGCCAATCGTGCAATGGGAGGACGAATTCGGAATCCCGAACCACCAGGTCAGCAGATTCCACGCCAGCGCCGTGCCGAACAGGGCCACCAGCATCGGGACAGCCGGGTTGCCATTGGGCGGCGTCAGCACGTCCGGCGGCAGCAGTTCGACAAGGGCATAGGCCACCGAAATACCACCCAGCAGCACGCCGAGCAGGTTCATCAACCCCGACCACACTACCGCCGTGCGCGGCCTGAGCGAGCGGGTGTAGATCACGGTGGCTACGGCGTTGGCGGTGTCGTGAAAGCCGTTGGCGAACTCGAACACGCACACCAGGATGAAACACAACCCGAGCGCGATGAGGGAGCCGGCGGACGAAGGGGCAAACTGCAGCATGGGCGATCCCGCCTTGGAGAAAGGATCGCATCGTTCTGTGGCATACCCGACACCGAGAAAAGGCGTATGGCACCGTTTTCTCGAACTCTTCACAATCGCCGACGATGTCCGGCAGGCTTGGCGCCTGTCCTTCCCTGCGCGCCCGTATCGCGGCACAGTTGGATCTCTCATGCCCCAGTCGACGACCTCAGATATGCTACACGCCTGCACGCCCCTGTCGCGACGCGGCTTCGGTCGGGGCATCGCCCTGTCCGTGGCGTCGGCGTGTGCAATGCCACGGGCACGTGCGGCAGGAAGCACGGTCGCGGCCAGGGTCGTGCTGGATACCGAACGACCGGGGCGGATACTGCCCGGCAGCCTGTGCGGCCTCAGCCTCGAAACCGCTGTCCTCAGCAACTCCGCCGTGCTGAATGCCCGGAACACGGCCCTGGTCGCTCTCCATCGCGGCCTGTCCGCGCAGGGCGTCCTTCGCCTGGGCGGCAATACGTCTGACCTTGGCTGGTGGGATCCGGGGGGAGGACAGGCGCCGGACGATATCTCGCACCCCGCCCATCCGCGTGATATATTCGCGATCACGCATGAACACCTTGAAAATCTGCGTGGCTTTGTCGACGCGACGGGCTGGAGCGTTGTGTGGGGGCTCAATCTCGGGACCGGCAGGCCCGAACAGGCCGCGCGGGAGGCTGCCGCCGTGGCGACCCACCTGGGGCCCGCCCTTCTTGCGTTTCAGATCGGCAATGAGGCCGACCTATTCAACCGTTATGGCCATGCGATGCGTGGACCAGCTTGGTCATTCACGCAGTTCCTGCATGACTGGACGCGCACCGCAACGGCGGTCGTCGCGGCCTGTCCGAACGCGCGGTTCTGGGGACCGGACGTGGCCGTGCGCGACGACTGGATCGTCCGCTTCGCGCAGGCGATTCCCGCATCGTTACGCCCGCACGTCACGAGGTTGAGTGCCCATTACTACGCCGAAGGACCACCCGATGCCCCCGATAGCACCATAGCGCATCTTTTGGCCGACGACCCCCGGGTGGGGGAGCTCCTGGACACCCTGCGACCCGTTCTCCACCGTACAGGCCTGCCCTTTGCGATAACCGAAGCGGGAAGCTGTTTTCTGGGCGGCAAGCCCGGCGTCAGCGACACCTTCGCTTCCGCCCTGTGGGCGACGGACTATGTGCTACGCATGGCGCAGGGCGGGTGCGACAACGTGTGCTTCCACGGCGGCGCAGCGGAGGTTGAACACGCCAACAATGGACGCTCGATCGGCGCACACACGGACGCCGATCGAGCCCGGGCGCGGCGTGGTGCGTTCTATTCACCGATCGCCGGCACACCAGAGACGGGATACATAACCCGACCTCTCTACCGAGGGCTTCAGGCCGCGCAATCGTTGTCTAGAACAGAACTTTTACCGACAGAGATGGAGGCCAAGGGGATTAACCTCTCCGCCTACGCCGGGCGCAGGGGCAAGGTAATCACCCTTGTGATGGTCAATCGTGATCTGACGCACGACGCGGATGTGACGATCGAAAGCCCAGCAGAACGTCTGATCGTCCGATCCGCGCGCTTGTTGTCGGCGCCCACGGTCGACGCGGATACGGCAGTCACGCTGAAAGAGGCGCCCGATCGTGTGGGTGCCGGGGGGACACGCACTCTCGCCGTGCCCCACGCGTCCGCCCTGGTGGTGACGATGGGCTGAGGGACGGATCCGCCCCTCGCTGCGATCAGTGGTCGGTCCAGCCGACGTAGGACCCGACATTGTCACGCGTGATCAGTTGCGGTGCGATCAGCACCACCTTTTCCGCCGGGGGCTTGCCATCGACGATCGCCTGCGCGGTCTGCATGGCCAACGTGCCCATCTTGTACGGATCCTGCGATGCCGAAGCGAGAATCGACCCTTTCTTCGACTTTAGCGCCCCCACGATATCGGGCGCACCGTCGACCGACGTAATGACCAGCTGCCGGTTCTGCTGACGCGCGGCAAGGTCGGAGCCGATAGCCTGCGGGTCGTTGATGGTGAACACGCCCTTCAGGTCGGGGTAGCGGATCAGGTAGCCCAGCATGACCTGCATGCCCGCATCGCGCGAGCCCTGGCCATTCTGGTCGTCGCTGACGATCTTGATGTCCGGCGATGCGGCCAGCGCCTTCTTGCAACCCGCGACGCGGTCGATCACCGACGACACCGACGGGCCGTTCTCGATCGCGATTTCGCCCTTGTGCCCGATCTGGTCGGCCAGGAACGCGCAGGAAATCTCGCCCGCCTTGACGTTGTCGGTCATCACGGTGGCGTCCGCGCCGGCTGCGGCCACGTCGGCGGCGATCACGACGATGCCGGCCGCCTGTGCGCGCTTGATCGCCGGCAGGATGGCCTTGGGATCGACGGCGTTGATGATGATGGCCTTCACGCCGGAGGCGATGAAATTATCGATCTGGGTGAACTGCTTGTTCAGGTCGTAATCCGCCGAGACGGACGTCACACGGGCCGAGGGATCGGCCTTGCGCGCCTCGTCCGCGACAGCCTTGGACAGGGTGACGAAATACGGATTGCCCAGAGAGCCCATCGTCACCCCGATCGAGGTGATCGGCGCGGCAGACGCCGACGGTGCGAGGGCGAGGGCGAGGGAGGCAGTGCCGCACAGCAGGGCGGCGCAGGCGGAAGCGAGTAGAGTGCGCATTGTTCTTGCGGTTCCGTGTTCTTGATGACCGGTTTGGCAGGTAAGGGGCGTGCGGGCCCCGATCAGGTGCGGGCGTTTCCTTTCTGCCGCAGGCGATCCAGCGCGACCGCGCCGATGATGACCAGCCCCTTGACGATGAACTGCCAGATATCGGACACGCCCATCAGGATCAGGCCGTTAGACAGCACCGCGATGATCAGGCCGCCGATCAGCGTGCCCCAGATCGACCCGATACCGCCCACGAACGACGTGCCGCCCAGAATAACCGCCGCGATCGCATCGAGTTCATACGACTGGCCAAGCTGAAGACCATTGGCCGCATACAGCCGGGCCGAGGACATCACGCCGCCCAGACCCGCCAGCAGGCCCGACACGCCATAGACGAACATCAGCACCAGCCCGACGTTAATGCCGGCCAGACGGGCGGCGGACATGTTGCCGCCCACCGCATAGATCCGCACGCCCAGAACCGTGCGGCGCAGCACGTACCAGGCAGCCAGCACCACGGCGAGCGCGATGATGGCCAGCCACGGCAGCACCACGCCCGGCAGCACATGCAGACCGTCGTTGCCGATCCACGCGAAGCTGAGGTCGGCATTGAAGATGGTCTTGTCCTCGCCCAGCAGGCGTGCCAGACCGCGCACCGCCGTCAGGGAGCCGAGCGTGACGATGAACGGCGGCAACCCGGCCCAGGCGATCAGCGCGCCGTTGCCCAGACCGATCAGCAGACCCGCGCCAAGGCATGCCGGAATGGCCAGCCACGCCACGGTGGCCGACAGCGACGTCATCAGCGCCACCATGGCCGATGCCGCCAGAATCGAGCCCACCGACAGGTCGATCCCGCCGGTCAGGATGACGAAGGTCATGCCGGTGGCCAGCACGATGTTGATCGATGCCTGCTGCGCGACGATGGACAGGTTCTGCGCGGTGAGGAATCGATGGCCGCCGGCCAGGTGAAACCCGATGGCCAGCAGGATCAGCACCGGCAACATGCCGGCTGCCTGAAGGGCGGACCGCATCTGGGCGCGGCGGGTGGCCGACGACGTGCCCGGCGAGGTGGGAGGGATGGCGGCGGGAGACGTGGCGGAGGTTGCCATGGGTGTCGTTCCGGTTCAGGCGGCGGCGTCGGCCGCGGCCAGCGTCATGATGGCATGCTGTGTAGGGGCGGGTTCGCCGGGGCCGCCCACCTCGCCCGCGATCCGGCCCTCGCGCATCACCAGGACGCGATCGCAGACACCGATGATCTCGGGCAGTTCGGAGGAAATCATCAGGATCGCCATACCCTTTTTGGCCAGCGAATCGATGATCCGGTAGATTTCGGATTTCGCACCGACATCGACACCGCGCGTCGGCTCGTCGAGGATCAGCACCGCCGGGCCGCTTTCGAGCAGCCGCGACAGCAGCACCTTCTGCTGGTTGCCACCCGACAGGCTGCCGACATTGACCGCCGTTCCGGCCGCGCGCACCCGCATCGCCCCGAACGCGTTGCGCGCCCGCTCCCCCGCGCGTCGCAGGTTGAGCCGCCCGAGAAAGCCCGCGTCGCGCTCGATCACGTCCAGAACGATGTTGGTCTGGCACGTCATGTCCAGAAACAGGCCCAGCGCCTTGCGGTCCTCGGTCAGATAGACCACGCCCGACGCGATCGCGTCGGCCGGACCGGCGGGCGCGAAAGGCTGTCCCTTCAGCGTCATGCTGCCGCCCCGGGCCGGATCGGCGCCGAAGACCAGACGGGCAAGTTCGGTGCGGCCCGCGCCGACCAGGCCCGCCAGCCCCAGCACTTCGCCCGCGTGCAGCGTGAAGGAACACGGATGCACCCGCCGGCCGCCGTCGGTCAGGCCGTCGACGCTCAACACCGGCTCGCCGCGCGCACCGGCATCATCATGGGACTTCATGTAGAACGACGACATGTCGCGCCCGACCATCATGCGCACCAACGCATCGGACGTGATCTCCTCGCGCTCCAGCGTGCCGACATACTGGCCGTCGCGCAGGACCGACACGCGGTCCGCCAGTTCGTAGATCTCCGCCATGCGGTGACTGATATAGATCAGCGCGATGCCTTCGCTGCGCAGCTGGCGCACCAGAGCGAAGAGCCGGTCCGTCTCGCGCGAGGACAGGGCGGTGGTCGGCTCGTCCAGCACAAGGATGCGCGCCTTGCGGAACAGGGCGCGGGCGATTTCGACCATCTGCTGTTCGGCGATGGACAGGGTCGCCACCAGCGTGTCGGGCCCGAACGGCGCGCCCAGACGCTCCAGCACCGGGCGGCACGACTCGCGCATTTCCGAACGGTCCAGACGACCGCCGACCAGCATCGGCTCATTCCCGAGATGGATGTTCTCGGCCACCGTCAGGTTGGGCGCGAGCGCGAGCTCCTGATAGATGATGGCGATCCCGGCATCGCGCGCATCGCGCGGCCCCTGGATCGAGATCGGTTGTCCGGCCACCATGATCTCGCCCCCCGGATCGGCGCGATAGGCCCCGGACAGGATTTTCATCAAGGTGGATTTGCCGGCGCCGTTCTCGCCCATCAGAGCCAGGATTTCGCCCGCGTGCGCGATCAGCGCAACGTCGGACAGCGCCTTGATACCCGGAAAACTTTTGGAAATGCCCCGCATGGTGAGTGCGGGGCATGAGGTATTGTTTTTTTGTTGTTTTTCTTGATTGTTGTGCACCGATTTATCCGGCGTTCTTGGTTCTGTTATCGGTCACATAACGATATCCGCTTTCGTTTGGCAAGCGGGATTTTTCGAAGCGAAATCACAAAATCGCGCCCCGGCGATCCGCCCCCTCCGACGGACACGAATGCCGAAAACGATCGGCCTGAAAAGGGAGGTCGCCAACCCGGACCATGCCCCGCCATCGTGCCCCGCGATTACGCCCCGTCGCGCGTGTCAGGGCCGGCCGCCCCGGCGTCCGGCAGCACCCGGAACAACGTGGTGTGCCGCGACAGGCTGTCCTCGAGCTCCCGCGAGGTGGCGATGTCGCGATGTTCGAGAATTTCCAGCCCTGCGGTCGGACGGTAGGAGCGACCGGGATCGGCGATCCATACCTCGGCCTGCCGCGCGCATCGCCTCAGCCACGGCAGGATATGCGCGGTCATCGGCGCCTCGTAGCAGACGTCGCCACACACAATGAGGTCCCAGCGGCACGCACTGCCCACGATGTCGCCGCTCGATGCCGCGATCTCCACCCCGTTCCGGTGCGCGTTGAGCCCGATCGCCGCGACCGCCAACGGATCGATTTCCGCCGCTTCAACCCGTGCCGCTCCCGCCATGGCGCAGGCAATCGCCGCGATCCCGCTGCCGGCGGCGAAATCCAGCACACGCTTGCCCGCCACCAGCGACGGCTGATCGAGCACCCGCCGCGCCACAAGCTGCCCCCCGGGCCACGCGAAGGCCCAGAACGGCGGCGCCATGCCCGTCCGGGCAAGCCAGTCTTCGCTGGCCTGCCAGATCGGCGTGATCTCGCTGGCCAGATGCAGAGCGATTTCCGGGGTCAGCGGCGGCCGTTCGATCACCGTATGGGCCGCGATGAAGGACGCCGCAGCCGTATCGTGCGCGTCGGTCACGCCGTCATCAGACCCAGCAGAAAAGCCCCGGCGACCATCAGCCCGATCTCGCGGTTGAAGCGAAACTGCCGTAGGCACAGGGCGGGGTCGCGCGGGTTGATCGCCGTCGCCTGTCGCCACAGCACCACGCCGATGGGCGGCAGACAGACCAGTGCCCCCGGCCCTGTGCCCGCGCCCCATGCGGCCAGCGCCAGACCGACCAGCATGGCGGCATAGCACGCCCCCACGAACGACCGCGCCCGGCCTGCCATCAGGCGGGAGGTGGATTTGACGCCGATCCGCGCGTCATCCTCCATGTCCTGAAAGCCATAAATCGTATCGAAGCCTAGCTGCCAGACGATCGTCGCGGCATACAGCGCCACCATGGACGCATCGAGGCGACCCGACGCCGCGACGTAGCCCAGAGGCGCGCCAAAGCCGAAGGTGAACCCCATCACCAGCTGCGGCCACCAGGTGACGCGCTTGGCCAGAGGATACAGCGCCACCAGCACCAGCGACGACGCCCCCAGAAGACGCGCCAGAGGGTTAAGCTGCACCAGGATCACCAGGCCGATCAGCAACAGGACCGCCAGAAACACCGCTGCCTGCCGCATCCGCAGCGCGCCGCTGGCCAGAGGCCGGTTGGCCGTGCGCGCCACCTGCCGGTCGATGTCGCGGTCCCACATGTCATTGACGACGCACCCCGCCGCCCGCATCACCAGGCTGCCGATCCCGAACAGCACCAGCAGGCGGGTGCGTTCGGCCGGCACCACATCCGGCGGCAGCAGGATGCCCCACACGCCGGGCAGGAACAAAAGCCACGTGCCGATCGGACGGTCCAGCCGCGCCAGCAGCGCATACGGGCGCAGCGCGGGCGGCAGACGGCCGATCCAGCCCTGGTCGCGGATATCGGTGTGGGAGGAGGCAACGGTCACGATGTCGGGGCTCCACGCGACTGAGAACGGCAGAAGGCCGGACGCGCCGGTCGCCGCCACAGATGCGGCGTTGCGCGCGCCGGGTCAATCGGCGAGACACGGACGCAGGCGTCCGGCCCGCGCCGTCGCCCTCGGACCGCTTCAACCGGAGACCCCTCGTGCAGGATCTGCCCCGCCTTTTCCTCGCCCCCGACACC
>NZ_JABXXR010000119.1 GCF_013376175.1 Ameyamaea chiangmaiensis
CGGCGCGGCGCCCAGCATCGCCAGCACGGCCATGGCAAGCACCGCCGGCCGCGCCCGTCCGGCGGGGAAAACCGTCGCCCCCCGGATGGACCGGAGAACGACCCTGTGCAGAACGGGGCGAAGCTGCATAATGGGGCCAGCCTATCCCATCACGCGGCCGAGGGAAATCCGTCGCGCCGACCGTCACAGACATCAGCCTGGAAAAGCAGAGCACCCCGTTCATGGCCGACGCCCTCGCCCTGCTGTCGCTCTACCTCGACTGGGGTGTGGACACTGCTCTGGACGATCAGCCGCACGATCGGCTCCAGGCCGCCGAGGTGCACGCCGCCCCGCCTGTCGTCCCCGACGCAACTTCGCCCCTCCCCCCCCAGGCACGCACCCCGAAGGCGGCCTCCCTCCGCCCGACGCCCACGACCGACAGTCTGGCCGGGGATGCCCTTCGGCGCGCGGCCGGTTGCGCGACGATCGAGGCGCTGGGCGCGGCATTACGCGACTTTGACGGCTGCGCTCTACGACAGACGGCCACGCATACGCTCGCGCCGACCGGGGCCCATGGCGCGCCGGTCATGGTAGTCGGCGAAGCCCCGGAGGCCGAGGAAGACCGAACCGGACAGCTGCTGGACGGGCCGATCGGCGCGCTAACGCGCCGCATGTTCCAGACCATCGGTCTCGAGGCGTTCAGCTACGCGCCCGTGGTGCCCTGGCGGCCGCCGGGCGGACGACCGCCGAGCGACATCGAGCTGCGGCTCTGCCTGCCGTTCCTGCGGCGCGCGATCGTGCTGTTGGCGCCCCGCAGGCTGGTGGTCATGGGCGCGCTGCCCGCACGGGTCCTGTTGGACGACACCCCGGCACGTCTGCGCGGACGTTGGCATGCGCTCGACGCCGGCGGCGACACCCCGGTGCAGGCGCTGGTCATGCGCCATCCAGGGCAGTTTGCGGCAAGCCCGGCGGCACGGCGCGAGTCCTGGCAGGACCTGCTGAGGTTACGCGCTGAACTGGACAAGGAAATGACATAATATTGACGAGAACCGCCGTCATGGCTCGATGAGAAGTCGCGCGGGAACTTTTCCGCGCGACCATTATCCAGCGGTTTTACATAAGAAAAACAGCCATGATTACACTGAGACACACGATCGGTGCTCACGCAGGGCTTGCCATCCTGCATCAAAGGGCATAAGTCCCCCCGCCAATGAGAGGGATATTGCACAGCCCCCACCGGTTCAGCGCCCGCGCGTTCCTCGCAGGGGCGGCATTTTTGGCCGGTGCGACAGCGACCAGCCTGCGCGCCCAGACGCCGCAGACAGGACCGCAGGGTGGACCCGACCGCAACGAGGAAACGGCCTTCGCCATGCCCCGCTTCGCACCGCGCGACGGCGGCGCGGTGGCGTTGCCGCGCCCGTTGTCGGCCGAGGACGCGGCACTGGTCCGTCGTATTTTCAGGCTTCAGCGCGCCGGTCAGTTCCAGGATGCCGTCGAGGCGACCACCCGTCTGGGCGATGACACGCTGCTGGCCGACCTGCTGGCCGACCGCTATCTCAATGCCGGTTTTCATCCGA
Source organism: Ameyamaea chiangmaiensis (assembly GCF_013376175.1). GTDB lineage: Bacteria > Pseudomonadota > Alphaproteobacteria > Acetobacterales > Acetobacteraceae > Ameyamaea > Ameyamaea chiangmaiensis. The sequence goes on from NZ_JABXXR010000119.1 coordinate 1,557, forward strand.
CCCCTGGCCAGTTGCGCCTCTGGCTGCACACCTATTCCGCGTTGCCCGACGCCGCCGCCATCCGGGGCCTCGCCCTCGCGACGGCTCCGCACGGCACCCCCATGCCTACCGTGCCGTCTCACGGGACGCCGCTGGCCCCCGATACGGACACGACCCGCGCCAGCCTGCTGCGCGACGACGAAAGCGCGGCCGGGCTTGGGATCGTGCGCAACGTTCTTCTGGACCGCACGGTCCGGGAGCGCGCCGGATCTGGCGTCAAGGGTGCGCGCAGTGCCCTTCGTCTGATCGCCTCCACACCGGGCATGACGCCGCTCTACGCGGCACAGTTGCGGGCGGAGATCGCCCTGACGCTGCTCGGCGCGGGCGAAAGCGCCCGTGCCCGCGATATCGCGCAGTCCGCCGTCAGCCAGTCGGGCGAGCGCCTGGGTCTGGCGAGCTACGTCGCCGGTCTGGCCGCATGGCAGGACGGCCGTGCCGACATGGCCCTTCCCCTGTTCGAGGCCGCGTCCCGTGCGCCCCTGACCACACCCGCCATTCTGGCCGCCGCCGCCTTCTGGGCCGCGCGGGCGCATGAACGGATCGGGGACGTGGCGGCTTATGAGCCATGGCTGCATCGTGCCGCTGCGGCTCCACACAGTTTTTACGGCATGCTGGCCGGCGAAATCCTCGCACGCACGGCGCCCCATGCACGACGCCCGCGCGAGGACGACACGCCTCAGCCTCCGACCGGCGTCGCCGAAGCGGACATGCGTCTGCGCCTGAGCCCGGGCACACCCGTGCTGGGCGAAATCGACGTGGAAGCGGTTCAGGCCATGCCGCAGGGACGCCGCCTGTTCGCTTTGCTGCAGGTCGGCGAGACGGAGCGCGCCGAAGCCCTGATCCGGTTCCTGTGGTCTGACATCCAATCCAACGCCGCGTTGTGCCGGTCGGTGCAACTGGTGAGCGCCGCCGCCGGGCTTGACGCACTGGCGCAGCAGCTCGACACGATTCTGGTCGCGCGCAGCGGTCAGCCGATCGACGCGGCCGACGCACCGATGCCACGCCTGTCGCCCCATCACGGGTTCCGCATGGACCCGGCTCTGGTCTATGCCCTGACGCGGATCGAATCGAACTTCGACCCGCACGCGGCCTCCGGCGCTGGTGCGCACGGCCTGATGCAGCTGATGCCCGCCACCGCCGACTTCGTCAGCCGCGACGGCGCGGGACCCACTGCGGCTTCGGCCAGCCTGCAGAACCCGGCGCTGAACCTCGAGATCGGGCAGCTCTATGTGCTGTATCTCGCGCGGCTGTCCCACGCAGGCGGGACGTCAGCGGAGGGCGGAGACCTGATCCGCGTGCTGGCCAGCTACAACGCCGGCCCGGGCATGCTGACGCACGATAACCCGATGACGACGGACGACCCGCTGCTGTTCATCGAGACGCTGCCCGGCGCGGAGACCCGCGACTATGTCCATCACGCGCTGACCTATCTGTGGATCTATGCGCGCAAGATGGCACTACCTACGCCGTCGCTCAGCGCGCTGGGGCGCGGCGAGTGGCCCGCGTTCACAGCCGAGCGGCAGTTGGTCAGCCAGCGGACCACACTGCACTGAACACGGCGTGCGTGCCCGGCGCCGTCGCTCAGCCGCGCCACGCTCGTCAGCGTATCGGCAACCAGCACGGCGCTGCCTGAAACCGGTGCGGCTCTTTTGTCCGGAGGGACGTCACGGCCGAACAGTGGCCTCGCCCGATCGCGTTACACTCCGCTGGAGGGTCGGGCCTCGGTCGGAGGCACGACATGTGGGCCCGTCGGTATTTGCGTGTGGAAATCGAAATCCGTAGGCCGCATCGTCCAGCGCAGTGAAACTGCGCGCGTCCAACGAGGCACACGCGTCAACTTCGAACGCCTCACGCCGACAGATTCACGGTGTGCACGACAAGTCTTTTCCAAAGTGCGTGCCCAGGACCACGCCATCCGAACAATCCGGCGCCGAGCCACGACCGCGCGACGCAAGAATGCCTGCACCTCAGCACATCGAGTCGTCATGTTCCTTTGAAAGACACGACTTTCCCGAAGCGATCGACGAATCCACTCCAGCGAGAGACCGAGACGCCTCCCCGCTTTGACGTCAGAACCGACCATCCATACATGCGTTCGCACGTCGCCGACGATCGTCATGCGCGCAAGAGACAGATCCGAAAACCTATGCGCCGTACAGGGAATATCTGGCGCGCTGAAAGAAGCCCACAGACTCGATCGGTCGCGTGATGACAGTATGCATCGGCGTAATAAAACCATGTTATTTCATCGGCGATGTTACACCGAAAACGTACACGCCACACACGGACGTATGCCAGAATGCCACGGACCGACATACGCCAGACCGCGCGCGATGCAGACAAGGCGCGTGGTTATCGACGAAACGCCAAGGGAACACGCAGGTCGAAAAACAGCACGATCCAATCAAAGACGTTCGAAAAATACTTCTAAAGCCGATCGCCGTCGGGCAACCAGGCACGCACCAGCCCCCGGCACGCACGCGACCGACGTGCGACGATCAGTTCTCGGCAACCGCCTGACGGCTGGCGCGGATTCGTGTGACACGCCGGTTTTCCATATCCAGAACCTCGAACAGCCAGCCATCGAAGACCACCTTGTCGCCGACGGACGGTACACGGCGCAGCAAGGCGAGCATCAGACCCGCCACGGTGTGATACGTGCCGGCTGCCGGCAGGTCGCGCAGGCCGAGACGGTCGCGCATGGCCTCGGCCGACCCCGATCCGTCCAGCAGCGCCATGTCCTCGCGCACGGCCTCGCGCTGGGATTGCGAGCCCGCGGACGCGTCGTGCTCGCCCACGATCGCCTCGAACAGATCGGACGCGGTGACAATCCCCTCGAACGAGCCATATTCATCCAGCACGAGAGCGAGCCCCAGCGGAATGGTCCGCATCCGCTCCAGCATCTCAAGCGCCGAGATCGTGTCGGGAACCGAGACCGGACGGCGCATCGACGAGGCAACCGACACCGGCAGACCTTCGAGAAGCCGGTCCAGCATGTCCTTGGCCATCAGTACGCCGACCGGGTTATCCACCTCTCCATCGCACACGACGATACGGGAGTACGTCGTGCTGCGCAGTTTGCGGACCAGTGTCTCGTAGTCCGCATGGCGATCGATCCAGTAGGCCTCGTTGCGGGGGGTCATGATGGCGCGCACCGGCTGGTCGGCCAGCCGCAGCAGGCGCTCGATCATGTCGCGCTCGCCGTGCTCCAGCACACCGGCCTGTGCGCTTTCCGCGATCAGAGCCTTCAGTTCCTCTTCGGTCACCGACTGGCGCTTGGCCGCTCCGATCCCGAACAGACGCAGCACCAGCGTGGAGGCATGGCTGAGCACCCACACGGCAGGGCGCGTCACGATCGCCAGCCCCTCCAACGGCAGGGCAAGCCTGCTGGCGATCACTTCGGGACTGCGCAGGGCGATCTGCTTGGGCACGAGTTCGCCCAGCACCAGCATCGTGAACGTGATGGCCAGCACCACCACGACCATGGAGATCTCGGCCGCGAAGGGACGGAGCGCCGCCACCTGCGCGATCATCGGCGTCAGATGAGCCTCGATCTGGACGCCGCCGAACGTGCCCTCGAGGATCGAGACGAGCGTGATGCCGACTTGCACCGTCGGCAAAAAGCGTTGCGGATCCTCGCTGAGCCTCAAGGCCCGATCGGCCCCTTTCACCCCGCGTCCGTGCAGGATCGCGAGTCGTGCGCGACGCGCCGAGATGAGGGCAAGCTCACCCATGGCGAACACACCGTTGAGCAGGATGAGACAGAGGATGATCAGAATGGAGGCAATCATGGCTCCCCTCTCTACACCGGGATCATCCGTTCGCGCACCCTGCTTGCACGTCACGCCGGAACGCGTGTTCGACGGCCATAAAAAAAGCGGAGCCGAAGCTCCGCTTTTCCGACAGGCCGATGCTGGCCTACCTCAGTCGGCCGCGGTCTCGATTGCGGAGTCGGCCTTCACCACCCGTACGCGCGGCGCGCGGGCCGGCTTCTTGGCGGCGGAAAGCTCTTCCATCTTCTGCTCGACGTGCTGGGCGAACACGTATTGCGCCGGACGCTGGTTGGCGAGGGAGATTTCCGGCGCCATCGGCTTTTCAGTCTCCGGGCCCATGAACGCCACCTTGGCGATGTGCCACGGACGACGCACCGCATCCATCACGGCCGTGGACTCGTATCCCGAATGCACCATGCAGTCGGCGCATTTTTCATAGTTGCCGGTGCCGTAATCGTCCCACTGCGTGTCGTCCATCAGTTCCTGGAACGTCTTGGCGTAGCCCTCGCCCAGCAGATAGCACGGGCGCTGCCAGCCGAAGACGGTGCGCAGGGGCTTGCCCCACGGCGTGCAGTGGTACGTCTCGTTGCCGGCCAGGAAGTTTAGGAACAGGGGCGACTGCGTGAAGCGCCACTTCTTGCCCTTGCCCAGACGGAAGATGTCGCGGAACAGCTGCTTGGTCTTCTGACGGTTCAGGAAGTGCTCCTGATCCGGGGCGCGCTCGTAGGCATAGCCGGGCGCGGTCATGATGCCGTCGACGCCCAGGGCCATGACCTCGTCGAAGAACGCGGCGATCCGCTTGGGGTCCGCGCCGTCGAACAGGGTGCAGTTGATCGAAACCCGGAAGCCGCGCTCCTTGACCTTCTTGATCGCGGCGACCGCGCGCTCGAACACGCCATCCTGGCAGACGGACGCGTCGTGCATGCCCTTGTCACCGTCGAGATGGATGTCCCACGAAAAGAACGGCGACGGCTCGTAATCGTCGAGTTTCTTTTCGAGCAGCAGGGCGTTCGTGCACAGGTAGATGTATTTCCGGCGTGCGATCAGGCCGCGCACGATCTCCGGCATTTCCTTGTGCAGAAGCGGCTCGCCGCCCGCGATCGCGATGACCGGCGCGCCGCATTCGGTGTCGGCATCAAGGCATTCCTGGACCGACATGCGCTGATTGAGGATCTGGGCCGGATAGTCGATCTTGCCGCAGCCCGCGCACGCCAGATTGCAGCGGAACAGTGGCTCGAGCATCATGACAAGCGGATAACGTTTGCGTCCGGTGATGTGCTGCTTGACGACATAGGAACCGACCCTGACGGCCTGCATTATCGGAACGGCCATGTAACCTCTGCTCCTGGACCGGCCCGCGCCGGTCGTGTTCTCGGTGTCTCAGTCAGAAATTTCTTATGCGCATCCCGGCGCGGAAAGAAAGCTTTAACCGCCAGAGCCGTGCGGGATCGGCATAGCGCCGTTGCGACCCAAACGTGTCGAAGCCTGTCAAGCGCACAGCTATAGGACAAACGCGGTCCGATACTCAATCCGGTTGTCGTCTGTGTGGCAAATTAGCAACAGTGAGGGAATGGAATGGTTTTTAACCCTTGATTTCGTGCCCATATGGTTAAAACGAGGAGGCCGGATTTCGTTGGTACAGGACTCCGCACACTGTTTTCACGCTGGACACTGCCCGTAACCTCGCCGGGCCGGCCGTGCGCCGCCAAGAACAAGATGGACCGTCACAGAGCATGACCACCCTTCCCCCGGCCGACACCGTCGCGTCGTCGCCTGATTCCACCCCGATACCGACACTGGGCCGTTTTCCGGTTCTGGACCGTGTTCGCGGTCCTGCGGACCTGCGCAACCTGTCGGTGGACCAGCTGCGGCAGCTGGCCGAGGAACTGCGGGCGGAGACGGTGGACGCGGTCTCGACGACGGGCGGGCATCTGGGGGCGAGCCTGGGCGTGGTCGAGCTGACGGTGGCCCTGCACGCCGTATTCGACACCCCCGACGACCGGGTGATCTGGGACGTGGGCCATCAGGCCTATCCCCACAAGATCCTGACCGGCCGGCGCGAGCGTATCCGCACCCTGCGCCAGCCTGGCGGCCTGTCGGGCTTCACCCGCCGGTCCGAGAGCGACTACGATCCGTTCGGCGCGGCCCATTCCTCCACCTCGATCTCCGCCGGCCTGGGCATGGCCGTCGCCCACCATCTGCGCGCCGAGCGCGAGCCGAGCTACCGCGAGCGCAACGTGATCGCCGTCATCGGCGACGGCTCCATCTCCGCCGGCATGGCCTATGAGGCGATGAACAACGCCGGCGCGGTCGAGGGCGCGGACCGCCTGATCGTGGTGCTCAACGACAACGAGATGTCGATCGCCCCGCCGGTCGGCGCCATGTCGAACTACCTCACCCGCCTGATGTCGTCGCGCCAGTTCCTCGGCCTGCGCGACCTCGCCGGCAAGGTCGTCAAGAAGCTGCCCGACCGGCTGGAGCGCACCGCCAAGCGCGCCGAGGAATATGCCCGCGGCATGATCACCGGCGGCACCCTGTTCGAGGAGCTGGGCTTCTATTACGTCGGCCCCGTCGACGGCCACGACCTCAGCCAGCTGGTCCCCATCCTGCGCAACCTGCGCGATGCGGAGGACAAGGGCCCGATCCTGCTGCACGTCATCACCGAGAAGGGCCGCGGCTATACCCCGGCCGAGGCGGCGGGCGACAAGTATCACGCCGTGGCCAAGTTCAACGTCGTCACCGGCGAGCAGAAAAAGGCGCCCCCCGGGCCGCCGACCTACACCTCCGTCTTCGGGCGCGAACTGGCCCGACGTGCTGCCACCGACGACCGGCTGGTCGCCATCACCGCCGCCATGCCGTCGGGCACCGGGCTGGACGCGTTCGCCCGCGCCCATCCCAACCGCTTCTTCGACGTCGGCATCGCCGAGCAGCACGCCGTGACGTTCGCCGCCGGCATGGCGACCGAGGGCATGCGGCCGTTCTGCGCCATCTATTCCACCTTCCTGCAGCGCGCCTACGATCAGGTCGTCCACGACGTGGTGCTGCAGAACCTGCCGGTGCGCTTTGCCATCGACCGGGCCGGGCTGGTGGGCGCCGACGGCGCGACGCACGCGGGCGCGTTCGACATCAACTATCTCGGCTGCCTGCCGAACATGACGATCATGGCCCCCAGCGACGAGCTGGAGCTGCTGCACATGACCGCCACCGCCTGCGCGTATGACGCGGGCGCGATCGCCCTGCGCTATCCGCGCGGCTCGGGCCTGGGGCTCGACCTGCCGGTGGCGGGTGAGATCCTGCCGATCGGCCGGGGCCGCATCGTGCGCGAGATGGGGCGCCAGTCCGGCGCCGAACAGGGCGGGATCGCGATCCTGAGCCTGGGCACCCGTCTGGGCGAGGCGCTCAAGGCCGCCGACCAGCTC
>NZ_JABXXR010000120.1 GCF_013376175.1 Ameyamaea chiangmaiensis
CCTGACAGGGGTGAGCCCGATGGCCCGCACCCCGATGCTGCGCCCCACCCCGCCCGAGGGCCGCGACGTCGCCCTGGTCGACAGCGCGGCGATCCTCGACGCGCTGCTGCTGCCGGTCGTGGTACTCGGGCCGGACGGCATCATCGCCCACGTCAACGCCGCCGCCGAGCCGTTTTTCGGCATGTCGCGCAGCCATCTGTGCGGCGAGGCGATGACCTCGATCCTGCCGCCCGACCACCCGCTGTTCCTTCTGGTACAGAAAGTGCGCGACCAGGGCGTCACCGTGATCGAACACGAACTGACGCTGCGCGGGCCGCGTCTGGATCGCAGCGGCATCACCGTGCAGGGAACGACGCTGCCTGACGCCCCCGGTTCGGTCCTGTTGACGCTGCATGATTCGTCGGCCGCGCGCGCGCTGGACCGTCAGCTGACCTTTCGTTCGGCCGCCCGCAGCGTGTCGGGCATGGCGGCGATCCTCGCGCATGAAGTGAAGAACCCGCTGTCGGGCATTCGCGGCGCGGCACAGCTTCTGGAAACGTCCGTTGGTCACGCCGACCGGGAACTCGCGGTCCTGATCCGGGACGAGGCCGATCGGATCAAGGGCATCGTCGAGCGGATGGAGATGTTCAGCGAAAAGCCGATCGAGCGGCGTGCGGTCAACATCCACCGCGTGCTGGAGCACGTGCGGCTGCTGGCGCAGAAGGGCTTCGCCGCCGGCCTGCACTTCACCGAGGATTACGATCCCTCCCTGCCGCCGGTCTGGGGCAACCGCGACCAGCTGATCCAGGTGCTGCTGAACCTGGTGAAGAACGCTGCCGAATCGATCGCGGATTCCGGCCGGGGGGGCGATATCATGCTCTCGACCTCCTACCGGCAGGGAGTCCGGCTGGCCGTGCCCGGGACCGTGCGCCGCATGCATCTGCCGCTGGTCGTCACGGTGCGCGACAACGGGCCTGGCATTCCCGAATCGATCCTGCCGCATCTGTTCGAGCCGTTCCTGACGACCAAGACCACCGGCAGCGGGCTGGGGCTCGCGCTGGCTGGCAAGATCATTGACGACCACGGCGGGATCATCGAAATCGAGAGCCGTCCGGGCCGGACGGAGGTCGTGCTCCATCTGCCGGTGGTGACGGAGGATCAGGGACCGCCCTGACACCGCGCCGCTTCCACGCCTAATCCTGACGACCCGGCCTGCCAGGCCCGCCTCCGGGCGTGTTCACATCAGAGAGTTACATGCCGCTGCCGACGATCCTGGTTGCCGACGACGACCGCTCCATCCGCACCGTGCTCAGTCAGGCACTGGGCCGCGCCGGCTATCAGGTTCGCACCACGCCGACCGCGTCCACCTTGTGGCAGTGGGTCGAGGAGGGCGAGGGCGATCTGGTCATCACCGATGTGGTGATGCCCGATGAAAACGGCCTCGATCTGGTGCCCCGCATCCGGCGTGCCCGCCCCGACCTGCGCATCATCGTCATGAGCGCGCAGTCCACCCTGATGACGGCGGTCAAGGCCACCCAGCGCGGCGCGTTCGAATACATTCCAAAGCCGTTCGACCTGAAAGAGCTTCTGGCCGTGGTCGGCCGCGCGCTGGCCACACCCGCGCCGGTAATGATCGAAGGCAGCCCGGCCGAGGCGGAAGAGCGCATGCCGCTGATCGGGCGGTCGGTCGCGATGCAGGACATCTACCGCGTCATCGCGCGCCTGACGACGTCGGACCTGACGGTCATGGTCAACGGCGAAAGCGGCACCGGCAAGGAACTGGTCGCCCGCGCCCTGCATGATTACGGACGCCGGAGAGGCGGCCCCTTCGTGGCGGTGAACATGGCCGCGATCCCGCGCGAACTGATCGAAAGCGAACTGTTCGGCCACGAACGTGGCGCCTTTACCGGCGCGACCAACCGCACCCCGGGCCGCTTCGAACAGGCGACCGGCGGCACGCTGTTCCTCGACGAGATCGGCGACATGCCCGCCGAGGCCCAGACGCGTCTGCTGCGCGTCCTGCAGGAAGGCGAGTTCACCACCGTCGGCGGCCGCCAGCCCATTCGCGCGGACGTGCGCATCGTCGCGGCGACGCACCGCGACCTGCGGCAGGCCATCCGCGCGGGCGTGTTCCGCGAGGACCTGTATTACCGGCTGAATGTGGTGCCGATCCGCCTGCCGCCCCTGCGCGAACGGACCGAGGACATCCCGCTTCTGGCCCGCCACTTCCTCGATCGTTCCGCCGTTGACGGCAATGCCCCCAAATCGCTGTCCGAGGACGCGGTCGAACGGCTGATGAGCGCACGCTGGCCGGGGAACGTGCGCGAACTCGAAAACCTGATGCGCCGGATCGCGGCCCTCTATCCTCAGGAGATCATCACCGGCGAACTGATCGAGCAGGAACTGGCCGAGTCCCTCGCCGAACAGACCCAGCACGAGCCCGCCACGGGTACCGAGCCCCTGGCCGATGCCGTGTCGCGTCACATCCGCCAGTATCTCGCCGCCAGCCAGGACGGGATCGAAATGCACGATATCTATGACCGCGTTCTGGCCGAGGTCGAGCGGCCGCTGATCCAGATGACCCTGGCCGCAACACGCGGCAACCAGATCAAGGCGGCCTCCATGCTGGGCCTGAACCGCAACACCCTGCGCAAGAAGATCCGCGATCTGGAAATCCCCGTGGTCCGGGGCGCGACCTGACCCGGCCGCTGCCCCCGGCGACCCTTCCTCCGTTTACAAGGCGCGATCCATGACACCGATGTCCGCAAACCATGCCGTTGCGCGAACGTCCGGACGCGTCGCAGCCCCCGCACGACCGGGTCGGGCGCGATGACGGCGGCCCGGCGTCTGCGCCGGTTCCTCGCCCCCGGCGCACGCACCGCCCGCGCGCGCGACTTCCTGTCGATGCGTGGTGTCTCGATCACGCTGGTGATCATGGCGCTTGGCCTGGGCTTCGCGACGTTCGTCGTCCTGTCGGGGGGCATGTCCCTGGCCAACCGGCCACAGCTTCAGGCGGCCGTCTTCGCCCTGAACGCCGTCGTGATCCTGACGCTGGGGACGGCACTGGCCTTGCGCGTGGTGCGTCTGTTCGACGAACGCCGGCGCGGTCTGGCCGGCGCGCGACTGCATGTGCGGCTGGTGTCCCTGTTCGGCATCGTCGCGGTGGCGCCGACGGTCGTGGTGGGCACCTTCGCGGGGCTGTTTTTCCATTACGGCATCCAGATCTGGTTCTCCGACCGTGTCAGCACCGCACTCAACGAGGCGGAGCAGGCCGCGCGCGGCTACCTGCAGGAGCACAACGCCAACATCCGCACCGAGGCGTTTTCGCTGGCGAGCTATATCCTCGGCGCGCAGAACGATCTCGCCCAAACCGGCACCGACCTGCTGCATGACCACGAGACGCTCGATCAGGTGCTCGATTCGCAGGCGACGTTGCGCGGGCTGGACGAAGCCGTGATCTACGATCCCTACACCAACAAGGTGGTGGGCGCGGGCGGCCTGTCCTCGCGCCTCGGCACGCCGGGCGACCTGCCGCCCCGGGCGGCGACCATGATGGCGCGCAGCAGCAACGACGTGGCGATCTTCGACAGCCCGGACGAGAAGACCGTGCGGGCCGTGGTGTCGGTCGGCGATTCCGTGGGGCTGATGCTGGTCATCACGCGCCCGGTGGATCCGGTCATTCTCGAGCACATGCGGCGCACGGACAATGTCGTGGCCGACTACCAGCGCCTGAACCGCAACCGCGCGAAGATTCAGGTGATGTTCGTGATGATCTTCGGGCTGGTCGGGCTTCTGGTCCTGACGGCCGCAGCACTGGTCGGGCTGATGCTGGCCAACCAGATCGCGCGGCCGCTGGGACTGCTGGGGCTTGCGGTGCGCCGCATCAGCGAGGGGGACCTGAAGGTCCGTGTGCCCGAAGAAGCGCGTGATGACGAGATCGTCGATCTGTCGCGTGCCTTCAACAGCATGACGGACCAGCTCGAAAGCCAGCGGTCCGAGCTGATGGAAGCCTATGGCCAGATCAACGAGCGCCGACGCTTCACCGAAGCCGTTCTGTCCGGCGTGTCGGCCGGCGTGATCGGTCTGGACCGTGCACAGGTGATCGAACTGCCCAACCGGGCGGCGTCGGTGCTGCTGCATACCGATCTCGGCGCGCTGATCGGTCGGCCGCTGACCGACGCCGCGCCGGAATTCGCCCCCCTGCTGGAACAGGCGCGTCTGATGCCCGACCATCCGCAGACCGGGGAAATCCAGATCGGCCCGACCGCCGATCGCCGCACGCTGATGGTGCGGATCGGGGTGGAGCAACAGGGCGCGGACGGCTACGTCATCACGTTCGACGACATCACGGCGCTACAGGCCGCGCAGCGCACGGCCGCCTGGGCGGACGTGGCGCGCCGGATCGCGCACGAGATCAAGAATCCGCTGACGCCGATCCAGCTTGCCGCCGAACGGCTCAAGCGCCGCTTCCTGCGCGAGATCCAGTCCGACCCGGACACGTTCGCCCAGTGTTCGGACACGATCGTGCGCAGTGTGGGCGACATTCGGCGCATGGTCGACGAGTTCTCCGCCTTTGCCCGGATGCCGCAGCCGATCATGCGGATCGAGGATCTGTCGCACATCGTGCGTGAGGCACTGGTTCTGCAACGCGGCGCGCATCCCGAAATCCGTTACGAGACCGCGATGGCCGATACGGGCCCGATGGTCCTGTGCGACCGGCGCCTGATCGTCCAGGCCCTGACGAACCTGTTGCAGAATGCGGCCGACGCCATTGCCATGGGCGTCAAAGAAGGGGATGTTGATGCGCTTGCGAAAGACTTTCGCCGCACTGACAGCATCGGGACGATCCGCATCGTCGCGCAGGTCGTGGGGGCGGAGGCGCGCCTGAGCGTGTCCGACGACGGTCTGGGGCTGCCCGAGGCCGACCGCCAGAGACTGACCGAACCCTACGTCACCCACAAGGCGAAGGGCACGGGTCTGGGTCTGGCCATCGTCCGGAAGGTCATGGAAGATCACGGCGGCGCGATTCGGCTGGAGGATCGCGCCGAAGGTAGGGGAGCTGTGGCGACGTTGAGCTTGCCGATGAAAGACGCCGATGCCGGCTGAGATCCTGATCGTCGATGACGAGCCGGACATCCGGCTGCTCGTTCAGGGGATTCTGAGCGATGAGGGTTACGACACCGCCGCCGCCGGCGACTCGGACGCAGCCCTCGCGGCCTTCCGCACCCGCCGCCCGTCGGCGATCATTCTCGACGTCTGGCTCCAGGGATCGCGTCTGGACGGGCTGGAACTGCTCAATCTGTTCCAGGCCGAAGACCCGTCCGTGCCCATCGTCATGATATCGGGCCACGGCACCATCGAGACCGCCGTCGCAGCCCTGCAGCACGGCGCGTACGATTTCATCGAAAAGCCGTTCCAATCCGACCGTCTTCTGGTGGTGGTGCGCCGCGCGCTCGAAGCCTCGCGGCTAGCGCGTGAAAACGCCGAACTGCGTCTGCGCGCCGGTCAGGAAACCGAACTCTCCGGCGAAAGTGCCGCGATCGCCGCGGTCCGCACGCAGATCGAGCGTGTCGCCCCCACCGGATCGCGCGTGCTGATCACCGGGCCGGCCGGCTCCGGCAAGGAGGTCGCGGCGCGCATGGTGCACGCGCGCTCGCGCCGCTCGGACGGGCCCTTCGTCGCCCTGAACTGCGCGACACTGGCTCCGGGTCGATTCGAGGAAGAACTGTTCGGCCTCGAAGGGACCGCCGAGGGTCCGATCCGGCGCATGGGTGTTCTTGAACGCGCGCATGGCGGGACGCTGCTTCTCGACGAGGTGGCCGACATGCCGCTGGAGACGCAGGGCAAGATCGTCCGCGTCCTGCAGGACCAGACGTTCGAGCGCCTTGGCGGGTCGACACGGGTCAAGGTCGATATCCGCGTGCTGGCCTCGACCAACCGCGACCTTCAGACCGAGATCGCCAACGGCACGTTTCGCGAGGACCTGTATTACCGGCTGGCCGTCGTGCCGTTGCGAATCCCCAGCCTGCGCGAACGGCGCGAGGATGTGCCCGCCCTGGCACGCCACTTCCTCGACCGCGCGGCCCAGACCGCCGGCCTGGCGGCGCGCCAGCTGTCGGTCGACGCGCTGGCCGCGCTGCAAAGCTACGAATGGCCGGGCAACGTGCGTGAACTCCGCAACCTAATGGAGCGGCTGCTGATCATGATTCCGGGCAGCGTGAACGACCAGATCCGCGCCGACATGCTGCCGCCGGCAATCGGGCACGGCGCGCCGTCCATCGTGCGTATCGACGCGCAGGCCGATGTCATGAGCCTGCCGCTGCGCGAGGCGCGCGACCTGTTCGAGACCCAGTATCTGCAGGTCCAGCTGATGCGGTTCGGCGGCAACATCAGCCGTACGGCAGGCTTCGTCGGCATGGAACGCAGCGCTCTGCACCGCAAGCTCAAGCAACTCGGCGTGACGTCGGACGACCGGCCCCTCTGACGATTGGGGGCGAAAACCATGTCCGCCCAAGGTTTTGTGATGGGCGGCCTTGGTGTATAGAGTGGGCGACCCATCCTTTTTCGCTAACATGTCAAGGGAGCCCACTTATGCGCGGCACCCAAAAAGAAATGTAAGGCCCCAATGCCGTGGCAAAAGACACCTCGCAGAACGTTCAGGACGTTTTTCTCAATCATGTCCGTCGTTCCAAGACTCCGGTAACCGTCTTCCTGGTCAACGGCGTCAAGCTGCAGGGCATCATCACGTGGTTTGACAACTTCTCCGTCCTGCTGCGCCGCGACGGCCACACACAGCTTGTCTACAAGCACGCGATCAGCACGGTGATGCCGACCTCCCCCGTCAATCTCTTCGAAGGCGCCCGTTCCGAGTTCGCCGACGACAAGGACAGCACGAGCCCCCTTGACCTCTTCTGATACGGCCCTTGCGGCCACACGCGCCGCCGTCATCCTGCCCTGGGAACGTCCCGAACGACAGGACGAGGCACGCGCCGCCGAGGCACGGCTCGAAGAAGCCGTGGGCCTCGCCGCTTCCATAGGACTGATCGTCGTCCGTCAGGCCGTGCTGCTGATCCGCGCGCGGCGCCCCGCGACGCTGCTGGGCACCGGCCAGGTCGAGTCGCTGGCCGAAGCCGTGCGCGAGGACAAGGTGACGGTCGTCGTCATGGACGCCCGCCTATCGCCCGGCCAGCAACGCAACCTCGAAAAGGCGCTGGGCTGCAAGGTCATCGACCGCACCGGCCTGATTCTCGACATCTTCGGCGCGCGCGCGGCGACGCGTGAAGGCACGTTGCAGGTCGAACTCGCCCATCTCGAGTATCAGCGCTCCCGCCTTGTGCGGCTCTGGACCCATCTGGAACGCCAGCGCGGCGGCTTCGGCTTTCTCGGCGGCCCGGGCGAGACCCAGATCGAGGCCGACCGCCGGATGATCGGCGACCGGATCGTCCGGCTGAAAAAGGAACTCGAACAGGTGCGCCGCACACGCGGGCTGCATCGTCAGGCCCGCAAGCGCGTCCCGTTTCCGGTCGTGGCACTGGTCGGCTACACCAATGCGGGCAAGTCGACGCTGTTCAACACCCTGACCGGTGCGGCGGTCCACGCGCAGGACCAGTTGTTCGCGACCCTTGATCCCACCATGCGCGGGTTGCGCCTGCCCTCGGGACGGCGCGTCATCCTGTCGGACACGGTCGGGTTCATCAGCGAACTGCCGACCGAACTGGTCGCGGCCTTCCGCGCCACGCTGGAAGAAGTGGCCGAGGCCGACATCATCCTGCACGTACGTGACGTGGCCCATCCCGATACCGTGGCACAGCGGGCCGACGTGGTCGGCGTGCTGGACGGCATGGCGCGCGACGGCATGCTGGGCACCGACTGGCCGTCCCGGACGATCGAGGTCCTGAACAAGGCCGACCTGCTGGGCGGGGTGGACCAGGTGCCGACGCGCGCGGGCACGGTTGCGATCTCCGCCATCACGGGACAGGGGCTGCCGGCGTTGCTCGATGCGATCGACGCACGCCTGACCGCCGCGATGGAAGTGGCACGCTATGTGCTGCCGGTCACGGCGGGTTCGGCCCTGGCGTGGCTGTACGAGCATGGGGAAGTGATCGACCGCCACGACGGCGACGAGGACGTGTCTCTTCAGGTGCGGTTGCTGGGCGCGGATCGCGGCCGGTTCGAAGTGCAGTTCGCGGAGCAGTTGCGCGCCTGACGCGTGCGACCTCGCCCGATTGTCAGCCCGTGCCGGGCTGCAATCGGGCTACTCTCGACCGCATGACAGACTGGACGTCGCATTCTCCGACACGGGAGGGCCGCCGATGACACCGGCATTCACGCAACAGGCGATCGTCGCCGTTGGCCAGATCATGCGTCTGGCCGCGCGCGAGATCATCATGCCCGCCTTCGGGCGTCTCGGCCCCGAGGCGATCCGCTGCAAATCGGGGCCGCTCGATCTGGTCACCGACGCGGACGAGGCCGCCGAACGCTTCATCACCACCCGTCTGCGCGACGCCTTTCCGGCGGCGCGCGTCGTGGGTGAGGAAGCGGTGGCCGCCGACCCCGGCGTTCTGGCAGTCCTCGATGCGCCTGGCCTGGTGTTCGTGATCGACCCGATCGACGGGACGGCGAACTACGCCGCCGGAGTGCCCCTGTTCGGCGTGATGGTCGCCGCCGTGCAGGACGGCGTCACCGTTGGCGGGGCAATCCTCGACCCGGTCACCGACCGGCTGGCGCTGGCCGTGCGCGGCGGCGGTGCCTGGGAGGATGATGGCCACGGGCACCGCTGCGGGCT
>NZ_JABXXR010000121.1 GCF_013376175.1 Ameyamaea chiangmaiensis
GTCGCGGGCAGCGCCGCCCGCGCGGCCTATCGAGACGAACTTCTGGGCCGGTTCGGCGCTTGCACCCAGGACGACGCCCGCACACCCGTGGCCTGAGATGCGGCCGTGGCCGCGCGCCGTCCGAGTCCGAAGATGCAAAAGGAAGACGTCATGGCGATCACAAAGCACGCCTCCGCCCACTGGCAGGGGGGCCTGAAAGACGGCAAGGGCACGATCACGACCGAGAGCGGCGCGCTGCAGGCCAATCCGTATGGTTTCAACACACGGTTCGAGGGCGGCCACGGCACGAATCCCGAAGAACTGATCGGCGCCGCGCACGCGGGCTGCTTCACGATGGCGCTGTCGCTGATCCTGGGCGAGGCCGGCCTTACGGCAACGGCACTCGACACCAAGGCGACCGTCTCGCTGGACAAGACCGATGGCGGGTTCGAGATCAGCAAGGTCGCGCTGGTCCTGACCGGCACGGTGCCCGGTGCCACGGCCGAACAGTTCGCCGAACTCGCGGCCAAGGCCAAGGCCGGTTGCCCGGTGTCCAAGCTGTTCCGGGCCGAGATCACGCTCGACGCCACGCTCAACGGCTGACGACATCCCGCTGGCCCGGGGCCATTGGCTGTCCCGGGACCAGTGGCCCATGCGGCTCCGGGCCCTGAAAGCGCCATGATCGTTCCGCAACCATGGCCGCGTCATTGCGGACCCGGAGCGTTCATGTCGTTATCAGGAGTCAGGTCGGCCGCGCCGCACGACCGCAACAACGCGATCGACCTGTTGCGCGGCGTGGCCATTCTTCTGGTGCTGTTCCACCATTTCTGCATTGCCTACCCGCTGGGCCAGTCGGCACTGGGCACGGTGCTGACGCACGATGCCGTGCGGGCGATCGCGCGCAACGGCAATTACGGCGTCACGCTGTTCTTCGCCGTCTCGGGGTTCCTGATCACGCGGCGCGCCTGTGCCCGCTGGGGGCACCTCGGCGCGCTGGACGCCCGGGCGTTCTACGTGTTCCGTGTTGCGCGGATCCTGCCCTGTCTGGTCCTGCTGCTGGCGGTGGTCTCCGCTCTGGCACTCGCGGGCGTGCCGATCTTCGCCACGCACATTCCCGGGCTGTCGTCGCCGGTTGCACTGCTGCACGCCGTGCTCGCGGCACTGACGTTCACCGTGAACGTCTTTATCGCGCATCATGGCTGGGCCAATTACGCACTGGGCGTTCTGTGGTCGCTGTCGGTGGAGGAAGTGTTCTACGTCACTTTTCCGATCGTGGTCCTTCTGCTGCGCCGACCGGTCCTGATCGTGGCGTTCTGGAGCATCATCGTCTTGGTCGGGCCGTTCTATCGCGCCGCGCATCAGGACGACGAATCCGGCTTCCTGTTCGCCTATTTCGCATCGTTCGACGGCATTGCCATCGGCGCCATCGCGGCCATCATCGCCGGGCGATGGAGCCTGTCACGCGGCACATGGCGCGTCGTGACCGTCGTCACCATAGCCGCCATGGTGGCGCTCTACCTCTATCGCTCGATCGGGGACACCAATATCTGGGGGGTGTCCGCCATGGCGGCGGGGACGGCGGTGCTGCTTCTCGCGGCCAGTGCGCCGGGCGGGCGCAGTCTTTCCGGCCGCCCGCTCATTGCGCGCATTGTCGAATGGACCGGACGGCTGAGCTACGAGCTCTATCTCTTCCATCTGATCGTTCTGGGCGCCTTGCGCAGCGTATGGCCGGCCTCGTCACTCGCCGCGACCGGGCTCGCACGGCCCGCGATGCTGGTGCTGTTCCTCGCGGGGTCATGTGCGCTCGCAGCCCTCACAAACCGATACTACGCCGAGCCTCTGAACCGCCGGATACGCCGCGCCCTCGCGCCGTCACCGCAACTGGCTGTCCTTGCTGCCGCGCCGGTTGATGCCCGAGAAGACCGGCTGCCGGTCGCGCTCTGACTGGCACGCGATGCACAATTTCACGCCCGGCAGGGCCTGTCGGCGGCCCTCGGGAATATCCTCACCGCACTCGCGGCACTGAAGCGCGCTTTCGCCCGACACCATCCGCGCACGCGCGCGATTGACACCGTCTGCAACCGTATCGTCGATCTGGTCCTGCACGGCCCCGTCCGGGGCCCATCCGGTCGCCATGGCGTTCTCCCTCACGCTAGCGGTGCGTCCTGCAACACACCCAGACATGGGGTGCGCGCTGGCCCGAATCCACCCTCGGGTCGGAAAATCGCCGGGGGCCTCAGCCGATCTGCGCGCGATGGCGCAGAAGATGGTCGGCCAGGACACAGGCCGTCATCGCCTCGCCCACCGGCACGGCACGAATGCCCACGCACGGGTCATGGCGCCCCTTGGTCATGACGTCGACGTTCTCGCCGTCGCGCGTGACCGAGGGGACGGGCGTCAGGATCGAACTGGTCGGCTTGACGGCAAAGCGCGCGATCACCGGCTGACCGGTCGCGATCCCGCCCAGAATGCCGCCCGCATGGTTCGATCCGAACGCGAGGCGGCCACCGGCGTTGGACCCGGCTTCGGCCGGCAGCATGCGCATCGGATCGGCATTCTGCTCGCCGGTCAGTTCGGCCGCGCCGAACCCGTCCCCGATCTCCACGCCCTTGACCGCGTTGATGCTCATGAGCGCGGCCGCCAGATCGGCATCGAGCTTGCCGTAGATCGGCGCCCCCAGACCCGGCGGCACGCCCTCGGCGCGCACTTCGATGACCGCGCCGATCGACGACCCGGCCTTGCGGACCTCATTCAGATAGGCCTCCCATGCCGGGACCATCGCCGCGTCCGGACAGAAGAACGGGTTGCGGTTCACTTCGTCCCAGTCCCAGCGAGCGGGGTCGATCGGCATCGTACCGATCCGCACCAGGGCCGCGCGAATCACGACATCGGGCCCGAGGATCGCCCGCGCCACGGCACCCGCCGCCACGCGCGCGGCGGTTTCGCGCGCGGAGGATCGGCCGCCGCCGCGATAGTCGCGGATTCCGTATTTCAGGTCGTAGGTGACATCGGCATGACCGGGCCGATACCGCGTGGCGATGTCGCCGTAATCGCGCGAGCGCTGGTCGGTGTTCTCGATCTGCAGCGCAATCGGCGTGCCGGTGGTCTGACCCTCGAACACGCCGGACAGGATGCGCACCTGGTCCGGCTCCTGCCGTTGGGTGGTAAATTTCGACTGTCCCGGCCGGCGACGGTCGAGCCAGGGCTGGATATCGGCTTCGGACAGCGGCAGGCGCGGGGGGCATCCATCCACCACGCAACCGATCGCCGGGCCGTGGCTCTCGCCCCAGGTGGTGACCCGAAACAGGTGACCGAAACTGTTATGCGACATGGCGCGCGCCGATCAATCGCCGGCGACCGCGATATCGGGCGCCGTCGGGTTTTTCATCCCCACGATGTGATAGCCGCTGTCGACGTGGTGAACTTCGCCCGTCACGCCGCCCGACAATTCGGACAGCATATACAGACCCGCGCCCCCGACCTCGGACAGCGCCACGTTGCGTTCCAGCGGCGCGTTGTACTGGTTCCACTTCAGAATGTAGCGGAAATCACCGATGCCGCTGGCGGCCAGCGTCTTGATCGGGCCCGCGGAAATCGCGTTCACACGCAGGCCATCGCGACCGAAATCGGCGGCCATATAGCGCACCGAAGCCTCGAGCGCCGCTTTGGCCACGCCCATCACGTTGTAATGCGGCATCACGCGTTCCGCACCCAGATAGGACAGGGTCAGCAGCGATCCGCCGGGGTTCATCATCGCCGCCGCGCGACGGGCGACCGCGACGAAGGAGTAACACGAGATGTCGAGCGCGGTCAGGAACGCCTCGCGCGGGGTGTCGGCGAACCGGCCGCGCAGATACTGCTTGTCAGCCCAGCCGATGGCGTGGACGACGAAGTCGATCCTGCCCCACTCCTTTTCGATGGCCGAGAAGGTCTCGTCGATCGCCTCGTCGGACGAGACGTCGCACGGCAGGACGAGGGTGGACCCGATGCTGGCCGCCAGCGGGGTCACCCGCTTGCCCAGAGCCTCGCCCTGGTAGGTGAACGCGATCTCGCCCCCCTGGGCTGCGACCGCCTGTGCGATGGCCCAGGCGATGGAGCGGTCATTAGCGACGCCCATGACGACGCCGCGCTTGCCCTGCATGAGTGTGCCCTTGGGTGGCTGCGAAGATGCGTCGTCCGACATGTCCCGAAATTCCCCGACCGTGCGTGTCTGCTCATGGGCCGCCCGATTGCCACGGACCGCCGAAAACTGCGCCGTGGTCGCATAATGAAGGCCTGTAAACAAGGGCAAAAGCATTGACGTGCCACAATGCTGCCCCCACGCTCGCCGTGCATAATGACCGCCCGACCCACCGGCCACTCGGGCCACAAGGAAGACCACGCATGACTGTCCCCCTGATCGCGCTCGACGCCGATCCGTTCACGCTCTTCGGCCAGTGGATGGCAGAGGCGGAACGCGCGGAACCCAACGACGCCAACGCCATGACATTGGCGACGGCAACCCCCGGTGGCCGCCCCTCGGCGCGCATGGTGCTGCTTAAAGGCTGGGACCGGGCGGGGTTCGTATTCTACACCAATCTGGAAAGCCGCAAGGGCGACGAGATCGCAGCCAATCCCCACGCGGCGCTGTTGTTCCACTGGAAAAGCCTGCGCCGCCAGATTCGTATCGAAGGGCCCCTTCTGCCCGTGACCGAAGCCGAGGCCGACGCCTATTTCGCCAGCCGCCGGCGTATCTCCCGCCTCGGCGCGATCGCGTCGGACCAGTCGCGCCCGCTGGCGGACCGGGCCGCCTTCGAGGCGCGCGTGGCCGAACTGGGGTCGCGGTATCCCGCCGA
Organism: Ameyamaea chiangmaiensis; assembly: GCF_013376175.1. Classification (GTDB taxonomy): domain Bacteria; phylum Pseudomonadota; class Alphaproteobacteria; order Acetobacterales; family Acetobacteraceae; genus Ameyamaea; species Ameyamaea chiangmaiensis. Next base: position 4,815 of record NZ_JABXXR010000121.1, read on the forward strand.
AGACAGCGTGATTCCGCGACCGGCGAACTGGTCCGGTTTTCGCCTCTCGCCTGATGCCATGGAATTCTGGCAGGATTATCCGTACCGGCTGCATGACCGGGCCGTGTGGGACTTCACCAACGGCGGCACACCGACGGCGACCCGTCTCTACCCCTGATCCATTCGGGTGACGGCGGCCATCGGCCCCATCGCGCGGAGTGGCTGGCTGCGCGCGTCATGGGTCGTGTCCGTCGCCTGTCGTGTCCGCGCGTCCGCGCCTGAATCCGTCTGACCTTTCAACATCGTTCAAGAAAAACCAGGGAGATCCAGCACATGAAGGACATTCAGAAGATCCTGATCCCACTGAACGGCACGCCCAACGCCGATGCGGCGCTGGCCACCGGGCTGATCTTCGCACAACAGTTCGACGCCCATCTTCAGGCGGTTCACGTTCAGGCCGACAGCCGTGAGGTCGCGCCGCTGGCGGGCGAAGGTCTGTCCGGCGCAATGGTCGAGGAAATGATGTCCGCCGCCGAACGGGAAAGCGCACGCCGCGCCCAGGGCGTTCGGGCGCGCTTCGAGGATTTCGCGACCACGACCGGCGTGGTCGTCTGTGGACACGCCGCCCCCTATCCGGCAGGCGCCAGCGCCAGCTTCCAGATCCTGCCCGGTGCGGAGCACGACATGGTGACGTGGCGCGCGCGCCTGTCGGACATGACCATCGTGCCCCACCCCGATTCCGGCGACGAGGTCTCGTCCTCCGAGACGCTGCACGCCGTCCTGTTCGATTCCGGCCGACCGGTGATCATCGCCCCCCGCCGCGCGCCGACCCACGCCGGACGCCGCATCTGCGTCGCCTGGAACGGAACGGCCGAATCCGCCGCCGCCCTCAGCGGCGCATTGCCCTGGCTGGCACGGGCCGAGGCGGTGCGCGTCCTGTTCTCGCCGTCCTATCAACGGCGCGGACCCGAAGGGCTGGAGGTCACGGAATATCTGCGCGCCCATGACATCCCTGCCGATGTTGTGCCGTTCGCGCCGATCAACGGCGATGTGGGTGCCGGCCTTCTCACTGCCGTGACCGAGTTCGGGGCGGACATGATGTGCATGGGGGCGTACTCGCACTCGCGCCTTCGCCAGCTCATTCTGGGCGGCGTTACGCGTCACGTGCTGGAAAAAGCGGAAATCACAGTTCTGATGAGTCGATAAGCGCGCATAGCTGAATTACACGAATTTTTTTCGCGATAATATTGAAACCCTTGTCCTGAGGGGGTATATGCTCGTCCAGTAGATGCCACGCACCTGAAAGTGCCTGCCGGACATGCTGGACGACATCGCCTCCGTCACCACCGACCTGCACGCCGCCGGAACCGACGCGCGCCGCCTGATGCACGCAGCCCTGACCGGACCGGTGCGCGGCCGGGTGGCGCTCGTCTCGTCATTCGGAGCGGAATCCGCCCTTCTGCTGGCGATGGCCGCCGAGGTAGACCCGGCCGTCCCCGTGCTGTTTCTCGAAACCGGGCAGCATTTTCCCGAGACGCTGGTCTATCGCGACGACCTCGCGTCGTGGCTTGGTCTGCGCGACGTCCGCACCATCGCGCCCGCGCCCGCCGCCGTCGCCGCACGCGATCCGGAGGGGCAACTCTGGGCGTTCGACGCCGACGCGTGCTGCACCCTGCGCAAGGTTGAACCCCTCGACGACGCAATTATCCCGTTTGACGCGTGGATTACCGGCCGCAAGCGCGGCCAGGCCCTGACCCGTCAGGCACTGCCGACCGTCGAGACGACGTCGGACGGTCGGCTGAAAATCAACCCGCTGGCGGCCTGGTCGCCCAAAGAGATCGACGCGGAGATGACCCGACTTGGCGTCCCCCGCCATCCGCTGAGCGCGCGCGGGTATCCGTCGATCGGGTGCGCCCCCTGCACCCGCCCCGTGCGCGACGGCGAAGACGCGCGGGCCGGCCGCTGGGCCCACCTGACGCACCAGAAGCTCGAATGCGGCATTCACCGCACCCCCACCTCCGGCTGACACACCGTCGCGCAACACGATGTTGCGTTTCCTTACCGTTCTTCAGACGCGCCCCGTCGCCTCCTGCAACAGACTGTCCGCATCATGACCCAGACCGACACGACCCGCATCATGGACGACCTCGACCAGCTCGAGGCCCAGAGTATCTTCATCCTGCGAGAGGCCTACCGCACGCTGCGGCCACTCGCGATGCTCTGGTCGCTGGGCAAGGATTCGAACGTGATGGTCTGGCTCGCGCGCAAGGCGTTCCTGGGCCGCGTACCGTTCCCGGTCATGCATGTCGATACGGGCAAGAAATTCCCCGAAATGTACGCGTTTCGCGACGAATACACCCGTAAATGGAACCTCGACCTGCTGCTGGGCGACTGCCCGCCGGTGGAGGAGATCGACCCCTCCCTGCCGCCGGCCGCGCGGTCGGCGGCGCGCAAGACCGCCGGTCTGGCCGCAATGATCGAGAAATACAAGCTGGCCGGGGTGATCGCGGGCATCCGTCGCGACGAACAGGCGACCCGCGCCAAGGAACGCGTGTTCTCCCCGCGTGGCGCCAGCCACAAATGGGACGTGCGCAACCAGCCGCCGGAATTCTGGGACCAGTACGCCACCCCGCATGAGGAGGGCGTGCATGTCCGCGTCCATCCGCTGCTGGCCTGGCGGGAGATCGACATCTGGCGCTACATCGAGCGTGAGAACATTCCACTGGTGGACCTGTACTTCGCCAGAAACGGCAAGCGTTACCGCTCGCTGGGCGATCAGGACATCACCAATCCGGTCGACAGCACCGCCTCGACCATCGCCGAGGTCATCGCCGAGCTCGAGACCAGCCGCACCTCCGAGCGCGCCGGCCGCGCCATGGACCACGAGTCCGAGGATGCGTTCGAGCGACTGCGCGTCGCAGGCTACCTCTGATCGCACGCGTGAAGGACACCACACCATGAGCGAGACCCTCCTCCCCCGTGCGGCTGCCACGCCGATCGTCATCGTCGGCCATGTCGATCACGGCAAATCCACGCTGATCGGGCGCCTGCTGCACGACACGGACAGCCTGCCCGAAGGCCGTGTGGCGCAGATCATCGAGTCCAGCCGCAAGCGCGGCCTGCAGGTCGAGTGGAGCTTCCTGCTCGACAGTCTGCAGATCGAGCGCGATCAGGGCGTGACCGTCGATTCCACCCGCATCCCGTTCCATCTTGGCACGCGCCAGTTCGTCATCGTCGATGCACCGGGCCACCGCCAGTTCCTGCGCAACATGATCACCGGTGCCGCCGACGCCGAGGCCGCCGTTCTGGTGATCGATGCCGCGGAAGGCGCGCAGGAGCAGACCCGCCGCCATGCGATGCTGCTGCGGCTGATCGGCATCCGGCACGTGATCGTGCTGATGAACAAGGTCGATCTTCTGGACTATGACGCTGAACGCATCGCCGCGTGCGAACGCGCGACCGGCGCCCTGCTGGACAAACTGGGCATCACGGCGGCGCTGTTCGTCCCGGCCTCGGCGCGTGAAGGCGACAACATCGCCGCCCGGTCCGAACGGATGGCGTGGTACACCGGCCCGACCCTGACCGAGGCGCTGGACGCCGTCCCCGCGCCCTCGTCGCGCGCCGATCTGCCGCTGCGTCTGCCGGTGCAGGATGTCTATCGCTTCGACAACCGCCGATACGTTGTCGGTCGGATCGAGCGCGGGCGCGTGCGCGTCGGCGATCCGCTGGTGATCGGCAGCCATGGCACCGTGGCCCGCGTCGCGGCGATCGAAAGCTGGCACACCGCGCCGCAGATCTCGGCCGTCGCC
>NZ_JABXXR010000122.1 GCF_013376175.1 Ameyamaea chiangmaiensis
GGGGACGGCGCGGCCACGGGTGCGCACCCGGACCAGATCGGCCTGCTGCGTCGCGCACCCTCACCGGTCGTCGGACTTGCCGAGCGCTGGGCGGACGCGCGTATCGCCATCGACGACCCGTACATGACCACCTTCTTGCCGACAGCGCTGCACGCGCGTCTGGAGCGCGTCCGCAGCGCGTTCGACAGCGTGACGGACAATGCCGTAGGGGCGCTGTACGAACCCACTATCGCTCTGACCACGCAGATCCGTGCGACGATTACACCCACGCCGGCCCTGACCGCGATCGACATGGACATGAACGGGGCGGAGCAGCAGGCGAAGCAGACCGCCCAGTTCGCCGCCAACCGCGAGGCGCTGGCTGCGTTGGGCGATCAGATCCGTCTGCGCGCCCTTGGGGGGGCCATTCTGGTCGATCCTGCCGGCTTGCAGGTCCGCAAACGCACGGCCCTGCTGCCGGACCTTCACACGGTGCTGGAACGCGATCCCGAAGGGCCACGCTGCCTCGGCATCACGCAGCTGGGGTTGTTCGAGATCGTGCGCCCACGCCGGGAGGCCCCGCTACATGAACGCGACGCGAGTGCCCACGGTCGTGCCCTTGCCATGGCGCGGGTGTGTGCGGCTGCGGGCGACGGCGCCGCTGTCGAAGCCGGGCTTTCGGTTCTGGCGGCATGGGACGCTGATTCGTTCGCGCAGGATGCCTATCAGCGGCAGACCGGCCGTCACCTGACGATAACGCTGAACCCGTCGCTGCCGCCACTGTCATGGCGTCCTGCGGGCTTTACAGACCATACAACCACCGGGCCAGCCACCGGGAGACACCGTTGACATTGCCACCTTCACTGCCGCCCTGCCCCATCTGTGGCCGCCCGGGCACACCCACGATGCGCCCGTTCTGCTCGCGTCGGTGCGCCGATATCGATCTGGGCCGCTGGTTCTCGGGGGACTACCGCATCCCTTCCGATAAGCCTGTAGACGGTTCGGAGACAGAAAAATGATCTCCCCGGCTTGATCCCGGCCAGACGGTGGGCTAAAGCACCAACCGCCGGCCTGACCCGGCACGGTGCCCAAGTAGCTCAGTTGGTAGAGCATGCGACTGAAAATCGCAGTGTCGGTGGTTCGATTCCGCCCTTGGGCACCATGATTTCCTGAAAATCAGAGAGTTAGAGCGGCCTTTGGTGTATTCACGAAGGCGTGACGACCCAATCGTATTGTCCGCAGCCGTGGGCGTCCGACCCGTGATGTCGGGATTGCCGTCGGTCTCATTGACCAGCTGCTTGTCCCTCTCCGGACTCCAGCGAGGGCGGGCCAGCCACACGCGGCGGGGAACGTTCTGGGGACTGGCTCACCATCCGCCGAACGGTGCTCTCCTCACAACGCAAGAAGTCGGCCAGCTCACGGGCAGTCCACAGTCTCTCCCATCACCATCACTCCCGCACCCGGCCCTGAGGCGGCACGCACGGGCCCAGCAGCCGCCGCCATTGGCGATATTGACCGGGCACGATCCCGCTGTCTCTGCCAACGAACTCATTGCCGTCCCAGAGCACGGAGACGGCTGATGAGAAACGCGGCTCGGGCATCACTGGCCCCGCTCTGCTCCAGACAGGCCACGGCCCCACGAAGAATCGGGCTGTTCCCGAGTGAGCGTGAGCCATCGTCGGCCCGGCTGCGCGGGTGTAGTGATGGCTGACGGCGACTGGTGGATCTCCTGCGCGATGGAGAGGGTCAGTTGTGCTGGCACAGTGATTCAGTCCGCGTGCGCCAGCAGCCGGGCTTACGCGGTGAGCGCATCCCAGGCCTGTTTATTCCGGATAGCGAGAGGCGTCACGCTACAGGTGGCAATGATGCCAAGTACCAGCCGGGTGTAGGCGTCGCCAGGCCCGTCATTGTACTGGCGACAGGCGAAGGATGCGCACTTCAGGGCGATGCAGATCTCGCCGACGCTGTAGAGCACGCGTGGCGTGCAACGGTCCGCAAGCAGGACGACCGCCAGGACGTAAGGCACGCCGAATGCGTCATGTGACGGAAAAAGGCTGGTTACAAAAACAAGAACTGCCGTCGCAGTGGCGACGAGCCAGTACCAACGCGACAGACACTAACGGAACCTCTGCGCTCGATCATCGCCGCCGTGCCGCAAAAGCGGCACGGGAGCGCGGCCTGACGGCCCCGATCGGAAACGTGTCTCGGACACGTCTCAACAGACATGATTGAGGGAAATTTTCTTGCATAACATTTCTGCTCGGGTCTTGGAACCCAGACGCAAGGAGAGAATTTCGATGTCATATATGTAGTTGTGACTGATTCTCATTTGTGTTTTTAACATCGCCATGTCCCCCGTGGTTACGAGAGCGAGAGAATGCAGAACCCCTCAAATCGTCGTCGTGTTCACACAGCCCCGCTTGTGGCCGGTTTCGCGCTGCTGTGTTCCGGATTGCATGTCGGGGGCGCCGAGGCCGCCACGTCGTCCGACGCTGACACTGCGAAGACGAGGCATCACCGTCACCTCAGCCGCAAGACAAATGGCAAGGGCCAGACCGCGCGGGGTGCGGCGTTGCAACAGCCGGATGGGGCGGCAACCGTCCCGGCGCGCACCGACGGCATCATTCCCGCGCATCCGCTGAACAGCCAGGCCGTGGCGCAGGAGGGCGCGAATGCCTCCGGGGAAGAGCATCTGACCGTCGTCGGCAGTCCGATGAACATCCTGCATAATGATATCGGCCTGAGCCGCATGCCGAATGACGTCATGCACACCGCGCAGACGGTCAATGTCGTCCCCAAACTGCTGATGGAACAGCAGAACGTAAAGTCGCTCGACGAAGCGCTGCGCAACGTGCCCGGCATCACCGCCTCGGTCGGCGAGGGTGAAGGCGGCATGAGCGGCGATCAGTTCCTGATCCGCGGTTTTCAGGCGCAAAATGACATCTACGAAGACGGACTGCGTGATTTCGGCGTCTACAGCCGCGACAGCTTTGATTATGATCACGTATCGGTCATCAAGGGACCGTCGTCTGAAGTGTTCGGTAACGGCACGACCGGCGGCGCCATCAACATGGTGACCAAGAAGCCGCATCTGGGCAACAGCTATGGCGGCCAGTTCTCGGGCGGCTCAGCCGATTACTATCGCGGGACACTGGATGTAAACCAGCAGATCGGCGAATCGACCGCAATCCGCATTGTCGGTATGGGCAATGAAAATAACGAAGTCGGCCGTAACAGCATCTATTCACACCGCTGGGGCATTGCTCCCTCGATCGCGTTTGGCCTGGGCAAGCCGACGACGCTGACCCTCGAATACTTCCACCAGACCGACAACCGTATCCCCGATTACGGCGTGCCGTTGCTGACGCAACCGGGGACCACTACGGTGCGGCCCGGAACGGAATTCGGGGTCAATCGCAACAACTGGTATGGCACGCAGTACGATCAGGACGACACGAACGTCGATATGCTGTCAGCCCATCTGAAGCACGAACTGAATTCACACATCACCTTCTATGATGATCTGCGCGGCGGACTATATGAGCGCTACTTTTCCGCATCATCGGCGGTGTGCAACGCAACCTGCAACGCGGCGTATTTTGCCGATCCGGCGGCCGCGCAGATCAACCGACGTGGTCATCTGGGCGGCCCCGAGCCTTATCAGCAGAATGACTGGTCAGTTCAGAATGTTTTCTCGACCATTGCGAATTTCGACACAGGCCCTCTGAAGCACCAGGTCATTGCCGGATGGGATGTGGAACATGTATACGATCGCCGCACGAACTATGCTTATAATTATAATGGGGTGAATGGAACGCGGGTGGATTCGACCAGCCTGACCTCCCCCACCAATGACGTGCCGACGCTGCTGCTCGGCGGTCTTGGTCAATATAGCGGCGATCTGGTGAATATTAACGGTGTCGGACGGGCCTTGTACAAGACGGGCTCCGCGACCGACGTGGGCGCCTTCTTTTCCGACCAGATCTGGTTCACCCCAAAACTCTCGATGCGCGCCGGGTTCCGCTGGGACCATTGGGATAGCCACTATTCGGCAAACGAAGGCGAGGTCGGGACAGGCGTGTCCTACGGCCAGAACCAGGACACGTTCAATCCGACCGTCAACCTGATGTACACGCCAGACAATAACACGATGCTGTATTTCAACTGGGCACAGTCGACGACGCCGCTGGGGCTCTATGTGACCAACAGCTCCGAGCCGCTGAAATCGTCGACCGAGGGCTTCAAGCCGGAACGTAGCAACCTTTATGAAGTGGGCGCGAAATACAACGCCTTTCACGGTCGGATGGGCTTTACAGCCGCGGCGTTCCGGCTTGAGAAGGGGAATGCCCTTCAGACCGATCCGTCGACGGGTAATGTCAACTCCTCAAGCGACACCCAGAGAAATCAGGGCATCGAACTCAGCGCGTCCGGTGAGATCGTGAAGAACTGGACTGTGATCGGGACCTACGCTTATTACGACTCGACGACCGTTTCGTCTCAAACGCCCGCGAACCTCGGAAAACAGATTCAATATGTGCCGAAAAATTCAGCAACGTTCTGGACGACCTATACGGCCATGGCCGATACGCCATGGAACGTCACCTTCGGCGGCGGCCTGACGTGGCGGCAGGGCGTTTGGCTGGATGCCGCCAACACAGCGCGCGCACCGTCCACAGTCGAATGGGACGCAATGATTTCACACAGCTTCCTCAAGCACTGGAAGGTGCAGATGAACGGTTATAATCTGGCTAACCGCCTCAATTATTCCAACCTGTTCAGCGACCGCATCACGCCTGCTACCGGTCGCGCGTTCCTGTTCAGCCTGTCAGCGACATACTAAGCGGAGCGTCTTCCCGATGCGAAACCGGGAAGACCAGGGTTTCGATCGTTCACGGCCGGTCGCTTCGGAACAAGCGACCGGCCCTGAGTTCGGTCCATAGTCTCGCAGCGTCCTCAACGGGTTTGGACCCGGCCCAGCTGCGGAAGCTTGGGAGACCAGTGGGGAGCTGATGCCGCCATCAGGGCGCACGCCCCGCCTCCTCGCCGTGGGCGACTCTGGCCTGACACGGTCAGACGCCCGCCCCGCGATCCGTAAACGGGAGTTCAGAAGCATTCGCTCCCGGCCGTCACCGGAGCGATGACATCCCTCAGCACGGGCTGAAGCCGCGTGTGGCCTGCCAGCCGGCTCTTCCCGGACACAAAACGACCACGTTGACGCGGACCCGGGACAGCGCTCTCGGGACGCGCCCATGCCCCTTCAGACGCGGGAACAGGGCGACGTCCCATAAAAAAATTCCAGCCCCGATGTGGGGCTGGAACTGTATAGACTGATGGATCAGGCGCTGGCCGTTATCCGCGGGCTGCAGGAGCCGGCGGCGGAGGCGGAGGCGGGGGGGGCGGCGGCGGGGGGGCGGCTTCAACCGGCGCCGGCGGCGGCGGCTTGTCGTCTGCGCATGCGGCGAGCAGCGACAGAGGAAGTGCCACGGCGATAAGAGCCGTATTGCGGAGGAGTCTGTAGCGGGACGATGTTTTAGAAGTCGCGGACATCTGTTACTCCCTTGGTAATGCCCTGATGGACAGTAGGTAGTTAAGAACACGACTTGACAGAAAGTCAAACTACTATTTGCGTCATGGTGAAGGGTTGAGGAGTCATGGTACGTGTCTGCATCGTGGTGGCAAAAAAAGTCATATCATGACGGTCTCGCGGCGATCACAATAGTAAAACGCGACGCCGGGCGACGGGTTTCCGTCGTTTGTGGCGGCTTTACACTTGCGGCGGCATTCAGCTTGTCCGCCTGCACCACCATAACGCAGCCATCGGAAACCGAAATCGGGCGCACGATCGAGGCACCGGAACCCGTCGTCATTGCGGGTGACGTGGTCAACACTGATCTTCTGAAACGATTCTACGCCCATCACGATTTCGGACCCGTGTGGGCCAGCCGCCCTGAGCAGGCCAAGGCCATCATCGCCACCGTGGCGCACGCCGACGAGCAGGGTCTCAACCCCGCGCTGTTCCACGCGGATGCTCTCAAACATGAGAGTACCCTGTCGTCGCTGGAACGCGAATTGCTTCTGTCGGACGCGGCACTGGCCTACGCCGACGCCATGGCGCGTGGCGCGGTGCCGGTGGAACGACGATCAGACAGCGAAGCCCTGACGCCCGGTCCGGTCGACAGCGCGGCGAAGGTCGGCCAGGCCCTCGACGACGCGGACCCCGGTGCGACGCTTGATGCCCTCGCACCGACAACCGCCACGTATCGTGCCCTTCGAAAGGCCTTGCAGGCCTGCCGGACGGCGCGTGCCGCCGACAAACGCAAAAACCCGGACTGTGTGCGCAGGGTCGAAGTTAACCTCGAACGTCAACGGTGGTTGCCACGCACGCTGCCGGCCGATCGCGTCATGGTCAACGTTGCGGACGAGCGTCTGGTGTACTATCATGATGACCAGCCGGTGTTTTCCACCCGCGTGATTGTCGGGCAGGATGTGGAACGCAACCAGAGCCCCGAATTCCAGGCCGTGATCGACGCGAGCCTGTTCAATCCGCCATGGGTCGTTCCAAAGGACATCGTCACGCGCGAGATCCTGCCCAAGATTCATCGCGATCCGAACTATCTTGCTCGCAACAAGATGATCATGCTGGCCAATGGAGAGGTCGAACAGATGGCCGGCCCCGAGGCAGGGCTTGGACTGCTGATGTTCGACATGCCCAACCGCTTTGATGTCTATCTGCACGACACGCCGGACCGCTCGTTATTTAATCGGATCAATCGCCGCATCAGTCATGGGTGCATCCGGGTTCAGAACCCGCGCGAACTGGCGGCCCTGCTGCTGAAAGAGCCCGTCAGCGCCGTCGATCAGGGCATCGCGACTGGTACGACGACGCGCAACGTGCTGCCGACGGGGGTGCCTGTGTTCGTCATCTACCAGACCGCGTTTGTCGACGAAAAGGGCGTGTTGCGATACGCGCCGGATTTCTACAACCGCGATCCCGCGCTCTGGAAGCAGTTGAACAAGGCGCCCCGACGCGCCCGGTCGTCAACGTTGTCGATGGTGCCTGCGACCGTTCGGCACGACCCGCGCATGGCGTTCAACGCGTCCGGGTCGCGTCTGTTCTGAACATGATGCGGCCGACCGGCTGCGCGCTCAGACGGTGTCGATCTTTTGCAATACGATCATCACCTGCGGCAGCCGTACCGGATTATCGAGAAACTCGATCATCCGGAACAGGTGGCCCCATTTGCTGACGACGTAGCCGCGTGGAATGATGGCCTCGCCATAATGGGACTGCGGATGCGGGGGCTGCACGGAGGCGGCGTGCAGAAACTGCCCGGCCTCATAACGTGAATTCGCGGCTGCCTCGTCCACGAACGAGTCCGCGCAGGCTTCGTACCATCCGTGTTCGAGGCGCATGCCCGACGCCCGGCGCGTCCGCATTTCGGCGCAGAAGGAAATGAAACGGCGGCTTTGCGTCGTGAACATGACCAGACCGCCCGGTTTCAGCACACGGTGGAATTCGCGCATCCAGTGATTGGCCAGGAATTCGTCCAGATGCGAAAAGACCGACCATGAAATGATCGTGTCGAACGTCTCCGGCGCCACAATCAGCGGAGGCACCAGGGAACATGTCAGGAAGTTCAACGCCGGATTGCAGCGGCGCGCTTCCATCAGGAACCGCTCGGTCGAATCGACGCCGAAAAGGTTCAGTGCGTGGATGTCCTTCATGAACAGCCGCGCCATCCGCCCCCAGCCGCAGCCGAAATCCATCAGCCTCTGGTGCGCGGCGAGAGGCCGACCGGCAAACGCCGCATACGCCTTGATCTCGCGATAAAAGGTGTGAGCTTCGTGCAGCGAAACCTCGCCGCTATGGCCATGGATTTCCTGTTGCAGGGACTCGTCGGGGAAATCGGGCATCCGCGCGCCGTTGATCTCGGGCACACGTAGCGACGACACCAGCACGTTGAGCCAGTCCTCGTCACTGCAGCTACCAAACCTGTCGAAGACCGCGTCCGCGCCCGGCGCCTGATACATGCCCGATTCCGTCTTTCCCGTTTCGCGCGCGCCCGGCGCTCCGACAGAATGAACCAGTCCGCGAAGGCGCGCCAGATCAACCTTGGCGCGCGCCCCGGCTCAGGCCGGCGGTCGCAACAGGACCCGGTTGACGGATTCGAGGGCCGCGAAACTCTGTGCCCAGATCGCGCCGAACCGGTCCGCCGGCACGCCCCGTTGATCGAGCAACGCGGCAAGATCGCCCACACTGCGTTCGCCGTCGATCAGCGGCAGGATCCCGCGCGCCTGCGGTGGCAGCGGCAGACGCACCTCCAGCAGGCCGAACTCAACCGGCAGCACGTGGTCGGGCGTCATGCGCCGCGCCACCTCGACGCCCGGCATCTCCCGCATGACCGGCACCGACCCGGGCGCCAGCGGATCGGC
>NZ_JABXXR010000123.1 GCF_013376175.1 Ameyamaea chiangmaiensis
CTCGCTCGCCGCGACGGACGGCGGACTGGCGGAGGCCATCGCCGGGCGCGTGTCCGGTCCGGCCCTGCGGCTGTATCCCAGCACCGATCCGCTGGGCGTGCAGATCGGGGGCGCGGCCAAGAACGTGATCGCCATTGCCGCCGGTGTCACGATCGGCGCGCGCCTTGGTGAAAACGCGCGGGCCGCCCTGATAACGCGCGCGATCGTCGAAATGGGGCGTCTGGCCGACGCCATGGGCGGACGCCCTGACACACTGGCAGGTCTGTCGGGCCTTGGCGATCTGATCCTGACCTGCACGGGGCCGAGTTCGCGTAATTTCAGCCTTGGGCTGGCGCTGGGCGAAGGCGTCCCACTGGCCGACATCCTTGCCCGGCGCAGCAGCGTGACCGAAGGGGTGGAGACCGCGCCGGCGCTGCTGGCCCTTGCCCGTCGTCATCAGATCGAAGTACCGATCATAGCGATGGTGACCCGGTTGCTGGCCGGCGAACTCACGCCCCAGCAGGCGCGCGACGCGTTGATGAGCCGGCCGACGCGGGGCGAATAACGTCAGCCAAACCGCGACGGCTCCCCCCCATGCCCCGGGTCTGCCTGGGCCTCCGACGGACGCCGGGCGACGTCGGGTGGTCGACGGATCGGCGGCGAAATCATCTCGTCCGTTGGCCACGCGCTGCTGTCCGGATCGGATGCGACGACTGCCATGCGGGCACGCGGCAGGGCCTCGGGACACTCCCGCCGCAGCCGCGCGACCATCTTCTCGCGAATCTCGCAGCCCAGATCCCAACTCTGCAACGCGTCACGGGCGCCGGCAATGATGCGTATCCGCATCGAGTCGGTGTCGGTCGCGGCCACCTGACACCCCAGTGTCCGCCCGTCCCACAGCGGGCAGGTGCGAATCACCTCCTCCAGTATCGCGCGGACGCGGTGCATGTCGGTCTGGTAGTCCAGATGCAGGAACACGACGCCGGTGATCGCCTCGGAATTATGCGTCCAGTTCTCGAACTGGTTTTCGAGGAAGAAGGAAATGGGCACGATGTGCCGGCGCATGTCCCACACCCGCAGCACGACATAGGTCGCGTTGATCTCCTCCACCCAGCACCAGTCGCCGTTGATGATGATCAGGTCTTCCATGCGGATCGGCTGGGTGATGGCGATCTGGATACCGGCGACCAGATTGGTCAGAAGCGGCCGTGCCGACAGACCGACGATCAGCGACGCCGCGCCGGCCGACGCGAACAGTGACACGCCGAACTGGCGCACGGCGCTGAACGTGGTCAGGGCGCTGGCCACCGTGATCAGTCCGACCAGGATTTCGATGGCGCGCCGCAGGATACGGATCTGGGTCTGGTGCGAGCGCGCGACGATGCGGTTGTCGCCGGCGCGGCCCACCAGCCGTTCGAGATAGATTTCCGTCACGATCCGGAACCCCCGGATAAGACCCACCCCGATCGCCAGAATGAACCCGACCAGGATCAGATGCCCGATCAGGCTTAGCGTCGCGTCCGAAAACCCCGTGGCCGCCGGCAGGGCCGCGCTGGCGGCCAGCAGCATCAGCATGATCCGGACCACGGGCTGAAGCTGGAGCAGCAATCGCCGCCAGAGCGGCACGTGGCGCAGGCCCGGCAGATGCAGCAGCGTATCCGACACCACCCGATTGAGCAGGAGGGCCACCAGTGCCGCGCCGATCAGGATCAGGGACGATGCCACCGGGGCCGGCATCCAGCCGAACCACTCCCGAACGGTCGTCAGAGAATGCAGATAATCGGTTCGCAACACGCGCGGGCGGTCCTTTCGGCACAACGGACAGGGACGGGATCGCGCATACAATGCGCGAGGAGGGCGAAAGTCGCACCCGGGGGTGCGTTCGGCCGTCCGCGTCGACCGTCGTGTCTCGGCCGGTTCAGCCGATGAACATGCCCGCGATCGCCGCGCTGGTCAGATTGGACAGGGAGCCGGCCAGCACGGCCCGCAACCCGTTGGCCGCCACCTCGGCACGCCGCTCCGGCGCGACGCTACCGAATCCCGCGATCAGGATACCGATCGACGACAGGTTGGCAAATCCGCACAGCGCGAAGGACCCGATCGCGGCCGAATGCTTCGACAGCGCACCCGTGTGCAGCATTGGCGCCAATTCAACATAAGCCACGAATTCGTTGAAAATCAGCTTCTGCCCGATCAGGCCACCAATGACCCTGCTCTCGCTCCATCCCGTGCCGATCGCCCAAGCCACTGGCGCGCAGACCACGCCCAGCGCCCCTTGCAGAGTCCACCCCGGATGCCCGATCAGGCTGCCCATCCATCCGACACAGCCGTTGAGCAGCGCAATCAGCCCGATGAACGCGATCAGCATCGCACCCACCGCCACCGCCACGTGCACGCCGCTCATCGCGCCGGTACCGATCACTTCGAAAATGGTCGCCGCACGCTCCTGTCCGAAACCCTCCACCTCGGGCAAGGGGCGGCTGCCGTCCTGAACCGGCATCAGCACATGCGCGAACATCAGGCCGCCGGGGATGGCCATGAAGGACGCCGCCAGAAGATAGTCCATCGGCACGCCCAACGCCGCATAGCCCGCCAGAACCGATCCCGCGATCGACGCCGTGCCGCTGCACATCACGGTCATCAGTTCCGCCCGTCCCATCGTGGGCACATACGGACGCAGGGCCACGGGCATCTCGCTCTGGCCAAGAAACACCGTCAGCACCGCGGAGAAACACGACAGCGGGCTGGCACCCGTGACCCGCACCAGCGCGCCGCCGATCACACGCGCCAGACGCTGCATGACCCCGTATTTATACAAGATGGCAATCAGCGCGCTGATATAGATGATCTGCGGCAGTACGCGCAGCGCGAAGACGAATCCGCCGCCATCGGGGAACAGAACATCCATGCGGGGGCCGATCAGGCCGCCGAACAAGAACCCGATTCCCGCGTTGCCACACGACAAAACGGCCTGCACCCCGGAGGCCAGCGCACGCAGGGCCGTCCGCCCCGGGGGCACGAACAGCACCAGAGCGCCGATCGCCAACTGCAACGCCAGCGTTCGCGCGACCCGGCCACGGTCAATCGACCGGCGATCGGTCGAAAAGATGACGGCCACCGCCAGAAGGGCCGCAAGCCCGATCATACCTCGTGCGATCTGAACCAGCACCCTGTCACTCCCACGCACACAGGGAGCCATCCGCGCCCTTCGTTTCGGCACGTTATCCACCGCGACGCGTCTGTCCAGCCGTCGTCGCGTCGTCACTCGTCAGCCACCGGGGCGGCAATCGACACCCCGACGCCCCTGCGCTATCTCACCAGATCGCTTCGCCCGCGCGCCCGAGGATCGATTGCCATGTCAGACTTCTACGATTTCGCCCTGCCCGGTCTCGACGGCGTGCCGATCGAGCTCTCGAAGCTGAAGGGCAAGGCGGTCCTTGTCGTCAATACTGCGTCGAAATGCGGCTTTACGCCGCAATATGAAGGACTTCAGGCGCTTTGGGCACGGCACCGCGCCAACGGACTGGTCGTCGTGGGCGTGCCGAGCGACGATTTCGGCCATCAGGAACCCGGCGACTCGGTCCAGATCGGTCAGTTCTGCGCGCGGAATTATGGCGTGAGTTTCCCGATGGCCGCGAAAAGCGACGTCACCGGCCCGCACACGATCCCCCTGTTTCGGTGGCTCGCCGCCAACGGGGGTTTCCTGTCGCGCCCACGCTGGAACTTCTACAAATACATCATCGGTCGCGACGGTTCATTGCGGACCTGGTTTACCTCGATCACATCGCCTGACAGCGAGCGGTTCCAGACCGCGATCGAGCGGGTCGTGCTCGACCATTGATACCGGACAGGTTACCCCGCCATGCTGCGCAGTTTTCTGACCGTCGGCGGCTGGACCATGCTCAGCCGTGTGCTGGGCCTCGTCCGTGACCAGCTGCTGGCGGCGTTCATGGGCGCAGGCCCACTACAGGACGCCTATCAGGTGGCGTTCCGCCTGCCCAACATGTTCCGGCGCCTGTTCGGCGAAGGGGCATTCAATGCCGCGTTCGTCCCGCAGTTTTCCGCGATCCTGACCACCGAAGGGCCGGACACGGCCCGCCGTTTCGCGCGCGAGGCGCTGGGCGTTCTGGTGTTCTGGCTGCTGGCACTGACCGCTCTGGGCGAGGTGTTCATGCCCGCGATCGTCAGCGTGATCGCACCGGGTTTCGGTCTGCACGGCGGCGGCGAACGCCACGATCTGGCTGTCAGCCTGTCGCGAATCACGTTCCCCTACCTGGTGCTGATCTGCGCGGCCGCCCTCGTCTCGGGCGTGCTGAACGGGATGGGGCGCTTTTCGGCGGCGGCGGCGGCCTATGCGACGTTCAACGTGGTCGGAATCGCCGCCATCCTTTGGCTTGCGCCCTTCACCGCGACGGTGGCGCATGCGGCGGCCTGGGGCATCACGGCCTCCGGCGTCGTGCAACTGGGTCTTCTTCTGGTCGCCGCGCGGCGCGCGGGCATGGAACTGGCGCTGCCCCGACCAAGGCTGACCCCGCAGATCCGCACCCTGATGCGCCGCATGGTGCCCGGGCTTGTCGGCAGCGGCATCTCGCAGATCAATCTGGTCGTCGACACCATCATCGCGACGCTGCTGCCCACCGGCAGCGTGTCGCTGATGTATTTCGCCGACCGGGTGAACCAGCTCCCTCTGGGCGTGCTCGGTGCGGCGGCCGGCACGACGCTTCTGCCCGAACTGACGCGCCATGTGGCCGCCGGGGACACGCGCGCCGCGCACGAGACGCAAAGCCGCGCGCTGGAATACGCCCTGATCCTGACGCTGCCGGCGACGCTGGCGCTGATCGTACTGGCGCGCCCGATCATGGCGACCCTGTTCGGCCATGGCGCTTTTTCCGCCCGTGACGCGGCGCTGTCGGCGCAGTCGCTTCAGGCCTATGCTATCGGGCTGCCCGCCTTCGTTCTGGTGAAGGTGCTCTCTCCGGGTTTTTTTGCGCGTGGGGATACGGCCACCCCGGTGCGCGTCGGCATCGCGACACTGGTGCTGAACTTCGCGCTCAACCTGTCACTCTATCGCCCGCTGGCCCATGTCGGGCCGCCGCTGGCCAGTTCTCTTGCGGCCTGCGCGAACGCAGCCGCCCTCGGTTGGCTCCTGCGTCGTCGCGCTGCACTCGCGCTCAGCCCCGGTTGCGCGGGGCGACTGGCGCGCATGATAGCGGCATCGTTCGTCATGACGGCCATGCTCGCGCTGGCCCAGATGACGCCGCTCGGCCATGTCGCGGACTGGACGACCCTGCCGCGTGTCATCGGCATGGCCGCTCTGGTCTGCCTGGGGACGGCGGTCTATGGGGCCGCCCTGCAGGCGTTGGGCGTCGCCGACAGCCGCGCGATCATGCGACGCCTTGCGACGAGGCTGAACCGTCGCTAGTCCCGGTCCTCCCGCGACGGGGGCTCGGGCCTTTCGGGCAGGGTCAATGGCTCGGGTATGGTGTCCGGATCGGTCTGCGGCCGGCCTTCCGGATGGGGGTCGGCGGCCCCCTCCGGCGGCATACCCTGCCCCGGTCCCGGCACGCGGCCGGTGGCGCAAACGTTCATCAGGTCGTCCATGACGTCGGCTCCTTTACCGGATATCAAACCCATTCTGGCGCTGAGGGTTGCGGCTGCCTCACGGGGTCTTCATCCGGGGTCGACATGTTTCGACACCGGTTTAACGGCGACCGCATGCGCTGCGTGCGCGTTCGTATCGGCTAGAGTGCCCGTCAATCCCGAGTCGCGAAGGATTCCGTCCTGATGATGCCCGTTGGTCCCCTCACACAAACCCATCGCGAGCAGCGGCTCGAGCGGATGATCGATCGCCTGCCGCCTAGGGCCGCGCGCGCCATGCGTTGGCTGCGCCGGCCGCAGGCGCGGCTCGCACGCCTTTTGGCCGGAGGCGCGCTGGTGATCGGGGGCTGTCTCGCGATCCTGCCAATCTTCGGCCTTTGGATGCTGCCGCTCGGGCTGATACTGTTGTGCCAGGACGTGCCGCCGTTGCAGCGCGGACTGGATCTCGTGCTCGACCGGATCGAGGCACGCCATCCGGACTGGATATACGGCAAGGGGGCTCCACGCTCATGACACGTTCGCCCAGCCGATTCCTTTTGTTCGCCGCGATAGGCGTTGCCGTCATTGTCGGAGGATGGGTCGCCGGCCCCCGCGTCGAGGCGGTGCGCCCCGTCGTTCATCTCCCCACCGTGCCGCAGGACGCGCAGGCCCTGACGGCCTTCATAGACGAAGAAGAGGCCCATGCCGGCCCGCTGCGCGACGACACCCGCGCGCGGATCGTCTGGGCCACACCGGATTCCCCGCACCGAACCGAATGCTCGATGGTCTATCTGCACGGGTTTTCGGCAAGCCAGGGCGAAGGCGGAGGCCTTCCGGCAGCCCTGGCCCGTCAGTTCGGCTGCAACCTGTATCTGGCCCGCCTGCCAGGCCACGGGCTGGCCGCACCGGACGCCATGGCCGGCCTCAACGCGCAGACGCTGGCCGACGGCGCCGCGCGCGCGCTGGCCATAGGCAACGCGCTGGGTGAACGCACGATCCTGATCGGCACGTCGACGGGCGGCTCACTCGCCCTGCTGCTGGCATCGCAGGTGCCCGAGCGGATCGGCGCCCTCGTCCTGTGGTCGCCGCTGGTGCGCGAACGCGGCAACAAGCTCGATCTACTGTTCCAGCCCTGGGGCCTGTGGGCACTGCGGCTGCTGCAGAACCGGGGCGGGGCGATCGTCCACAAGCCGTCGTCATCGCCGGTCTGGGCCAGCGATCTGCACGTCGACGGCTATCGCGCGCTGGCTGAACTTACGCGCGGCGCCATGAACGCCCGCACTTTCGGCGCCGTGACCGCGCCCACGTTCGTCGGCTACTACTACCGCGACGAGGCCCATCAGGATCAGACCGTGTCCGTCGCGGCGATCAAGGGCATGGCGGGCGCCCTGGGCACCCCCGCCGACCGCAAACGGGTCGTCGATTTTCCCGACGCGGGCACGCATGTGATCCCCTTCCCCGGCCTGTCGCAGGCCAGTGCCGGGGTCGAGGCGGCGAGCGCGGACTTCCTGCGCACGGTCGTCGGGCTAACCCCGGCAGCTCCTTGATGCGTCACAAAATCGGACTTACACGCCGGCGCCGACGCGGCTAAAGGAACGCCTCATGACGATTCCCTCCGCCGAGGGCGCCACGCCCGCCATGGCGCAATGGTTCGCGCTCAAGTCCGAACATCCCGATGCCCTGCTGTTCTTTCGCATGGGCGATTTTTACGAGCTGTTCTTCGCGGACGCACAGGCCGCCGCCAGTGCCCTCGACATCGCGCTGACCCACCGCGGCACGCATGGCGGCCAGCCGATACCCATGTGCGGCGTGCCCTACCACGCCGCCAGCGCCTATCTCGCCCGCCTGATCCGGCGCGGCTTCCGCGTCGCCGTGGCCGAACAGACCGAAGCCGCGCGAAAGCCCGGCCACACCGGACCCAAAGGGCCGCTGGCCCGCGCGATCGTGCGCGTCATCTCCCCCGGAACGCTGACCGAAGACGAACTGCTCGACGCCGGACGGCACAATCTTCTGCTCGCCCTCGCCACCCCCCCCGGGCGCGGCGCACGCGGGGCTGCCCGGTCATCGCAGGTGATCGGCGCCGCGTGGATCGACATCTCGACGGGCGTATTCGAAACGGCGACGACGACCCCCGCCGCCCTGCACGACGTGCTGGGTCGGCTCGATCCCGCCGAAATCCTGGCCCCCCCCGATCTCGATCTTGGCGACTACGCCGACCGGCGCGCGACCGAAATGCCGCCGTCATCCGCCGACAAGGCACGAATCCGCGTCGCCGACGCCTTCGGTGCCGGCAGCCTCGATGCGTTCGGCGATTTCACCGACGAGGAGGCAATTGCCGCAGCCGTCGCGCTGGACTACGCGCGGCGAAGCCAGGCGGGCAAGATGCCCCGACTGTCCAGCCCCCGCCATCAGGACAGCGGCGATACGCTGGGCCTCGACCCCGCGACGCGCGCCAGTCTGGACATCCTGCGCGCGCGCGACGGCGGCGCCGAACACACGCTGTTCGCCGCCGTCAACCGGACCGTCACCGGGGCCGGCGCGCGTCTTCTCGCCCAATGGCTTGCCGCGCCACTGACCGACCGGCGACGCATCATCGCGCGGCAGGACGGATGGCTCTGGCTCGCCGGGCACGCGGACGCCGCCGCATCTGTGGTGTCGACCCTCCGGCGAGCGCCGGACC
>NZ_JABXXR010000124.1 GCF_013376175.1 Ameyamaea chiangmaiensis
CGCCCCTGCAACACCGGACGCGCGCCCGCGATACCGGCCCCCGCGCCCAGAGCCCGCTGAACGCTGCCGATCACCAGCGCACGCACGGCGGCCTCGTCCGCGAAACGCAGTTCGGTTTTGGCCGGATGCACATTCACGTCGACCTGGTCCGGCGGCACGCTCAGATGCAGGGCGACCACCGGGTGACGGCCGAATTCGATGAGCTGACGGTAGGCCACGCGCACGGCGGTGCGCAGCACCGGGTCCACGACGGGGCGGTTATTGACCAGAATCACCTGGCCGCTCGCCGATGGGCGTGTCACGGCCGGTCCGCAGACATGCCCCTCCAGCCGCAGGTCGCCGCGCACACCCTCGACCGGGATGAAGCCGTCCACATCGGCCGCCCCCAGGATCGCCTGCGCGCGGGCCAGCGGGTCCTGCGACGGCAGGTCGAACACCACCCGTTCATCAAGCCGCAGGGTGAAGCCCACCCCGGGCGCCGCCAGCGCCAGACGGCGCACCACCGCTTCGGCGTGGCTGCCCTCCACTCGCGCGCTCTTGAGGAATTTCCGCCGCGCGGGGGTGGCAAAGAACAGGTCTTCCACCACGACGCGGGTGCCATCGGGGCCGGAGGCTGGCTCCGGCGGCGTCAGCAGGCCACCCTCCACCCGCACACGCCACGCCCCGTCACCCCCACGCACGCGCGAGGTGATGGACAGGCGCGCCGCCGCACCGATCGACGGCAGGGCCTCGCCGCGGAATCCCAGTGTCGCGATCCGGACCAGAGACTCATCGGCAAGTTTGGAGGTGCAATGCCGCTCGACCGCCAGCAGAAGCCCGTCGGGCGTCATGCCGCAACCATCATCGACGATTTCGATGCGCTCGGTGCCCCCGCCGCGCAACACGACCGTTATGCGCCGTGCCCCGGCGTCGATCGCGTTCTCAACCAATTCCTTGACCGCGGCGGCTGGGCGCTCGATCACCTCGCCGGCGGCGATCCGGTTGATAACCGCCTCGGACAGGCGGCGGATGACAGGCTGCATCATGTCCGGGCCGACCGTGCCGAAAACCCCAGCGTTACCAGCGGCGCACGGTCACGGACGGGCCGCGAGCCGTCGCTCAGAAAATACCGAGGAAGCTCGATTTCTTCGCTTTCACGGTCGGAGTCACGCCGGACGTGGGGTCGCGACCAAGAGCCGAATCCTGCTTCAGACGCTCGTTCTCGGCCTTGCCGTCGACCACCGAGCCGGAGCCGGACTTCCACACCATCAACTGGTCCACGAAACCCGCGCCCGGTGCGCCGAGTTCGCCATTGTCGGGCGTGGCGGCCGCGGCGCGCGCCTGGCCGACAAGCGTGCTCTGCCCGGCGCTCGACTGCCCGTTCACACCCTGTAGCGCCACGTTCGGCGACAGGGTCTCCAGCGCCTGCATGCGCGGGCTCTGATCCAGAGAGGGGGTGGCCTGCCCGTTGACGTTGGGCGCGGTCAGTTCTTCCGACGGCGGCATCGACAGGGGCGCGCGGGTGGTCACCGTGTATTCGTCCGGCACCGAACGCTCCAGCCCGAAGGCGCGCGCGGCCTCCGCGCCCGAGCAACCGGACAGGGCCACGGACCCGGCGATCGCGCCCAGGACCGGAATGATTCGCAAGCTCGCCTTCACAGCCATGATCGCCTCTGGAACATCCGTCTCTCGGGGACCGCTCCGCGCCGCGCGCGAAGAAAGCCTGACCCGTCGTCACACCCAACCCCTGCCCGCCACGCATGGCGGACCGGAGCAAAAGCCGTACCCTGCTCTACCCTGCCGCACCCATGCGGGCAAGCGCCGCTGCCACGGACAGCACTCAGCCGCGTCGTCCCTCGCTTAGGCTGGTCAGCAACAGCACGCCCACACCGCAGACGATGGCCGAGTCGGCCACGTTGAACACATACCACGACCAGCCGAACGCATGGGCATGGATGAAATCGACGACGGCCCCGAACCGCAACCGGTCGACCACATTGCCGATCGCGCCCCCGCAGATCGCGCCAAGCGCGGCCGCCACCAGAGGATCCGCCGTGCGGCTCATCCAGACGGCCAGCGCGCACACCACGGCCAGCGCGACCGCGGCGAACAGCAGCGGCCCGGCGCCGGAATGGCCGAACATCCCGAACGTCACCGCATGGTTCCAGACCATGGTGAAATTCAGGAACGGCAGGATCGCGACCGATCGTTTGGCCGGCAGATCATAGACGGACAGGATCCAGTATTTGCTGAACTGATCGGCGGCCAGCACCAGAACAAACAGCAGGGCACCCAGCCCCATATACCGACCCCGACTGCGGCCACGCGTCATCAGGCGCCGCGCAGGGCTCACGATGTCGCACTCTCGACAACACCCGCGCAACGCAGACACAGCGTCGGATGGGCGGCATGCTGCCCCACTTCGTCGAGCACCTTCCAGCATCGGGCACATTTTTCGCCGCTGGCCACGCGGACGACCGGCGGCCCATGCGGTTCACCCGTGCCGGCCTCATCCAGATACAACGACGCCGAGCCCGGGATCACCAGCACGTCCACGCCCGAGACAATAGCCAGTTCCGCCCAGTCCACCCCGGCGAACAGCGCGGCCTCGGCCTCCGACAAAGGCAGTTCGATCGCCGCCTGCAACGCCGCCCCGATCAGACCCTCGCGCCGCGCGACCTCGATCTCGGTCGTCAGGATCCGGCGCACGGCCCGCAGGCTCATCCAGCGTTCGGCAAGGACCGGGTCGTGCCAGTGCGTCGGCAGATCGGGGAAATCCTGAAGGTGAACGCTCTCGGCGGTCCCAAAACGGGCACTCCACGCTTCTTCGGCCGTGAACACCAGCACCGGGGCCAGCCACGTGCACAAGCAGCGATGCAGGTGGTCCAGCACCGTCCGCGCAGCGCGGCGTTTGAGGTCGTTGGGCGCGTCGCAATACAGCGCGTCCTTGCGCACATCGAAATAGAAGGCAGACAGGTCGGTCGCACAGAACCCGTGCAGGGCCGGATAGACGCCGACCCACTCATGGGTCTCGACCGCGCGCGCCACCAGACCGCCGAGCTCGCCAAGGCGATGCAGCACCCACCGCTCCAGCTCCGGCAGTTCGGCGTAGGGCACGCGTTCGTCCTCGGTGAACCCGTCAAGCGCACCGAGGAGCCAGCGCAGCGTGTTGCGCAGGCGGCGATAAAGCTCGCCCTGCTGCTTGAGGATCTCCTTGCCGATCCGCAGGTCCTCGTTGGTGTCGGAATTCATCACCCACAGGCGCAGGATATCCGCGCCCAGCGAGTCGTTGACGTCCTGCGGGGCGACGACATTGCCCAGCGATTTCGACATCTTGCGCCCCTGCTCGTCGAGCACGAAGCCGTTGGTCACCAACGCGCGGAACGGGGCGACACCACGCGTTCCCACGCTTTCCAGCAGCGACGCCTGGAACCAGCCGCGATGCTGGTCCGACCCCTCCAGATACAGGTCGGCCGGGAAGTGCAACCCGTCCGGGCCCAGCACGAAGGCATGGGTCGAGCCGCTCTCGAACCAGACATCGACGATGTCGAACACCTGTTCGTAGTCGTCGGGGTTACGCCCCTCCCCAAGGAAGCGCGCGGGCGGGGACGTGTACCACGCATCGGCGCCCTCGGCCCGGAAGGCCGCAACGATCCGCTCCATCACCGCTGGGTCGCGCAGCACATCGCCAGAGCGCTTTTCGACGAAAACAGCGATCGGCACGCCCCAGGCACGCTGGCGCGAGATGCACCAGTCGGGACGTCCTGCGACCATCGAGGTCAGACGATTGCGCGCCTGCTCCGGCACGAAGGTCACGTCCTCCAGCGCCTCAAGCGCGTGGGTTCGAAGCTCGGTCTCGCCGTCCATGGCGATGAACCATTGCGGCGTCGCGCGATAGATGATGGGCGCACGCGAACGCCACGAATGAGGATAGGAGTGGGTCAACGAGGCCCGGGCCACCAGACCTGACGGTGAGTCATCCTGTTCGTTTGCCGTCTGCATCGCGGCAGCCAGCGCCTCGCAGACCGGATCGGCGGCCTTGAACACGTGCGTACCGGCGAACAGCGGCACCCAGTCGGCATAGCGACCGTCGCCCTCGACCAGTTCAGGCACCTCGACACCATGCAGGCGGGACAGCACGAAGTCGTCCGGCCCGTGCGCGGGTGCCATATGCACCAGTCCCGTGCCCGCGTCGGTGGTGACAAACGCGCCACCCAGCAAAGGAACCTCGAAATCATAGCCCTGGCCGCGCAGGGGATGGGCGGCGACCGATCCCTCAAGCGCGCTGCCGGGCAACGTATACAGCACGTGGTGGGCCGTGATCCCGGCCGCCTCGCACACCGCGCCGATCAGCCCTTCGGCGATCAGGATCTTCGCGCCATCACGCAGCGCCGCCCCGTCCACCGTGCCGTCGACGCGCACCACGGCATAGGTGATGTCCGGACCATAGGCGATGGCGCGATTGCCCGGGATGGTCCACGGCGTGGTGGTCCAGATCACGGCCGACACATCCTCCAGCGCCTGGCCGGGGGTGGCGTCGTGCACGAACGGAAATGCGACGAAAATCGTGGTCGAGGTGTGATCGTGGTATTCGATCTCGGCTTCGGCCAGCGCGGTCTTCTCGACCGGGCTCCACATCACCGGGCGCAGGCCGCGATACAGACTGCCGTTGAGCAGGAACTTGCCGATCTCGCCCACGATGGCGGCTTCGGAGGCGAAGTCCATCGTCGCGTACCGATGCGACCAGTCCGCCTGCACACCTAGCCGCTTGAATTCGGCCGCCTGCGTGTCGAGCCAGGTCTGGGCGTAGGCCCGACATTCGGCCCGGAAATCGAGCAGCGGAACCGCATCCTTGTCGCGCCCGGCCTTGCGATACTGTTCCTCGATCCGCCATTCGATCGGCAGGCCGTGGCAGTCCCAGCCCGGCACATAGCGCACGGCGTAGCCCGCCATACGGTGCGCGCGGTTGATCACGTCCTTGAGGATCTTGTTCAACGCATGACCGATATGGAGATGGCCGTTCGCATAGGGCGGCCCGTCATGCAGGGTGAAGACCGGACGCCCGGCATCCTTGCGCGCAATGGCCGCGTCCAGTCCCGTCTCCGCCCAACGCGCCAGAATCTCCGGCTCACGCGTCGGCAGGTTGCCGCGCATGGGGAACGAGGTCTTCGGAAGGAACACCGTCTCGCGGTAGAGGTCCTTCGTGGCGGACGGGTCGGCGGTCTCGGACATGGATCAGCGGGCCATCGTTGCGTGGGTCAGAAACTGGGCTTCGGCCCGCGTCCCGGCGGCGGCCGGTTTCGCGCGGCGCATCGGCCCGGAGAACACCGGCGGCAAGACCGGCGCGGACACTATCGGGATCAGAAACCCCGGCAGGCAAGCCATATGCGGACCAGCGGCGGCACGGGTCAAGCGCCGCGCTGCCGCTCCAGATAGGCCATGGCCGTGCGGGCATCGGTCGCGATCTGGGCCTTGAGTTCGTCCAGCCCGGAGAATCGCCGCTCTTCGCGCAGCATGGTGTGCAGCGCGACCGACAGGGTCTGACCGTACAGATCGTCCTGGAAATCGAACAGATTGACCTCCAGCCGGCTTTCGCGCCCGTCATTGACGGTGGGACGGCGGCCGATATTGGCTACACCCCCGAACGTACGACCATCGGGCAGGCGCACCGTGGCGGCATAGACGCCACGCGCGGGCTCCAGATGTTCGCCCAACGGGATATTGGCCGTCGGAAAGCCAAGCTGGCGGCCGCGCTTGTCGCCGTGCTGCACCTCGCCGCGAATGGCGAAGGGCCGCCCCAGCTCTTCGGCCGCACGCTCGGGATAGCCTTCCTGCAACAGGCGCCGGATCCGGGTCGATGAGAACGGCCCTCCGACATCGGACAGAGGCGGCACCACCGTGAGGCCAACACCGAGTTCGCTCAGCCGCTCGGACAAGAACGTGCCGCTGCCGCCCCGCCTATGACCGAAGGCAAAATCCTGTCCGCACCCGACATGCACCAGCCCGAGCGCATCATGCAGGACGTCGTTGACGAACTGCTCGGGCGCCAGGTGCGAAAACGCGGCATCGAAGCGGACCTGAAACACGTGCCGGACCCCCAGAGCGCCCAGCGCCGCGCGCCGCTCCTCGGCCGAGGTCAGGCGAAAAGGCGGGTCCTGCGGGCGGAAGAAGCTGCGCGGATGCGGCTCGAACGTCACCACCGCCAGCGGCGCGTCGGGCCGGGCGGCATGCAGCGTATGAATCAGATGCGCATGACCAAGATGCACGCCGTCGAAATTTCCGATCGCCGCCACACACCCGCGCGCTTCGGGCGGGATGGCTCGCCAGTCGGTGTGCAGCGTCGCCGTCATGCGGCCAGACCGAAGGTGCGGCCGGCCGATGGAAGGTCGGCAAACACCGGGTAGCGGGAACCAGGGACGGTCCCATCCTCGGGGCGGGCGATCTGCGCCACCAGCAATCCGGCCGCAGACGCCGCATCGAGTTCCGCCACGACGTCGGAGAAGAACACGATCTCCGACGGCGCCAGCGCCACCTGTTCGGCGATGACGCGATAACTGGACGCCTCTTTTTTGCCACCGACGGCAAGGTCGAAGAACCCCTCGAACAACCCCGTCACGTTCCCCTCGGTCGTATGACCGTAGATCAGCCGCTGCGCCGCGGCCGAACCCGAGGAATAGACGGCCAGGCGCAGGCCGTTCGCCTGCCAGGCACGCAGGGCCGGCAACGTGTCCGGATACAGCGCCCCCACCAGTGCACCGCTTTCGTAACCCTGCCGCCACGCGATCCCCTGAAGCGCCTTCAGCGGACCAACCTTTTCATCCCGGTCCATCCAGCCGTTCAGCACCTCGATCGGCGCCTGATCAGGTGCAAGGCGGGCGATCTCGGCGACCGCCGCGCACACAGCCGGATCGTCCGCATGCTCGACCAGCAATCGGGGAAGCGCCCTGCGCGCGAAGGGGAACAGAACATCGTGCACAAAGGCCACCGGCGCGGTGGTGCCTTCAATGTCCAGGAGAACGAGGCGGGGGCGGACGGCAGAAACAGACATTGTCGGGCAGAGCACCTTAGGGTCGGGTCACGGTAACAACCATCGGATCGTCGCGGCGTCAGGTCACCGGGAATCGGGATGCGATCGGATCGCCGGTATAGTTCGCGACCCAGCCCGTCGTGTCGGTGAACACACGCAGGGCGACCACGTCGGGATCCGGCCCGGCATCGAACCAGTGCGACACGCCCTCGGGCACGGAAATCAGGTCGCCCTCGGTGCATTCCACGTCATAGACATGGCCGTCCACATGCAGCACGAAATGGCCGCTGCCATGGACGAAGAAGCGGACCTCGTCCTCGGAATGGGTGTGCTCGGACAGGAATTTCTCGCGCAGGGCCGCCTTGTTCGGGGTGGCGGCATTGATGCGGATGACGTCCGCCGACCCTGCCCCCGTCTCGCCCATCAGACCGTCGAGATAGGGGCGGTAGACGGCCAGGATCTCATCGGCCGGGGCATCACGCGGCGGCACGACCGGGCTCTCCCAGCGCTCGAAACGGACATTGATCGGCCTCAGCAGCTCGGCCATTTCGCGCGGGTCGCCGGTTTCGCGCAGCGGCGCGGCCGCCGCATCGTCGCGATAGAGTTTGAGAAAGCTCACGGAGCGGCTCCCGCGCTCATCTGCCGTCGCGCCAGCTCGCAGCCCAGGAGGAATTCAAGCCCTTCGAGACGCGCCAGCGCCTGCGGCATGTCGCCACCCCAGACATAGACGCCATGCCCCCGGATCACATAACCCGCCGGCATCGCCCCCAGACGGGGCGCGACCACGGTCGCCAGACGCGCGATGTCCTGGTCGTTGTCGAACACGGGCACCGTCACGCTCGCATCATGCGTCGACTGTCCGGCGAAGACCTTCTGGACCTCATAGCCCGACAGAACGATCGCGTCCGGGGCTCCCGCCAGCGACAGGACCGTCGACGCCACCGAATGGCCGTGCAGGACCGCCCCGATCGCCCGATCGTGGGCATAAAGCTGCGTGTGCAGCCCCGTCTCGGCACTCGGCCGCTCGCCGGGGACGACCGCGCGCCCGTCCGGATCGACCTCCATCACGCCGCCCGCGTCGAGAAAGCCCTTGTGGCCACCCGAACGCGTGATCGCGATCCGGCCGTCGGCCAGACGCACGCTGATGTTGCCCGCCGTGGCCGGTACCCAGCCGCGCTGGTCCATCCGTCGACCCGCCGCGAC
>NZ_JABXXR010000125.1 GCF_013376175.1 Ameyamaea chiangmaiensis
CGCTGCTGGCGCTCGATCTCGACCCGGCCTTGCCCGCCATGCGGGCCCATGGCGTGCCGGAGCTGGCGGCCGTGCTGCGCGGCGAGCGTTCCCTGCCCGATGCCGCGGCAGCGGCCATCGCCGCGACCGGACGCTACACCAAGCGACAGGCGACCTGGTTTGCCCATCACCCGTTGGCGGCCCCCTCGGCGACGATGCTTCTACCCCATCGTTTCGACCTCAACGCGCAACAATCGGAAAGGTCAGGCGGCAAAATCGTTTCTTTTGTTATAAAACAGATTGACGCCGCGCTGGCACCCGCGTAAACCGCCCCGACGATCCGCCCGAGGACCGAACGCGCCCCATACCGGGGGCGTGGAAGCAGCCGCTTCAGCCCGGGAGGGGGAGCAAGGGACCATGAACGCCACCAACCCGATCGCGACAGACGCCACCCGGACCCTCGAACACAATGGATCGCAGGACCACCATGTCCTCTCCGGCGCCGAGGTACTCCTGCGCGTCCTCGAGGACGAGGGTGTGGAGGTCGTGTTCGGCTATCCCGGCGGCGCGGTGCTGCCGATCTATGACGCGTTGTTCAAGCGCGATAAGATCCGCCACATCCTGGTCCGCCACGAACAGGCCGCCGTGCATGCGGCCGAGGCCTACGCCCGCTCCACCGGCAAGACCGGTGTGGTGCTGGTCACCAGCGGCCCGGGTGCGACCAACGCCGTGACCGGCCTGGTCGACGCCCTGATGGATTCGATTCCCGTGGTGTGCTTCGCCGGGCAGGTGCCGGTGCCGCTGATCGGCAACGATGCCTTCCAGGAGGCTGACACCACCGGCATCACCCGCCCGGCGACCAAGCACAATTACCTCGTGCGGCGTCCGGCCGATCTGGCCGCGACCGTGCGTGAGGCATTCCTGATCGCCCGTACCGGCCGTCCGGGCCCGGTGCTGGTCGATCTGCCGAAGAACATCACGGCGGGCGAAGCCCCCTACACCAGCGGACAGGCGCCTCTGCACCGGTCGTACCGCCCGCAGGTAGAGCCCGACCGCGCCGCCGTGCGCCGGGCCGTCGAGGCGATGAAGCAGGCGCGCCGTCCGTTGTTCTACACCGGTGGCGGCATCATCAATTCAGGCCCGCAGGCGTCGGACGCGCTGCGCCGTCTGGCGGGAATGACCGGTTTTCCCGTGACCTCGACCCTGATGGGGCTGGGCGCGTTCCCGACCACGGACCGCCAGTTCCTGGGCATGCTGGGCATGCACGGCACGTACGAGGCCAATCTGGCCACGCACGGCTGCGACGTGCTGATCGCGCTGGGCTCGCGCTTCGACGACCGGGTGACGGGGCGTGTGGACGCGTTCTCGCCCGACTCGTTCAAGATCCACGCCGACATCGATCCGTCGCAGATCAACAAGATCATCCGCGTCGACGTGCCGGTGGTGGGCGATGTCGGCCGGACCATCGCGATGATGATCGAGGAATGGAACGCCGACGACAGCCGACCCGAGGCCGAGGACCTGCGCCACTGGTGGGCGCAGATCGACGGCTGGCGCGGCCTCGACAGTCTCGGCTTCACGCAGGACACGGCCCCCTCGGCCATCATCCGCCCGCAGCATGCGGTGCGCCGCCTGTATGAAATGGCCATGGCCACGGGGCGCGACACGTTCGTCTCGACCGAGGTCGGCCAGCACCAGATGTGGGCCGCCCAGCATTTCCAGTTCGACAAGCCGAACCGGTGGCTGACATCGGGCGGTCTGGGCACGATGGGCTATGGCCTACCGGCGGCGGTCGGCGCACAGGTCGCCAATCCCGACGCGCTGGTGATCGATATCGCGGGCGAGGCCTCGACCCTGATGAACATTCAGGAACTGGGCACGATCGCGCAGTATCGCCTGCCGGTGAAGATCTTCATCCTGAACAACCAGTACATGGGCATGGTACGCCAGTGGCAGGAACTGCTGCACGGATCGCGCTATTCGGAAAGCTACAGCTCCGCGCTGCCGGATTTCGTCAAGCTGGCCGAGAGCTTTCATGCGAAGGGCCTGCGCGCGACCAACATGGGCGAACTTGATGGCGTGATCGCCGAGATGCTGGCCCATGAGGGTGCGGTCCTGGCCGATATCTGCGTGGCGCAGGGCGAGAACTGCTATCCGATGATCCCGTCGGGGGCGGCGCACAACCAGATGATTCTGGGCCCCGAACAGGACGGCAAGCCCGCCGAGATCACCGGCGCGGGCCGGATGCTCGTCTAGGGCAGCACGCGTCGGGCTTTTCCCTCTTGTCTCGCAGGCGAACCGGGTTCACAGAACGAACGCGGTTCGCCACGGCGTCCCCCAAAGCAGGAACGAAACATCATGACCACCCCTGAGGAGACCCAGGTCTCCGCGGTGATCTCCCTTCTGGTTGAGAACGAGAGCGGCGTGCTGGCCCGTGTGATCGGGTTGTTTTCAGGCCGTGGCTACAACATCGAGAGCCTGACCGTGGCCCCGGTCGAGGACCTGCGGCACCGCTCGCGCATCAACATCGTGACCTCCGGCACGCAGATGGTCATCGACCAGATCAAGGCGCAGTTGTCGCGTCTGGTGCCGGTGTATCGCGTGGTCAACCTGACCGAGGCCGGACCGCATGTCGCGCGCGAGATGGCGCTCGTGAAGGTCGTCTCGACCGGCGAACACCGCACCGAGGCCCTGCGCATCGCCGAGGCGTTTCGCGCCCGCGCGGTCGATACCACGGCCCAGTCCTTCGTCTTCGAGCTGACCGGCGCGACCGAAAAGCTCGACAGTTTCATCGATCTGATGCGCCCGCTGGGGCTGGTGGAGGTGTCGCGCACAGGCGTCGCCGCCATCGCCCGCGGCCCGCAGACGATCTGATCCCCCCCCCGTCAAAGGAGAATTACCATGCGCGTGTATTACGACCGCGATGCCGACGTGAACCTGATCAAGAGCAAGAAGGTCGCGATCATCGGCTACGGCAGCCAGGGCCACGCCCACGCCAACAACCTCAAGGACAGCGGCGTCCCCGACATCGTGATCGGCCTGCGTCCGGAGTCGTCGGCCGTTGCCAAGGCTGAAGCCGCCGGCTTCAAGGTCATGAGCCCCGCCGACGCCGCCGCCTGGGCTGACGTGGTCATGATCCTGACCCCCGATGAGGGCCAGGGCGACCTGTACAAGGACCATCTGGAAAAGAACCTGAAGGAAGGCGCTGCGATTGCCTTCGCCCACGGTCTCGCCATCCATTTCCGCATCATCGAAGCGCGTCCGGACCTCGACGTGTTCCTGATCGCACCCAAGGGCCCGGGCCACACGGTGCGTTCGGAGTACCAGCGTGGCGGCGGCGTGCCGTCGCTGGTCGCCGTCGCGCAGAACGCGTCGGGCAACGCGCTGGAAATCGCGCTGTCCTATGCGTCGGCCAACGGTGGCGGTCGCGCGGGCATCATCGAGACGACGTTCAAGGAAGAGGTCGAAACCGACCTGTTCGGCGAGCAGGTCGTGCTGTGCGGTGGTCTGGTCGACCTGATCCGTGCGGGCTTCGAGACACTGGTCGAGGCGGGCTATGCCCCTGAGATGGCCTATTTCGAGTGCCTGCACGAGACCAAGCTGATCGTCGACCTGCTGTATGAAGGCGGCATCGCGAACATGAACTACTCCATCTCCAACACGGCGGAGTATGGCGAGTACGTGACCGGCCCGCGCATCATCACGCCGGAGACCAAGGCGGAGATGAAGCGCGTTCTCACCGACATCCAGGACGGCACGTTCGTGCGCAACTTCATCCTGGAGAACAAGTCCGGCAATGTCGGCTTCAAGGCCATCCGCGCGCGCAACGATGCCCACCAGATCGAGGCCGTCGGCCAGAAGCTGCGCGACATGATGCCGTGGATCGCAAAGAACAAGCTGGTGGACAAGACCAAGAACTGATCCTTATTTATCAAGGACTTTTCGAAAAACCCCTCCGCGACCCGGTCGCGGAGGGGTTTTTTATTGGCGGGGCGTCAGCCGCGTGCCGTCATGACGGAGGTCGCGTCACTCAGGCCGTCCCGGCGGCGATGTCGGGCGAAAAATGCGCCTCCAGATGCTGTTCGAGCCGTTCGAGCGACATCCCCCGGGTTTCGGGCAGAACCTTGGCCACGAACATCAGGGACAGCACGTTGATCGCGGCGAACACGAAGAACGTGTAGGCACCGATCCAGTGCAGCACGACCGGAAACAGAAAGGCGACGGTGGCATTGCACAGCCACTGCGCCGCGACCGAGAGCCCGGTCAACACACCCCGCGCGCGCACGGGAAACAACTCGGACATCAAAAGCCAGTAAAGCGGTGACACCATCATCTGGATAAATAGCAGCGCGAGCAGGATGAACCCCAGCGCGGCCACGCTCTGCACCGGAGAACCGTCGAGCAGCAGCAGTGTAACCCCCAGACCGACATGCGCGAAGACAACACCGCCGAGACCGCCCAGCAGCGTAAACCGACGCGGGAACCGGCCGATCATCCAGATCCCGAAGAACGTCGCGATCACGGCGACCACGCCCGCGCTGATCGTGGCGACAAGTGCCGCTTCGGTGCCCAGGCCCGTGCGGGTCAGAATGATGGGCGTGAAATACATGAAGGCATTCACGCCCGTAAACTGCGCGGCAAACCCAAGGCCGATGCCCAGCATCAGCAGACGACGTATCCACGGCTCGCGCAGCGCCTCCCCCCAGCCCAGCTGATCGGCTTCCTTGCTGACCTGCGCATCGATCTCCACCATCTCTTTACGGACCTGCCGGTCGGTCGATCGGATCAGTTCGAGTACGCGCCTGGCGTCGTCCGTGCGACCGCGACTTGCCAGCCAGCGCGGCGAGCGCGGGACGAAGAACAGGCCACCCCCGAGTAAGATCGCCGGAACGGCGGCGATCAGCAGCATCGTGCGCCATATCCCGGGCACGCCGAAAAATTTCGCAAGCACGGCGCTGAGCACGTAGGCGGCGAGCTGCCCGGTCACGATCATCATCTCGTTCTGGCTGACCAACTGGCCCCGGCGGCTGGGAGGCGCCATTTCCGAAATGAACATCGGCACCAGCGCCGAGGCACCGCCCACGGCGAAGCCAAGGACCCCACGCATCAAAATCATGACCGGGATCGACGGGGCCTGCGACGTTCCGATCGCGCCGATCATGAACACCACCGACAGGCCGATCAGGCTGTCGCGGCGGCCGACGCGATCGGCCACGATCCCACACGCCAGAGATCCGAACGCGGCGCCCAGAACCAGCGCGGATGTCACCAGCCCCTCGGTCAGCGGGGTCAGCCCTAGACCACCTTGCGCCAGGGGATTCTGCATGAATGGCAGGGCGCCGGCGATCACGCCCGTGTCGTATCCGAAGGCAAGCGCCCCCATCGTGACGACCATCACGATGTTCCGGACCAGTTTCTGTGCGTCGGTAAGTTTTTTCATGCGTGCATCCACAGTTCTTCGACTGGTTCTTCTGGACGAAGCAGGCGACAGGCACCCCGCGTCCAGAGCAACAAGGCCTATAAAACACGCGCGGCCTGACACAGTTTTCCCGAGAAGGCAGGCAGAAGGAATTTTATTGGCCGGCCCCCGCTTCTCTTGGGTATGGGGCCGCCGACTGTGTCGGATCGTCATGTACTATTCATCGCCTCTTCAGGCACCAACGCCCTCGATCGCAATAATGCTGTCGATGCACCGGCGAATCTTCTGCTGGAGAGCCGGACAACCGGCGCATGCCCCCGACGGGCACCGCGCCTTACCGTGGCCGGCGTCACCGCCCTACCGTTGCGGTCCGAGAACATGCGTTGCAGTGCCCGGCCTGCGACCGCATACTGGGCGCCTTCGTGGAGACACAGGGACACATCATGGCCGATACGCTGATTTTCTGGAGCAAGCTGGACCTTCCCGAGCCGTGGGAGAAAGCTCTTAATGCGTCGCTGCCCGATCTGGTGTTCGTGCGGGAGGAGGACGATTTCGATCCGGCTGACGTGCATTACGCGCTGGTATGGGCGCCGCCGCAGGGGTTTTTCGCACGCTTTCCCAATCTCAGACTGATCATCAATCTGGGTGCCGGCGTGGACGCCATGGCCGCCCGTGACGATCTGCCGCCCGGCGTGCCCGTCACGCGCCTGCACGACCCGCTGATGACGCGCATGATGGGCAGCTTCGTCCTGCACGCCGCCCTGCGCATCGCGCGTGACATTCCGGCCTTCGAGGCCGCGCAGCGCCGGGGCGAATGGCATTATATCGAGCCGCGTCCGCTGGAGACGATCCGGCTGGGCATGATGGGGCTGGGCGAGCTGGGGCTGAACGCCGCCAACGAATGCCTGCGTCAGGGGTTCACCGTGCGCGGCTGGTCACGCTCGCCCAAGACCGCGCCGGGGATCGAGACGTTTGCCGGCATCGAGGCGCTCCCGGAATTCCTGTCGGGATGCGATATCCTGGTGATGCTGCTGCCCAAGACGCCCGAGACGATCGGCCTGATGTCGGCCGAGCGGCTGGCGATGCTGCCGGAGGGCGCGGGGTTCATCAACGTCGCGCGCGGCCCGATCGTCGACCAGGACGCGCTGGTCGAGGCGTTGCGCACGCGGCGCATCGGCCAGGCCGTGCTCGACGTGTTCGTCGAGGAGCCCCTGCCGGCCGGCGACCCGCTCTGGTCGCTCGACAACGTGCTGATCACGCCGCATGTGGCGTCGGTCGCCCTGCCGGGGTCCGCGGCACCGCAGATTGCCGACAACATCGTCCATCTGCGCAAGGGCGAGCCCGTTGAAGGGGCGGTCGATCTGTCACGCGGCTACTGATGCGCCGGCTGGGTCGGGCCGTTCTGGCCCTGCTGGTGGCCATCGCGGCCCCCACCGTCGCATGGGCCGGTCCCGGGTTCGACCTGGTGGTGCTGGGCGCGCGCGGCGGGATCGAGGACGGCAATCTCAGCACCTATCTGGTGCGCCCGCACGGGGCGGGACGCTATGTGGCCTGCGACGCGGGAACGGTGGTCGCGGGCCTGCGCGCGGCGGACGACGCGCACGCGTTCGATGACCTGCCTCTGCCCGCCTCCCCACAGAGCGCGCGCATCGGTGCGGTGCTGCACGACTGGATCGCCGGGTATCTGATCAGCCACGCGCATCTGGATCACGTAGCAGGGTTGGTCATCGCCTCGCCGGACGATCGGGGCAAGACGATCCACGCCCTGCCATCCGTCATCGGCGTGATGCAGCGCGACCTGTTCAATAATGCCCTGTGGCCCAATCTGGCCGACGGCGGCCCGGCTCCGGCGATCGGGCTGTACCACTACGATACCCTGTCCCCGGGCGTGAGCGTGCCCGTGATGGGGACAGGTTTGCGCGTCACGCCATTTCCGCTGGAGCATGGCGGCGTCGAGTCAACCGCGTTCGTGTTGCAGGCTGACGCCGACGCGCTGCTCTATCTCGGGGACACGGGCGCGGACCGCGTGCAGGGTTCCCATCGGCTGCGAGCATTGTGGCATGCGGTGGCCCCGCTGGTTCGCCAGCACCGGTTGCGCGGGATCATCATCGAAGCGTCCTACGACAATGCACGATCGACGAACCAACTGTATGGCCATCTGACGCCCGCGCTGATGCTCGCGTCCCTCGGCGATCTGGCGCTGGCGGCCGGTGGTCCGGCCTCGCTGCGTGGTCTGCCGGTGGTGGTCGCGCATGTAAAATACGCACTGACGGACGGAGAAGCCCCGACACGCCGCATCCTGAGCGAACTGGAACAGAGCAATACGCTCGGCCTGCGCTTCATCATGCCCGAGCAGGGCATGCGCATACGGTTCTGACCCCCGACGCCGTCACACCGCCCCCGAGCCGGTGTCGAGCACCACGCGACCGGTGAGCCCCCCGGCCCGCACGCGCGCCAGCGCGTCGTCGAACGCATCGAGCGGCACGATGTCGGCGATATCGAAGCGCAACACGCCCCGCGCCATCAACGCCACGGCCTCGTGCAAATCTTCCAGACTGGCCCCGACCGAGCCACGCACCGTGATCTCGCGCACGATCAGGTCCACCGGGTGGATGTCATAGGTCTGCTCGGTATAGCCCAGCAGGATCAGCCGCCCGCGCCGGCGCAGCATACCGGTCGCCGCCACCAGCGCCGCCCGCGTGCCGATCAGGTCGAACACCACATCCGCCCCCTCGCCCGTCAGCGCGACGATCGCCGCCGCCAGATCGGGTGTCGCATCAGGATCG
>NZ_JABXXR010000126.1 GCF_013376175.1 Ameyamaea chiangmaiensis
CGCGTGCGTCCGCCCGTCCTCCGGCGCACCCAGGACGGCGACCCGCAGCGCCGCCAGCCCTTCGCGTACATGCCCGCGCGCGGCCAGTGCCTGCCCCAGCGTGATATGAAACACGGGCTCGGGCGACAGGGCGATCGCGCGTCCGGCAAAACCGATCGCCAGATCGTCGCGCCCGCGCAGACCGGCGATGCAGGCCAGCCCATGCAGCGCCGTCGCGCTCTTCGGCTGCTGCCGCAACACCTGCGCGTACAGGCGCTCGGCCCCGGCATCGTCACCCGTGCGCAAGGCGTCGGCGGCGGTCGTCAGCAGGTGGGACACCTCGGTCACGAGAAAATCCGCATGGAAGGAAAAGTCACCCACGCATTAACGAAATCTTCAATCCTTCAGGTCAAGGTGTTGGCTGATCACGGACACCAGCATGTGGACGAGGAGAGGGCCATGCATGTGGAGCGCAGAACCGGAACCATTCCCGGTATTGTCTTCGTCACCGTTCGCCATCATCAGTCAGTCGTCCAGTTCTCGTCCGAAGTCAGAATCGATACGAACAACCGTTATATCTGCCGGTTGCCGCATAATCAGTGGAGCACACCGTGTCAGAGCGTCGACGCGGCCCTGCTTCTGCACGCCGCGACGCTGCTGCCGGTCGCCGATGATGCCCCATGGCTGGAAAACCCCCGTCCCGCGGCGTTCGCAACGCCCGCGCATCGCCATGCCGCGGAGATCATCGCCATGAACGCCACGATGGAGGCGGAGCCACTTCCGTCACGCCCGTCCGCGACACAACCCTCCGACGCGCAGATGCCGGATTGCACGACTGTGTGACTTCGGGGCTATAACCTCGGGCATGAACCGTTCCGCCGTCCGCCACACGCTCCGTCTTCTTCTCCTGGGCGTCACGCTCATCACGTCCCCTGTCGTTCACGCCGCTACACTGACCGAGGTCGCGCACGCAGACGACACCATTTGGACAACAAGTGCCATCACTCCTGACGGACGCCTGTTCGTAGGGGCGACGGCGGCCTTGGGCGGAAGCGGTCCTGCCCTGAGCGAAATCCACGGCGGCACTGTAGCTCCCTTCCGGCTTGCCGACGGAACGGCCTTACCGCTGACCAACATGACCGGAATGACGGTCGCCGATGGTGCCTTGTGGGTCCTCGACAACGGTATCCTGTCCGTCAGTCCGCCCGCGCAGCACCCTGCCCCTCGCCTGCTACGTATCGACCTGTCGTCGAACACCGTCGCGCGTGTCTACACACTCGGGCCCGATGCCACCCGGCCCGGCAGCGTCCTGTCGGGTGTCGCGGTGCATGGCGACACGGCGTTTGTGGGAGACTCGGGTGCTGCGGCCATCATTGTCATCGATCTGCGCGCGGGCTCGATGAAGCGTTTCATGGAAAACGCACCCGGGGTCGCGGCGAAACATCCGATCATGATCGGCGGCCAGCCGCTGCATCTGCCCGATGGCGGCATCGCGCGGCCCAACGTGTCGATGCTGGCGCTCAGCCCGGATGGACAGTGGCTCTATCTGCAGGCGCCGGGCGGCTCGCTGTATCGTCTTGGAACGCCGTTGCTGACCGACCCCATGGTGACCGATATCGAGCGTCAGGAAGGCCTCACCCTGTGGGAAATGACCGGAACGCTTGGCGGCGTCGCCACCGGCCCGGACGGCACGCTCTATTTCGCCAAGCCCGAACGCCACGCGATCGACAGCTTCACCGTCGGCCGTATCCCGGCGACGCTGCTTGCCGATCCGCGCCTGACCTGGCCGACGGGCCCTGCGGTCGGCGCGGACGGGACGGTCTATGTGCCCGTCTCCCGTGTCGATCAGAGTGCCGCGTTCAAGCATGCGCCCGCGCCGGCACCATCCTCCGTCCTGTTCGCCATCCGCCCCTGATCCCGGCTGACCATCCCTATTCCCAGCGCATGAGCTTGCCCCTTCGCGCCGGGCCCTGATGCGACTATGATCGCGGCCATGCACTACATTTCGACGCGCGGACAAGCGCCGGTCCGTTCCTTCTCCGAAGTTCTGCTCGCCGGTCTGGCCGAAGACGGCGGCCTTTATGTGCCCCAGACATGGCCGACCTTCTCGGACGCCGACTGGCGCGCCATGCGCGGGCTGTCTTACCCCGCGCTGGCGGCGCGGGTCATCGCGCCGTTCGCCGCCGGCTGCCTGACCGAAGCAGACCTGATGAAGATGACCACGGCGGCCTATGCCGGGTTCGATCATCCGGCGATCGTGCCGGTGACCGAAGTCGAGGATGGCCTGTTCGTCAAGGAGCTGTTCCACGGCCCGACGCTGGCGTTCAAGGACATGGCGATGCAACTGCTCGGCCATCTGTTCGAGCACGTTCTGGCGTCCCGCGGCGAGACCCTGACGATCGTCGGCGCCACCTCGGGCGACACTGGCTCGGCGGCGATCGAGGCATTTGCCAACCGCGCCCGCATCAATGTCGTGATCCTGCATCCCGAAGGCCGCACGTCCGAAGTGCAACGGCGTCAGATGACCACCGTCAAGGCCCCCAACATCGGCAATCTCGCCATCCAGGGCACATTCGACGACTGCCAGGACCTGGTGAAGGCCATGTTCGCGGACGTCGTGTTCCGCCGCGACATGCACCTCTCGGCCGTCAATTCGATCAACTGGGCCCGTATCGCGGCACAGGTGGCGTATTACGTCCACGCGGCGCTGGCCATGGGCGCGCCCGACCGCGAGGTTTCCTTCGCTGTGCCCACCGGCAATTTCGGCAACGTGCTGGCCGCGTGGGTCGCGCGCCAGATGGGCCTGCCGATCAGGCATTTCGCCATCGGCTCGAACCGCAACGACATCCTCAGCCGTTTCCTGCACGACAACGACATGTCGATGCGTGCCGTCGTGCCAAGCCTGTCGCCATCGATGGACATTCAGGTCTCGTCGAACTTCGAGCGGCTTTTGTTCGAGCTTCTCGATCGTGACGCCGATGCCTGCGCCACCATGATGATGGACTTCCGCAAGACCGGGCGCATGAATATCGACCCCGACGCCTGGCGCCGGGCAACGGCGCTGTTCTCCGGCATTGCCCTTGACGATGACGGTACGCGTGCCGAAATCCGGTCCCTGTATGACAACAGCCACTATCTGGCCGACCCGCACAGCGCCATCGGCATCGCCGCCGGTCGTGCCGCGCGCGAGCCCGGCGTTCCCATGATCGCCATGGCCACGGCGCACCCGGCCAAGTTCCCCGACGCCATGGAGGCCGCCACCGGCCTACGCCCGGCGCTGCCCGAGCATCTGGCCGATCTTTTCGAGCGCGAGGAACGCTTCCGGGTCGTGGAGAATGACCTTGGGCTCGTCGAGGACGCGGTCCGCAGCCTGGTGCTGTCCAATAGCTGAGACGACCCGCCCGCGAGGGCACCGATAACGCCGGCCGCGCCGCGGCCGTGCCCGACAGGACACGCATGACCGATCCGATCCAGATCACCCGCCTACCCTCCGGCCTGACCGTCGCCACCGAACGCATGGACCGCGTGGAAACCGTCTCGTTCGGTGCCTATGTCGGCACCGGCACGCGCGATGAGGAGGCGTCGGAAAACGGGGTCTCGCATTTCCTCGAGCACATGGCCTTCAAGGGGACCACGTCCCGCTCCGCCGTCCGGATCGCCGAGGAAATCGAGAATGTCGGCGGTCATATCAACGCCTACACCGCACGGGAGCAGACGGCCTACTACGTCAAGCTTCTGAAAGAGGATCTGGCTCTCGGCGCCGACATCATCGGCGATATCCTGACGCATTCCGTCCTCGAACCCGATGAGCTGGAGCGCGAGCGCGGCGTCATCCTGCAGGAAATCGGACAGGCGAACGACACCCCCGACGACATCATCTTCGACCATTTCCAGGAAACGGCCTTCCCGAACCAGCCCATGGGGCGTCCCACACTGGGGCCGGAGGCGCTGATCCGCACGATGCCGCGCGAGACGCTGACGGCCTACATGCAGCGCCACTACACCGCCCCCAACATGGTCGTGACCGCCGTCGGCAATCTCGAGCATCAGCGGGTGGTCGAACTGGTTGAGCGGCACTTTGCCGACCTTCCGACCCATACGTCCCCACGCCATGTCGCCGCCCACTACGCCGGGGGCGAATTGCGCGTCGAGCGCGACCTAGATCAGGCGCATCTCGTGATGGGCTTTCCATCGGTCGGGTATGGCGATCCCGACTATTACCCCACGATCCTGCTGTCGACGCTGCTGGGCGGCGGGATGTCGTCGCGCCTGTTTCAGGAAGTGCGGGAGAAACGCGGTCTGGTCTATTCGATCTACTCGTTCACCGCCCCGTTCGTGGACAGCGGACTGTTCGGCATTTACGCCGGCACGGGCGAGGACGAGGCACGGACCCTCGTGCCGGTCGTGCTGGATGAACTCGCCAAGGTGCGCCGCGAGATCGACACGGCGGAACTCAGCCGGGCACGCGCGCAGCTGAAATCGTCGCTGTTGATGTCGCTCGAAAGCACCGGCGCGCGTTGCGAGCAGGTCGCTCGCCAGTTGCAACTGTTCGGACGCGTGATCCCCACACACGAAACCGTGGCCAAGATCGATGCCGTGACGGTGGACGACATCCGCGCAACAGCCACGCGCGTGTTCACCGCCGCGCCGACCCTGGCCTGTATCGGCCCGGTCGCCAACGTGCCGCCCCTGTCCTCCATCATCTCGGAACTGGCGGCATGAGCAACGCGCTGGACCTGCTCGACTCGCTGATCGCACGGGCGAAGGCCTCCGGGGCGGACGCCGCGGACGCGATCATGGTCGCCGGGACCGCGTCGGGCGTTCAGGTCCGCAACGGGCAGACGGAGGACCTGGAGCGCTCGGAGACGACCGATATCGGCCTGCGCGTCTTCATCGGCCAGCGGTCCGCCATCGCATCGACCACCACACTCGACCCTGCTCGCTTCGACGCGCTGGTCGAACAGGCCATCGCCATGGCACGCGTCGTGCCGGAAGACCGGTTCGCCGGGCTGTGCGACCTCGCACGCCCCGGGCGCTTCGACGCCGCCGGCCTTGATCTGGCTGACAGCGCGGAGCCGGACACCGCGGCCCTTCTCGAACGCGCCCGTCTCGCGGAAGGCGCGGCTCTGGCCATCCCCGGCGTTACCAAAAGCAATGGCGGTTCGGCGAGTTATGGTCGGACGGAGGTCACTTTGGCGACGTCGGCCGGGTTCGGCGGCCATTATACGCGCACCAGCCATGCCACCTCCGCCACCGTTCTGGCCGGCTGCGGAACCGGCATGGAACGCGATTACGACTATGACTCACGCGTGCATCTGTCAGACCTGCGCGATCCGGCCGCCATCGGGCGCGAGGCCGGCGAGCGCGCGGTGCGCCGGCTGAACCCGACCCGTCCCAGGACCGGCACTCTACCGGTGGTCTACGACCCGCGCGTGTCCGCCAGCCTGATCGGACATCTGGCGGGCGCGATCAATGGTGCGGCCATCGCGCGAGGGACCTCGTTCCTGAAGGGCCGGATGGGGCAGCGCATCCTGCCGATCGGTGTCGACGTGATCGACGATCCGTTGCGCGTGCGCGGACTGCGGTCGCGCCCCTTCGATGGCGAGGGCGCGGCCATGGCACCGCTGGCCCTTGTGGAGGACGGCATTCTGACCCAGTGGGTGCTCGATTCCCGAAGCGCTCGCCAGCTTGGGCTGACCGGCAACGCACGGGGCGGTCGCGGGTCGTCCTCCCCACCGTCCCCGGCGCTGAGCAATGTGTTCCTCAGCAACGGGTCGCTTACCCCCGAAGCCTTGATGTCGGATATCCGCGAGGGCATCTACATCACGGAAATGATGGGCTCCGCGGTCAACGGCATCACGGGCGACTACAGCCGGGGTGCGAGTGGTTTCATGATCCGCGACGGGGCTCTCGCGGAACCGGTGGCCGGTCTGACCGTTGCGGGCAATCTGATCGATATGTTCGCGCGCCTTGTTCCAGCGAACGATCTGGTGTTCCGGTTCGGCAGCGACGCCCCCACGATCCGGATCGACGACCTGAGCATTGCCGGCAGCTGACCGCCACGCGGCCTCTGCGCCCCCCTTTTGGACAAGAGCACGACGCCTGATGAAAAAAGCCGCCTTTCTCTCCCTCGCCTTGGCGACCGCCCTTGCGACCGTCAGCGTGGCACCCGCGGAGGCACGGCCGGGTAGCGGTAGTTCGATGGGAAGCCGCGGTTCACGCACCTACAGCGCGCCGCCGCCCACCGCCTACGCCCCGTCGGGCGCGTCTCCGATGCAGCGCTCGGTCACGCCTTATCAGCAGGCTCCGGCGCAGTCCTACGGATATGGCCAGCCCGGCTATGGCAGGATGGGCTATGCTAATCGCCACCCGTTTCTGACCGGTTTCGCCGGTGGATTCCTCGGCGCCGGTCTGTTCGGTCTGCTAGGGGGGCATGGCTTCTTCGGCGGCATGCACGGCGGCGGCTTTTTCGGCTTCCTGATCCAGATGCTGCTGCTGGGCCTTCTGATCAGCTGGCTGATCCGCCGATTCGGTCATCGCAGCCCGATGTCCACAGGCATCGGCAACCAGCCGCGTATGCCGCAATCGGGCGGCATGAACCCGGGCGGTGCCCC
The DNA here is from genome assembly GCF_013376175.1 of Ameyamaea chiangmaiensis. GTDB lineage: Bacteria > Pseudomonadota > Alphaproteobacteria > Acetobacterales > Acetobacteraceae > Ameyamaea > Ameyamaea chiangmaiensis. Next base: position 6,594 of record NZ_JABXXR010000126.1, read on the forward strand.
TCTGACCATCACCCCGGCAGACTATCAGGCGTTTCAGCAGTCGCTGTATGACATCCAGGCGGCCTGGAGCCAGCAGAACCTAGGCGCGTTGCAGCGGATGGCGACGCCGGAAATGGTCAGCTATTTCAACGAGCAACTGAGCGCCTACGCCAGCCGGGGCGCCCGCAACGTCGTCTCCGCCGTTCAGTTCGAGGGGGGCGACCTGTCCGAGGCCTGGCGCGAGGGCAACCTGGACTACGCAACCGTCGCGATGCGCTACTCACTTGTGGATGTGACCACCGACATGGCTGGAACCGTCGTGGAGGGTAACCCGAACGAGCGGATGACCGTGACCGAACTATGGACGTTCGTGCGTTCAGGGCCGCATGGCGGCTGGCTTCTGTCCGCGATCCAGCAGACCCGCTGACGCCGGTCAGTCGTGCTGGGCGGGCAACGCGCCCGCCAGCACTTGGCAATCGCAGCCCGGTCAGGACAGCGACAGGGCCAGTCCGTACAGAACTGCAGCAAACGCCAGAACCGTCAGAACGACGCCTGTAATGCGCCCCTTTCGACGGCGGCCGATGATGGTCAGTGCGGTATCGCTCATGACACGTGTCCCCTGTGGATCAGTGTGACACGACCAGCGCGTGATCGAGCAGCAGGCCGCAGAACAGCAAAAATAGATACGCGAGCGAGAAGCGGAAGGCCCGGCGCGCTGGCGCATCGTTGGTCAGGCTTACCCCGGTTTCGTCCTGACGGTCGCGCACGACGGCTACGGCACACGCCACGAACCCGAGCCCCAGTGCCAGGGCCGTCGCCGTGTAAATCCATCCGCACAGATGCAGCCACGACGGCACGAGCGAGACGGCCAGAAGAACGAAGGTGTAGATCAGGATCTGATGACGGGTATGGCGCGCGCCCCGCACGACCGGCAGCATCGGGATGCCGGCCCGGCCATAATCCTTGCACGCATACAGTGACAGGGACCAGAAATGGGGCGGCGTCCACAGGAACACGATCAGAAACATCACGATCGGCAAAACGTCGAGCGACCCGGTCGCCGCCGCCCAGCCGATCATCGGCGGAAACGCGCCGGCGGCGCCCCCGATCACGATGTTCTGCGGTGTCGAGCGTTTGAGCCACATCGTGTAGATCACGGCGTAGAAGACAATCGAAAACGCCAGAATGAACGCCGCCAGTGCATTGGTGGCAAACCACATCAGCACTACCGACGCCACGGACAGCCCCACGCCGAAGCCCAGCGCGCTGCGTTCGGGCATACGACCGCCGGGGATCGGGCGCGTCGCGGTGCGCGTCATGATCGCGTCGATATCGCGGTCGTACCACATGTTGATCGCGCCAGCCGCACCCGACGCCATGCAGATACACAGGATCGCCACCGCCGCAACGAACAGGTTCATGTGGGCGGGCGCTACGACAAGACCGGCGGCACCGGTGAACACCACCAGCGAGATGACCCGGGGCTTGAGAAGCGCGAACCAGTCGCGTGCCTCGGTGCCCAGAATGGCGCCGGGTTCAGCGACGAACGCCTTGTCGGCGACAGCCCCGCTCATGCGCGCGACCGCGCGGCGAGAGGCGCGGCTGC
>NZ_JABXXR010000127.1 GCF_013376175.1 Ameyamaea chiangmaiensis
GGCGAAGAGGTCGATACGGTTCCAGCCATAGAACGAAACGGCGAACCCGCCCCATTTCAGCACACGGTGCATCTGGTTGAAGGCCGGCCGGAGCCAGCGCGCATTGTCGTCATTGCGCACCTTCCGCCCGTCCCTGCCCTGATAGTTCACAAGGTAAGGCGGGTCGGTCAGGATGAAATCCACCGCATTGCGGGGGAGTGCGCGCATAAGCTGCACACTGTCGCCGTTGAGGATGGTATTGCGGAAATCGGTCGCCGTGGTGGTGGTGTTGGTCATGGTCTTTGCCCTTTGTTCCGCGAGGAACAGCCCCCGCTGTTCCTTTGCCTCGCGGCGAGCAGCGGGGTAGCAACGGCAAGGGCGACCGATGGGGAGGGGTCTCTCCCGGTCTGCACGGAGCGCAGCGCAGGAAGATCGGGGAAACCCCATCGGGCGGCGTCAGCGCGCTGACGCGAACCCTTGCCGGCGCGAGGGCAGAGCCATTAGCTTTTTCTCTTTTGAGGCTGTCATTCTTTCCGATCCTCCTCTACGTCAGGGTCGAGACAGCATCATCCGGACGTAATCGATCTGCCCTGTCAGATCACGGGATGTCGGGAACACGCCGTCGAATGCCGCCGTGCCGACCGTAAAACCATCGGCGCCCGCCGACACCACAGCCCGGATCCGTTCCTCCCGATCAATTGAGCCTGCCACGATGACCGGCTTATCCCATACGGCTGCGCGGACCCTCCGCATCAGGCTGGGTACATCTCCCGCGAACCGATAGGCCAGCAAGTCCAGTCCATGCACGCCGGGCCGGGAAGCGAGATCGACCGCACTGCGTACGATTTCGCCCTCGGTCCCTTCGAGACGACTAGGATGCCCGCTGATCCTGCCGGGAAAGGGGTAATATCGGATCTTCGTGCCTTTCAGCAGTCGTAGCGCGTCATCGACATGAGTGCCGCCGAGCAGATAATCGACACCCAGAGCGATACCGGCCCGCACCGAGCGAAGCTCGCTTTCGCGATCGAGGGAGACGACTTCCAGATAGGTCGTTGCTCCCGACTGCCTGATTTTATGGGTCAGGGTCTGAAGAGACTTAAACGGTAGGCCGATATCCTTGAACCCAATATGACGGACACCGGCAGCACGGACGATTTCAACCAGATCGACCGCATTCTCCTCCGTCCGGTCGTGACGAGTCAGCATGAAGATGAAATCGGGGCGGGTCATACTGTGACTCCGGTAAGGCGAAGAGCGTAATCGAACGCAGTCTCCAGACTGGATGAATCGGCGATACCGCGCCCCGCGATGTCAAAAGCAGTGCCGTGGTCGGGGCTCGTGCGCACAAACGGCAGGCCGAGCGTGATGTTCACCCCTTGTGCCAGACCCATATATTTCACCGGGATCAGCCCCTGATCATGATATTGCGCGACCACGACATCGAAGCGCCTTTCGCGCGCCTGCATGAACACGGTGTCGCCCGGCCACGGACCGGACGCATCGATGCCTTCACTCTGCGCCTGCGCAATGGCGGGCGCGATGATGCGGGCTTCCTCATGACCGAACAGGCCACCTTCTCCGGCATGGGGATTGAGACCGGCCACTGCGACACGAGGCCGTTCGATGCCCAGAGCCCGCGCACCAGCGTGGGCCAGGCGGATCGCCACCATCTGCGCAGGGAAATCGGCACGCCGGATTGCGTCTTGCAGCGAACAATGGATGGTCACCAGCACGACGCGGATATCCTCATTCGCCAGCATCATGGCGACAGTCGCACCGTCGGCCTGTTCGGCGAGAATTTCCGTATGGCCGGGGTAGTGCAGCCCAGCGGCAGCGAGCGCTTCCTTGTGGATTGGTGCGGTGACGATGCCGCCTACTGTCCCGCTCTTCGCCAATTGGACCGCGAAAAGGATCGCCGCATAGGCGGCGCGGCCACTTTCGACGGTGATCTGACCCATGGGCGGCAGGGACGCACACGCCGACGACGCCAGGACGTGCAGCACGTCGTCGTCGAAGCGGGCTTCGGCCAATGTTGTGATCCGGCGTACGTGCGCCGCTGAATCGAGCCCGGCCAGCGCATCACGCATCACCAGAGGATCGCCGACGACGATCCAGCGCCGTTGCGCCGGTCGTCGTAGAAACATCCGGCCCACGATTTCCGGTCCGATCCCGGCGGGATCGCCCATCGTGACCGCCAACGGCTGGTGATTGAAGGAAGGTGTTTCGCTCATGATGGTGATAATAACGAAACAGGGTCGGCAGAAAATCGATATGAACTGACCTGTTCTGGTGATAAAAACTGACCAATGAAGCGATCAGACATCCCGTCCCTGGACGATCTGCGTGCGTTCGAAGCGGTAACGCGCCTCGGTTCCGTGCGAGCGGCTGCCATCGAACTGGCTCTGACGCATGGAGCGATCAGCCGCCGGGTGTCCAAACTGGCTGCGGACCTCAAATTGCAACTATTGGAACCCGACGGTCGTGGCGTACGGCCGACCCGGGATGGTGAACGCCTGGCGCTGGCCACGAGCGATGCACTGAAGGGAATATCGACAGCGCTCGCCGAGATCAGATCGCCTTTTGCCACCCCGCCGATCGTGCTGTCTTGCGAACGGTCACTGGCGATGCGCTGGCTGATCCCGCGCCTGTCGGATTTTCAGGATCGGCATCCCGGCATCGACGTGCATCTCTCGACCGGCGGTGGCCCACTGGATTTCGTGCGTGAACGCATCACTCTGGCGATCCGGCGGCTCGATTTTCCTCTGGATCCGGACTGGACCGTGACCACGATCACGCAAGAGACGATCGGACCGGTGATGCGGCCCGACATGGCGGGGCGATTCGAGGACGGAGATTACCTGGCGCTCGGATCCCGGACTCGGCCCGAAGCATGGCGGAAATGGCTAGCCTCCCGGCCCGACATCCCACCACCACGCGACATCCGTTTCTACGACCATCATTTCATGATGCTAGAAGCCGCCGCTAGTGGCCTGGGGATTGCGCTGTCGCCCCGCATCATAGCGGCGGATGATATCGCGAGCGGGCGGCTTCTGGCGCCGGTTGGCTTCGATGTCGATGGAACATCATATGGGCTAATATGGCCCAAGGGGGCGGAAGTGGCAGAACACGTCCAGACATTGGAAAACTGGATTATGCAACGGATGCAATAATCCATAGGAAACAGAACCTTATTGCATTAGGGCGTCTTGCATGACTGGAACGCAAGGTAGCTGGATTCAGATGAAATTTATAAAATCGGAATGGGGTGTTCCCTATTTGTCCGCATTGACGTAGATTCTCGGCGAGAATGGATTGAGTAGGATGGCACAAAAATCTGAAATCGAATGGACCGATGCAACATGGAATCCGGTTACAGGCTGTACAAAAATCGGTCCCGGGTGCGATCACTGCTATGCGGAGCGCTTCGCCGAACGTTGGCGAGGGGTGATAGGACACTCATACGAGCAAGGCTTCGAGCTGCGACTTTGGCCAGCGCGTCTTAGTCAACCCGCTCGGTGGAAAAAGCCGCGAATGATTTTTGTCAACTCCATGAGCGACCTGTTTCACAAGAATATCCCGAAAGATTACATTGACGCCGTGTTCGATACGATGGAAGCGGCAAATTGGCATGTTTATCAAGTGTTGACCAAGAGGTCGTCACTGATGCGCAACTATGTCCGTCGACGTTATAACGGTGGTCCCGTACCGTCGCATATTTGGCTTGGTGTATCAGTGGAAGACGCTGCTCATAAGGGACGTATTGAACATCTGCAACAGATCAAGTCGGACGCGCGTTTCATCTCATTCGAGCCCCTTCTCGGTCCCATTGGAAAAGTAGACTTATCTGGAATTGCATGGGCAATTGTTGGTGGAGAAAGTGGGCCAGGTGCGCGGCCAATGGAGGCAGCATGGGCCACTCAAATGCGCCTTGCCTGTGAAGTATATAATGTGGCGTTCTTCTTCAAACAGTGGGGTGGCGCGCGCCCGAAATCCGGCGGACGACTACTTGACGGCGCAGAGTGGAACGGGTTCCCGTGGCAAATTGTACCAAAAGCGATAATGGCAGAGTTGGCAAACCAGGCGGAAAATGGCAAATAATTTTATCTGGGGCTCAAATGGTGTATTACCAAAGATCGAAGAACACACGAAACGGAAGCTTGATGTTCTCAAGAATTATTTAGACGTATACTTTGAGACGGTAGTCCGAAACCCGGCACTAGACCAGCTTAATATCGCGCTTGTGGATGGCTTCAGCGGTGGTGGCGCTTACATCGATGCTGCAGAAACACGACCGGGTAGCCCACTTGTTCTCCTAAAATCTGTCGAAGAAGCCGTTGGTAAGTTAAACGAGGGACGTACAAAGCCACTCGAAATCAACGCTCGATTTATCTTCGTGGATGACGAACGTGAGCATGTGGAAGCATTGCGACGCGAATTGCGACGCAACGGATATGCAGACGACGATCCCCGCATAACTATTCTCAACGGAACTTTCGTTGAGCACCTACCTGCGATTATTCATCAGATTAAGCTGACACAACGAAAAGGTCGGTCAATCTTTTTTTTGGATCAATTCGGATACTCAGACGTACCGATGTCTGCAATCCGAACCATTTTCACTACCCTCGATCGAGCCGAGGTAGTGTTGAACTTTGCGATTGATAGCCTTTTAAATTACTTGCAGGAAGCATCAGCGGGACTTCAACTATACCAACAATTTGGAGTTGATGATCGCTTCATATCGGACTGGCAGCAACGCAAAGACGAACATATGGGGCGCGCAATAACACAACGCGCATTGATGGCCCATATCCACATGAACAGCGGAGCAAAGTTCTTTACCCCGTTTATGCTGTGGTCACGCACGGACAATCGCTGGATGATGCTCGCCCATCTTTCACAGCATCAGGCGGCACGGGATAAAATGCTTAGTGTACACTGGCAGAAGCAAAATAGCTTTACTCATATAGGTCCAGGCGGTCTGTTTTCTCTTGGTTACGACACGCGACTTATCGAAAGTTGTGATTCTCTGTTCAGCTTCTCAGAAATCGACAAAACGGCACTCAACAGAGAATTAGTGAACGCACTACCATCAGAAGTACACCGCATTATGCACGAGGGACAATTAGAAGTATCCCGCTTACTGGCCGAGATCGGAAACCGTACCGCTGGCACTAACAATGATATATTTCACGTTTTATCTGAATTGGCACAGGCTCGTGAATTAGAAGTATTCTCTACAAAAGGAAAATTAAAGCGGCCAGGAACACGTATTGCAATCAGCGACCGATTGGTGAGACCAAGTCAAACTACATTGTTTTTCCCATCTAGATGGTAGTTAATACAAAAAAAACAACATACAATAAGTAATTTTATAAAAATACGGTCGCCACTTCATATATTTTACATAAAATTCATATAAAAATTGCGAAACAATTCCCAGCACTTCGGAGCGTCGCCCGTTCCCAATCTTGACGAGCGTCTCGATAGACACGGCATTAGAGTTGAGCCTGTTCATCTGCACTTGGGAAAGAGAGTACTGCTGGATCGTTCACGACTCATACTCCCGTGACGCCGTCATACGCCAGTATTTGTACGACGCGCCGCTATCCGGGGCTACCCATGACTACGATTCCATACGCTTGAGCACGCATGGACGCGCCCTCGCGTATTACCGTTTTCCATTGAAATAACAGCCATCTGTCCGGATCGTGTGCCTGTTTTCCTTGCCATATGCGCGGAAGAGAGCGACGATGACGGACAGACCGAGCCAGTCCATTGCCCCGGCGTATCGGCCGCCCGAGCCCGAGTTGCGGCTCGTCCTGCGACCCGATGCCCCCGACCCGCGCCTCGTGGCGTTCGTCCGCCTCATGGCCCGTCGTGCGGCACGGGATTGGTTCCGGTCTCAGCAACAGGAGCAGCGCCGCCGCTCCGGACCGTAAGGGATGCCCTATCATGAAGGTCGCGCTCTACGCCCGCTACTCATCAGATAACCAGCGCGACGCCTCGATCGCCGATCAGCTTCGCATCTGCCGCACCCACGCGGAGAAACAGGACTGGACCATCGTCGAGGAGTATACCGATCACGCGATCTCGGGCGCCTCCCTGATGCGGCCCGGGATTCAGGCGCTGATCGCGGACGCACAGCGCGGGCGGTTCCAGATCGTGCTGGCCGAGGCCATGGATCGCCTGTCCCGCGATCAGGAGGACATCGCCGGCGTCTTCAAACGCATGAATTATGCGGGCGTGCAGATCGTCACCCTTTCCGAGGGCGAGGTCTCCCACCTGCATGTCGGCCTCAAGGGCACGATGAACGCCCTCTTCCTGAAAGACCTCGCAGCCAAGACCCATCGCGGCCTGCGGGGACGCGTGGAACTGGGCAAGTCCGGCGGCGGCAACGCCTACGGCTATGATGCGGTGCGCAGGCTCGATGCCAATGGCGAGGCCATCCGGGGCGACCGGACCATCAACGTGGTGGAGGCCGAGGTGGTCCGTCGCATCTTCCGCGACTTCGCGGCCGGACTGGGACCGCGCGCCATTGCCTTCCGTCTTAATGATGAAGGCATCCCGGCACCAGGCAGCGGCGCGTGGGGCTTCTCCACGATCAACGGCAACCGGCTACGCGGTACCGGCATCCTCAACAATGAGATGTACGTGGGCAGGCTGGTGTGGAACCGGCAGCGCTTCATCAAGGATCCCGACACCGGCAAGCGCCAGGCCCGCCCCAACCCGGACACCGAATGGGTCATCCAGGAGGTGCCGGAATTGCGGATCGTCGACCAGGATCTATGGGACGCGGTCAAGGCACGGCAGGCCAGTGTCAGCGCCAGCCGGGACACACGCGACACCTCATCGCCCGATCATTTCCGCGAGAAGCGCCGTCCGCGCTACCTGTTCTCCGGTCTGAGCAAATGTGGCTGCTGTGGTGGCGGCTATTCGATGATCTCCGGCGCATTGCTCGGCTGCTCGACGGCGCGCAACAAGGGCACCTGCGACAATCGGACCAATATGCGCCGCGAGGAACTGGAGCGGCGCGTCCTCGACGCCCTGCGTCACCACCTTATGGATCCGGACCTGTTCGCCGAATTCTGCACGGCGTTCACCACCGAGATGAACCGGCTACGCATGGAAGCCTCCGCCGACATCGGCGCAGCGGAATCAGAGCTGAAGCGGGTCGATCGCGACATCCAGCGCCTGATGGATCTCTACCTTTCGGAAGCCATCTCGATCGAGACGGTCAAGGAGCGCGGATCCAAGCTCGAAACCCGCAAGGCGGAGCTGACGGAGTTCCTCGCCACCGCCGAGGCGCCCCCGCCCCTGCTCCATCCCCAGATGGCAGAGTTCTACCACCGGCAGCTCGCACGCCTGCACGAGATGCTGCATTCCGAGCTGGACGAGAAACGCCAGGAAGCGGCCGAGGTGATCCGCTCGCTGATCGAGGCGATCATCCTCACGCCCTCTGACAAGGGCCTCCAGATCGATGTCCAGGGCGATCTGGCTGGCATCCTGACGGTTGCGTCGGGCAGCGGACAAACGAAAACCCCAGCCCGTTTCGGGACTGGGGTTCGTGATGCGTTGGCATCGCAAGTTCAGATGGTTGCGGGGACAGGATTTGAACCTGTGACCTTCAGGTTATGAGCCTGACGAGCTACCGGGCTGCTCCACCCCGCGGGGGTGATTGTGTGTAGTATGAGTGGGTTTGAAG
>NZ_JABXXR010000128.1 GCF_013376175.1 Ameyamaea chiangmaiensis
CGTCGTGGGTGCGCGCGGAGACAGCGCGCTCGCGCAGGTGATCCGCGCGGGCTGCCCGGCGGCCCTCGATCTGACCGGGCGCACGTCCCTGACCGAGCTTGGCGCTCTGGCGGCGCGGGCGGCATGGGCGATCGGCAACGATACCGGGCCGATGCATCTGGCGGCCGCCGTCGGGTGCCCGTGCATCGTGCTGTTTTCGTCGGAAAGCGATCCGGCGTTGACCGCACCCCTCGGCCGTCGGCCGGGGCAGGTGCGTGTGTTGCGCCGCGCCGATCTGGCGGCTTTGTCGGCGGCCAGGGTTGCAGCCGCCCTGAACTGACGCCATTAGAGGGACTTTCCTTTCCGGTGGAGTTCCCCCCAATGCCCGCGATCACGCTGCCCGATGGTTCCGTACGTCCGTTTGACGGTGCGGTGACGGGCACTACGGTGGCGGCGTCCATCGGGCCTGGTCTCGCCCGTGCGGCCATCGCCATGGTCCTCGACGGGCGCGAGGTCGACCTGTCGACCCTGATCGAGACCGACGCCTCGGTGCGTTTCATCACCCGCAAGGATGCCGAGGCGCTGGAGATGATCCGCCATGACTGCGCCCATGTGCTGGCCGAGGCGGTTCAGGCCCTCTGGCCGGGCACGCAGGTGACGATCGGCCCGTCGATCGAGAACGGCTTTTATTACGACTTCTTCCGCAACACGCCGTTCACGCCCGACGACTTCGCGGCGATCGAGGCGAAGATGCGCGAGATCATCGCCGCTAACGCGACGTTCGAGCGCGAGGTGTGGCCGCGCGACCGCGCGATCGCGTTCTTCGAGGAGCGGGGGGAGCGGTTCAAGGCCGAGCTGATCCGTGATCTGCCCGAAGACATGCCGATCTCGATCTATCGTCAGGGCGAGTGGCTCGACCTGTGCCGCGGCCCGCATATGCGCGGTACGGGTGATGTCGGAACCGCGTTCAAGCTGATGAAGGTGGCCGGTGCCTACTGGCGCGGCGACCATCGCAATCCCATGCTGACGCGCATCTACGGCACGGCGTGGCGTGACCAGAAGGAACTGGACGCGCACCTGCATCAGCTCGAGGAGGCCGAACGCCGCGATCATCGTCGCATCGGGCGTGAGATGGACCTGTTCCACATCCAGGAGGAGGCCGTCGGGTCGATCTTCTGGCATCCCAAGGGCTGGCGCCTCTACACGGTGCTTCAGGACTACATGCGTCGGGCGCAGACCCGTGGTGGCTACGAGGAAGTGCGCACACCGCAGCTGGTCGACCGCGCGCTGTGGGAAGCGTCCGGCCACTGGGACAAGTATCGCGAGCACATGTTCATCGCGACCGTGGAGGACGAGGAAAAGACACTGGCCCTCAAGCCGATGAACTGTCCGTGCCATGTGCAGATCTTCCGCCACGGTCTGCGCTCCTATCGTGAGCTGCCTTTGCGCATGGCCGAATTCGGCGCGTGCCATCGGTATGAGCCGTCGGGCGCCCTGCATGGCATCATGCGTGTGCGATCATTCACGCAGGACGACGCGCATATCTTCTGCACCGACGACCAGATCGCGGCGGAGACGGCACGTTTCGTGACGATGCTGGCCGACGTCTATCGCGATCTGGGCTTCGAGTCGTTCCGGGTGAAGTTTGCCGATCGGCCGGAACAGCGGGCCGGGTCGGACGAGACCTGGGACCGCGCCGAGGGTGCGCTGATCGAAGCGTGTCGTCTGGCGGGCGTGGAGTACGAATATAATCCGGGAGAGGGCGCGTTCTATGGCCCGAAGCTGGAGTTCGTGCTGCGCGATGCCATTGGCCGCGACTGGCAGTGTGGCACGCTGCAGGTGGATTACGTGCTGCCCGAGCGGCTCGATGCTTCCTATATCGGCGAGGACAGCGCCCGGCACCGGCCGGTGATGCTGCACCGCGCCATTCTGGGTAGTTTTGAGCGGTTCCTCGGTATTCTGATCGAACAGCACGCGGGACGCTTCCCGCTGTGGCTGGCCCCGGTGCAGATCGTCGTGGCGTCGATCGTCACCGATGCCGAGCCCTATGCGCTGGAGGTCGTGTCTGCCCTGCGGGCCGCCGGTCTGCAGGTCGAGGCCGACGTGCGCAACGAGAAGATCAACGCCAAGATCCGCGACCATTCCCTGGCGCGTGTGCCGGTCATTCTGGTCGTCGGCCGAAAGGAGGCCGAGGCCCGAACCGTTGCGATGCGTCGCCTGGGCGGCGCGGCGCAGGAGGTCGTGGCGCTTGACGACGCGATCGCGACCCTGGCGGAAGAAGCCCTGCCCCCGGATCTGCGTCGTCATGGCGGTGCGGCATCCGGCCGCTTTGCCTGTCTCCCGGCGTAAGCCGGGACTCGGGGGGCCGCGGCCGCGGTTGAAATGCCAATGGTGCGCGGGTGCTCTGCTCGCGCTCCGGGCGTCGCATGCTTGATTTTTTGGCACAATGCGGCCCATAGTGCCGCCGACCACAGGAAAACGCCGCGTGGACCGGTATCTCCCCTTTTCGCAGGCGGGATTCGGTCCTATGTCCGTTGCCTGTTTTAGAAAGAGCTACAGGAGCCGACCATAGCCAGACCGCCGATGCCCGCGCCGCCGACGCGCGAAGGGCCCCGCGTCAACGAAGAAATCCGTGTTCCGACCGTTCGGTTGATTGATGCGGAAGGTGAGATGGTGGGCGTGATCGCCACGCGCGAGGCTCTCTCGCGGGCTTATGCCGTTGGTCTCGACCTTCTTGAGATCAGCCCGAACGCCGAACCGCCGGTCGTGAAGATTCTCGATTACGGGAAATTCAAATACGAGCAGCAGAAGAAGCGGAACGAGGCGCGCAAGAAGCAGAAAGTCATCGAGATCAAGGAAGTCAAGGTTCGTCCGAACATCGACGAAAACGACTACCAGGTTAAGATGCGCGCCATGAAGTCGTTCATTGGCGAAGGTGACAAGGTGAAGGTCACGTTGCGCTTCCGCGGGCGCGAAATGGCCCATCAGGAACTGGGCATCAAGGTGCTCGAGCGTATTCGTGTCGAGATGGACGAACAGGCCAAGGTCGAGCAGATGCCGCGGCTTGAAAATCGTCAGATGATCATGGTGCTGGCACCGCGCTGAGGGCGCGGCGTCGTCATTGATCGGGCGTGATCCCTACCGGGGGTCACGCCTTTTTTGTGCGCGTGTCGTGACGAAACACGCCGGGTGTCAGGCTCTGTGGGTGTCCATCCCGGCACATGACGGATTGAAGGCAGTGTCATCGTCCGTGCGCCATTTCGGACGCGGGGCGAGGCGAAAGCTTTCGATCAGACGGTTGACCAGTTTTGCCTCGTTCGCGAGGTTCTGGCATGCGGCGGTCGATTCCTCCACCATGGCCGCATTCTGCTGCGTGTTCGTGTCGATGGCCTTCACCGTCAGGTCGAGTGATCGCAGCCGCCCCGACTGTTCGCGCGCGGCGGTCGTGATCGCGCTCATGGAGGCGCTGATGTGGCGCACGTCTTCCACGATGACGTTCAGGGCCTTGCCTGTCTCGGCCACCGATTCGACGCCGCTCCTGACCTGTGCGTCGGACGTGTGAACCAGCTCCCGGATGCCGCGCGCGGCATCGGTGGAGCGGTGCGCCAGCGTACGTACCTCCTGCGCTACGATCGCGAACCCCCGGCCCGCGTCCCCGGCACGGGCGGCCTCGACACCCGCATTGAGGGCAAGCAGATTGGTCTGAAACGCGATCTCGTCGATCATGGCGACGATGGTGCCGATCTGGCCGGACGACTTCTCGATCTCGCGCATCGCGGCGATCGCCTCGCCAACTACAACTTCCGACTTTTCGACATTGCCGTTGGCCCGGGCGACGGCCTGGCGGATCTCGTCGGCATGGTCGGCCGTCGTCTGCACGCCTTCGGTGATGTGGGCAAGCGAGTTTGCGGTTTCCTCCAGAGAGGCGGCCTGTTGCTCGGTCCGGTTGGACAGGTCGGCGGCGGCGAATGCGATCTCGCCGATCGCGGTTTCGATCGCCGCGGCGTTGTCGCTGACCGTCCTCAGCGCATCGTGCAGAATCGCGACCGAGTTGTTGAAGTCGTCGCGCAGTGTTTTGTACCCCGGCGGAAGGTCCTCCTGGATCCGGTAATGCAGGTTCTTGTCGGCGAGTTCGGTCAGGGCGCGTGAGATGACATCGCAGACCGTTGTCTGTTCCCGCGCCTGCTGCTCCAGAAGGCTGCGGCGGTTCCGTTCGGCGGCCTCGATATAGACGGATGTGGCCAGTTCGATATCCAGCAGTACCGCTTTGACCAGTGCGCAGACCGAATCGGCCAGGTCCGGGCCGGTGGTCGTCGGGCGCGCGAACAGACCGGTCGTCCGGGGCACCCGTGTCTCGATCAGGTTGCGTACCAGATGGTCGAGAACCAGCGTGTAGCCGCCGACATACCACTGAAGGTCGAGATCGATGCGGGCGTGCACCTCGCCGATGGCGCGTACCTTGTCGGCGTAGTCCTGATCGAAGTGCGCATCGGCCATGGTCTTCCAGTGCCGGGCCTGCGCCGAACGGGCATGGTCCATCTGGTGGCCGGTTTCAAAAAAGGCGGCGGCCTCGGGCGTGCGTCGCACCTGCGCGTAAAACCGGTCGAGGCCGGCCGGCACCTGTTCGGACAACCACGGACGCAAGGCGCGGAGATGCTCGCGCTCGGCCCGGCCCATCTGAATGAACGCCAGACGACGCTCCACGTCAGCGATGCCAAGCGGCTCTCGGGCGGTAGACTGCGTATCGGGCTCTTTTTTCAGCATATTCGGTCGGATCCTGCAAAACGGGATAACGATCGAAGGCGGCCGCAACACCTCCTGCCGACCGTCGGCGGCTCCTGTTGTCCCTTGCTGGTATTACCAGACGGTAAACAAGGCCCGGACTTCAGGCATGCAACGTCCGATAGGGCGACCGCGGCCGTTAGGCTCCCGTCAGGGCGCGAGGACCACGGTGGCGGAGGCGACGGCCGAGACGGTCTGGTCCTGCGCCGTGGCCTGCGGGTCGACCTTGGCCATGCGCGCCATCATCATCACCGGGCGCGGCGCGTAGCCATCCTCGGAGACCGACAGGGTCGCGAAATGCCGCACCTTCAGCCCCATGGCCTGGGCAATATCGTCGGCGCGGTCTCGCAGGCTGGCGATCGCCCTGTGGCTGGCCTCGCGCTGCAATCGGGTGCGGGTCTCGTCCGCGAGTTGCCAGTCAAAGCCGGTCAGGGCGAGGCCGGAGGTCTGAAGGCGCCCGGCCAGGTCGAACACAGCGGCAGTATTGGCGGTCGCGGCATTGAGCGTCAGGGTCTGACGGGCCGTCCAGGTCGTGGAGGCCGGATCGCCGGTATGGTCCATCTCGTACTGACCGATCGTGGTCGTCACGTCGTGAAAGGCGGCGGTTGTCGAGACCGCACCGTGGATCATGGTGTTGACCGCGCGTTGGGCGGCGGCGGCGGCTGGAGCGGTGCGCTCGGCCGCGAATGTCGCGACCAGCCGGTCCGGTGCCGCCGTCACGCTCCCGCGCGCCTCGATGGACAGGCGCGTGGTCGTGTCCGTCGTGTCCGTCGGCTGCCCCACGGGCTGGGCCTGGGCGGCGGGTGGCGCGATGACCGCCAGCAATGCGACGAGACTGAACGGAAGGGCAAGACCGTGCCTTCGTGTCGGGCGGCGGCTGTGGGCGCGATGGGTCATGGCGTGTCGTGTTCCTCCCGCAGGGCGACGAGCGCGCGGCGCAGGCGCGTGATCCCCAGATGCGTCCGGCCTTGCTGGCACAGGCCGATCCCTTCCTCGCGCAGGGCGCGCACATCATTGGGCAGCGGCTGCTCGCTGCTGTCGTCTATGGCTTGCAGCAGCATGGCGCAGAACCGCGGCCCGTTGCTGGTGACCGTCACCGGCGGAGCGCTTTCGCCTTCCTCCGGGCTGAGCTGCGGGCGCTCCTCGCCGGATGGGGCTGCCGGTGCGCTGGTGTGGCCGGCGTTTAGGGCATCCGTGCCGCGTGCGTCATCCTGCGGGGCGGCACGCGCCGGAAGGCACGTGCACGCCACCAGCAGGGCGGCGGCGACGCATGGAGGGTAGAGACGTTTAAGCATCGCCGGCACGTTAACGCCCATCACCTGTCTCCGGCGTGAGGTGAAGATGAAGCCTGTGTCATGGCAGCCGTTCCCTGTGGCGCGCAGGGCAGCAGAAGGCGTGCCTCCAGCCCCGGCTGCGCCTGGCGCAGGTCCAGTTCGCCGCCATGCAGACTGGTGATGGCCTGCACCAGCGACAGGCCAAGACCCGACCCTGGCGTGTCACGCGCGGTGTTCGCGCGATAGAACCGTTCCGACGCACGCGCGAGTTCATCGGGCTGCATGCCGATCCCGGTATCGCGCACGCTGATGACCACCGCCCGCCCGCGCGGGCCGTAGCCGCCACGACCGGGCTGGAGCAGTGCCGTCAGGGTGACCGTGCCGCCGGGCGGAGAGAACTTGATCGCGTTGTCCAGAAGATTGGCCACGGCCTGCTGGATCAGGGCCGCGTCCCCGTAGAACGGCAGTGTGTCGGACAGGTGCACCGCCAGCGTCAGCTCGCGCTCTTCCGCCACAGCTTCGTAGAGTTCGGCGATGTCGCGCAGGCGGGGCGTGAGATCAAACGGCGTGAAGGCCGCGCGTCGGGCGCCGGCCTCGATCTGCGCGATCCGCAGCAGCGCTTCGAAGACGGCCGTGATGTTGTCCAGATTGCCGACCGCGGTGTCAATCGCGGCGCGCAGCTCGTCGGGATCGCGGGCGTGGAGGGAGGCATCCTCAAGCAATGTGCGTGCGCGCGCGATCGGGGTGCGCAGGTCGTGGGCAATGGCATTGGATACCTCTCGCACCCCGTCCATCAGGCGGCTGATGCGGTCGAGCATATCGTTGATCGTGATGGCGATCTGGTCGAGTTCCTGGCCGCTGCCGGTCACGGCCATGCGGCGGCCGAGGTCTCCCTGCGCGATGGCGGCGGTGGTGCGGGTGATCGAGTGGATGATGCGGCGGAACAGGCCCCTGACCAGCAACGTCCCGCCGATCGCAAGGATCGTCAGCATCACCCAGGCCCACAGCAGTGTGTCGGTCAGCAGACGCCGCAGGATATCGCGCCCGCGTACGTCGCGACCGACCAGAAGCCGGAACCTCTCCGGCAGGTCGAATGCGTGGATGACCACGACGCCCCGGCTGCCGGAGCGCGATATCTGCAACTGATACCAGCGATCGGCGCGCGTGATCGTCCGGGGCCATGCCGTCAGGTTGCCGGCGATGACACGTCCGGCCGGATCGACCAGCAGATAGATCGCGTCATCGTCGACATTCTGTTCCAGACGCTCCTCGATCGTGCGGGCGAGGGTCGGCAGGCCCCCGGAAATCCACTGATCCGACAGCGCACCCGCATCGGCCGTCACAGCCTGCTGCACACGGCGTTCCATCATGCCGACCGTGCCCCACCAGACGACGGACAGGAACAGCAGCGACGAGACGACGAACACCATGCCGTACACCAGCGCGAAGCGCAGGCTGACCGACCGGCTGCGCCACCAGCGCAGTGGGCTGACGCCGCGTGGTGCCCGGCGTGGCGCGGGCCGGGCTG
>NZ_JABXXR010000129.1 GCF_013376175.1 Ameyamaea chiangmaiensis
GGCGCGGCCACGGGCGCGGCCACGACGCCCAACCGCCCCTATCCGCCGCCGGGTGCCTATCCGCCGCCCGCGAATTATCCGCCTCCGCCGCCCGCATCCTATCCGGCGGGGGGGTATTACCCGCCGCAGGGCTATGCCCAGCCGAGCTACCCGCCTCCGCGGTCCGGCGGTTACGGCTACGGTGGTGGTGGCGGCTATTACGGCGGTTATTGAGCGACAGGCAAAAGGCTACGGGAAAAGGGGCAGCGGATCTGCCCCTTTTCTTGTCCGGTCAGGCGACGTCGGTGGCCAGGTCCTCTGGCTCCGCGCGGGTGCGCTTGACCAGAAGCTTGTTCAGCGCGTGAACATAGGCGCGTACGGCGGACACCACGGTATCGGCGTCGGCGCCCTGTCCGTCCACCATCTTGCCACCTTCTTCCAGACGGACCGTAGTGCGGGCCTGCGCGTCGGATCCTTCGGTGATCGCACCGACGGAATACAGCGACAGGGTCGCCTCGTGCGGAAAGATCGCCCGGATCGCCGTGAAAGCGGCGTCGACCGGGCCATTGCCGGTGACGGACGCGGTCCTGTCTTCACCGTCGACCTCCAGCGTCAGCTCCGCCCGGGCCGGGCGGCGTGATCCGGCGGTCAGTTCGATCGACTGGAAACGGATGCGGGCATGATCGCGGACCTCGTCATCGACCAGAGCGACGATGTCCTCGTCGTAGACGACCTTCTTGTGGTCCGCGAGGTCCTTGAAGCGGGCGAACGCGTCGTTGACCTGATTGTCGCCCAGATCGCCATAGCCCAGCGTGGCCAGCTTGTCGCGGAACGCGGCGCGGCCGGAATGCTTGCCCAGCACCAGCGACGACCGCGACCAGCCCACGCTTTCGGGTGTCATGATCTCGTAGGTCGCGGCGTTCTTCAGTACGCCGTCCTGGTGGATGCCGCTTTCATGCGCGAACGCGTTGCGGCCGACGATGGCCTTGTTAGGCTGTACGTCGAAGCCGGTGATGGTCGACAGCATGCGCGACACCTTCAACAGGCGCTCGGAGTGCACGCGCGTCTTGAACGGCATCGCGTCCTGACGCGTCCGCAGCGCCATGACGATCTCTTCCAGCGCCGCGTTGCCCGCGCGTTCGCCGATCCCGTTGATCGTGCATTCGATCTGGCGGGCACCCCCGCGCACCGACGCCAGCGTGTTGGCGACGGCCAGTCCCAGATCGTTGTGGTTGTGGGCCGAGAAGATGACGCCATCCGCGCCCGGGACGCGGTCGCGCAGCATGGAGAAAATCCGCTCCATATCCTCTGGCGTGGCATAGCCCACGGTGTCGGGGATATTGATCGTGGTCGCGCCCGCCTTGATAGCGGCCTCGACGCAGCGGCACAGGAAGTCCGGCTCGGTGCGGGAGCCGTCCTCGGCCGACCACTCGACGTCGTCCGTGAAGTTGCGCGCCGACGTGTTGCCGGCTGTGATCAGTTCCAGAACCGTCTCGGGCTCCATCCGCAGCTTGTATTTCATGTGCAGCGGAGAGGTGGAGATGAAGTTGTGGATCCGGCCACGCTCGGCCGGGCGGATCGCCTCGCCGGCGCTGGCGATGTCGTTCTTGCCGCCCGAACGTGCCAGGGCGCAGATGACGGCGCCGCGCACATGCTGCGCGATCTGGTGGACGCTTTCGAAGTCCCCGCGGGAGGCGACCGGGAAGCCGGCCTCGATCACATCGACGCCCAGATCGGCCAGCGCCTCGGCCATGCGCAGCTTTTCGGCGAGGTTCATGGAAAAGCCGGGCGACTGTTCGCCGTCGCGCAGGGTGGTGTCGAACAGGATGACGCGTGAGTCGTCGATCTGGCCGAAGGAGGGGTGATGGATGGTCATGATGGCCTCGGTTGGTCGGTCTTCTGTGTCCTGTCGGGGCACAGGGTGCCCCGCTGTCGTCTGCACGGGTCAAGACCCGCTTTCATCCCCTGGGCGAGCTGGCGCGAAGGCCGGCGTTCAACGCTCAGGGGCCGATAAGTCGCAGCGTAAGGAGCGGAAGAAGCAGCGCGCGCGTCGACGTGGGCGCGAAAGCGCCTGCTGCGTCGATCCGGGCGTGCCGAGTGGAGTCCATGGCCGGCACCATACAGATCAGGGGGGCGAATGCAACCGCAAACCGCGTGTCTGCGCCCGACCGATCCGTGTTACGCTGATGCACCCTTTTGCTGGAGAACCGCCGTGCCGGTCACATTTGCCCCGCGCGCCACGGCATGGGTCGCCTCGTTGCATGTCTATCCCGTCAAGTCCCTGGCCGCTGTCGAGTGTGAGAGCGTGGCGGTGGAGCCGCGCGGGCTGGCCGATGACCGGCAGTGGGTCGTCTGCACGCCGGACGGTCGCTTCCTTACCCAGCGCGATCATCCGGAGATGGCCACGATCGGCGCCTGCGTCACGAAGGGAGGGCTGCGGCTGAGCTGTGGCGGCGCGACCATCGCGGTCGACCGCCCGGGCCCCGACGCGCCCCGGTTGCCGGTGAAAATCTGGCGTGACCGTGTTGTGTGTCGGCGTGCCGGGGCGGAGGCGGCCGCGTGGCTGTCGGCGCGGCTGGGTGTTGCGTGTCTGCTGGCCCATCAGTTTGATGCGGGTTCGCGCCAGGCCGACCCGGCGTTCGCGCCGGCGGATACGCCGGTCTCGCTGGCCGATGGGTTTCCGGTGCTGCTGGCCAACATGGCATCGGCCCGCGATCTTGAGGCCCGGATCGGTGCCCTAACCCCCATGAGCCGCTTTCGCGCCAATATCGTGATCGAAGGGCTGGAGGCTTGGGACGAGGACGCGTGGCGCCGCGTTGCGATCGGGCCGGCTGTGTTGCGTGTGGTCAAGCCATGCTCGCGGTGCGTGGTCACCACCGTCGACCAGACGACAGGGCAGCGGTCCGACCCGCGTGAGCCGCTGCGCACGCTTGCCACCTTCCGCAAGGGACGAAAGGGCGTGATGTTCGGCCAGAACGCGGTCGCCGAGACGCTGGGGTGTATCCGCCTCGGCGATCCGGTGCGCGTTCTGGAGCGCGGTCCGTCAAACCTTTATCTGTGAGGCGTCGCGTTGGCCGATCGGCTGTCAGTCCGTCGGCAGCGGCCCGATGGCCGGGTTCGGCATGGAAGGCCGGTTACGGGGATGTCGGCCGGGATAAACTGCGATGCCGGCCTATACGGAGGCAGTCGGATCGGTCGACAACGATCGCCGGGAACGCTGCGGCGCCGGTTTGATGATCGGGACTGTGTGGCGGACGCCCAGGCGCATCGGGCCTCAGCCTGCGAGCGCGGTAAAGCCTGGGCCGGACGTGAAATAGCGGTCGATGGCGGTACGCATGGCACCGGCGACCATCATGCGATGGCCGGCCTGGCGCAGCGCGGCCTCGTCCATTGCGTTGGACATGAAGCCCATTTCGACCAGAACGGAGGGGATTTCGGCTGATTTGAGCACCACGAAAGCCGCGTGGCGCGAGGGATGGGTCAGCAGGCCGATCCGGGGCCCGAAGGCGTTCACCACGCTGTTGGCCATGAGGGCCGATCCGCGCCGTGTCTCTTCGGTCACGAGGCTGGCGAGGATCTGCTGCACCTCGGGCGAGGCGGCGTGCACGCGAGGGCCGGCGAAGCGATCGGCACTGTTCTCGGTCTGGGCCAGGGCCGCCGTCTGCGCGTCCGATGCGTTGCCGGACAGGGTATAGACGCTGGCACCGCGGACGCTGCGGTCGTGCAGGGCGTCGGCGTGCATGGACACGAACAGGGCCGCGCGATGGCCCTGGGCGATCTCGACACGACCGTCGAGGGGGATGAAGCGGTCGTCGGACCGGGTCATGGCGACGCGGTAACGTCCGCTGGCGTGCAACTGTCGCGCAAGTTCGGTCGCCGCGGCCTCGGCGATGTGTTTCTCGTAGGTGCCGCTGACGCCGATGGCCCCGGGATCCTTGCCGCCATGGCCGGGGTCGAGCATGACAAGCGGCAGGGAGGGCGTCGCGCGGCCGATGATGGCGGGGGAGGCGACCGGGGCCTTCGTCGCCATATGCTTTGTCGCCATATGCTTTGGTGCGTGGGGCGTTGCCGCCTGTGCGATCTGGGGCGTCGCCGCCCACAGTCCCGCCTGCGTCGCCAGTCGCAGGACGGTCCGGCGGGACGGCGTGTCCGCCTCTGGCGGGGTCTGGGCAGAGGACGGGCGGTCGTTCATCAACGTGTTCCGTTCCTGGAGGTGCGTCTGGTGTGAGCAATCGGGGGCAACCCTATCAGTTTTCACGATTTTGGCCAGTTTTTCCGTTGGTGTGCGGAAAGGATGTCTTGCGGGGCGGGCGTATTTCGTTCATGCTCGCAATGCGTGACGTCGGTCCGACGGTCGATGCCAGCCAGACACCACTCTGTCGGTGGCCTCCCGCACGAACTGACGAGCGCAGCGCTGCTTCCGACCGGAAGGTGCCGTTCCCTCTGTAGCTGCCCTGCGTTGTGGGGCTGCCTGCTGGATATGGCGTTCCCCGGCGTCCTGACGGTGGTTTCCCCGCCCGAGGATGGGTGGCGTGAACGCGGATGAAACCGGGCCCGTGGTTCCGATGCCATCCTTGTACAACCGATGTGTAAGCGGGACCGACGACAGGCGTGCAGACCAATGGCGCAACCGGAATGACGACAGGGAGTGCACCACGATCGTGGTGCGAAGCCCCTGTGTCCCGTACGCCCGGTCTGGCCGGGGATCCGTCTCTTTCTTTCTTTTTTGCCGTTTCGCACCCGCTGCGCGGCCGGAGGGCGAGCGCCCCCGGACGCGACCGCGCCGGAACGGTCGACCGGAGTTCTCCTCTTTATGACCAAGCGTATGCTGATCGACACGACGCACGCGGAAGAAACCCGCGTCGTCGTGATGGATGGTAACCGACTCGAAGATTACGACGTCGAAACCTCGGCCAAGAAACAGCTCAAGGGCAATATCTATCTCGCGAAGGTTATCCGCGTAGAGCCGAGCCTCCAGGCCGCTTTCGTGGAATATGGCGGCAATCGCCACGGCTTCCTGGCCTTCAGCGAGATCCATCCCGACTATTACCAGATCCCCATCGCTGACCGCGAAAAGCTGCTCGCGCTTCAGGAAGAGGAAGTCCGCGCCGAGGAAGCTCGCGCCGCGCGTGAGGACGAGGCCGACGACGTCGCGACCGCTGATGAGGGCGGGAGCGTCGCCGCCGATGCCGATCCGGATGAGGACGGTGCGGGCCATCGTCACGCGCCGGAGACGGTCGGCGGCGAGCACGACACCGGCGATGACGGCGCGGCCCAGCGTCGCACGGCGCGCTTCCTGCGCAATTACAAGATCCAGGAGGTCATCCGGCGCCGTCAGGTGATCCTGGTCCAGGTGGTCAAGGAAGAGCGCGGCAACAAGGGTGCGGCGCTGACCACCTACATCTCGCTGGCCGGTCGTTATTGCGTGCTGATGCCCAACGCCCTGCGTGGCGGCGGTGTGTCGCGCAAGATCACCTCCGTCTCGGACCGCAAGCGTCTGCGTGATACGATCGCGTCCCTCGAACTGCCGCGCGGCATGTCGATGATCGTCCGCACCGCCGGGGCGCAGCGCCCGCAGCAGGAGATCATCCGTGATTGCGAGTATCTTCTGCATCTGTGGGATGACATCCGCGAACTGACCCTTCAGTCCGTCGCCCCGGCGCTGGTCTATGAAGAGGCAAGCCTGATCAAGCGCGCGATCCGTGACGTCTATACCCGCGACATCGAGGAAATCGTCGTCGATGGCGAGACGGCGTGGAAAAGCACGCGCGATTTCATGCGTATGCTGATGCCGCAGAGCGCGCACAAGGTGCATGCGTGGAAGGCAAGCGGCCAGAGCCTGTTTGCCCATTATCAGGTTGAAGGGCATCTCGACGCGATGTTCCTGCCGACCGCGCAACTGCGGTCGGGCGGGTATCTGGTGATCAACCAGACGGAAGCGCTGGTCTCGATCGACGTGAACTCCGGCCGCTCTACGCGTGAGCGCAATATCGAGGAAACCGCACTGCGGACCAACCTCGAGGCGGCGGACGAGGTCGCGCGCCAGCTGCGTCTGCGCGATCTGTCGGGCCTGATCGTGATCGATTTCATCGACATGGAAAGCCGCAAGCATAACGCGATGGTCGAGCGGCGTCTGAAGGACGCGCTGCGGTCGGACCGTGCGCGCATCCAGGTCGGTTCGATCTCGCATTTCGGCCTTCTGGAAATGTCGCGCCAGCGGCTGCGCCCATCGATCGCCGAATCGGTCTTCACCACCTGCCCGCACTGCCAGGGAACGGGCGTCATTCGCGGCACCGAGAGTGCGGCGCTGCACGTCCTGCGCGCCATCGACGAAGAGGGCAGCCGGGGCAAGGCCGCCGAGATCACGGTCAACGTGGCCGGTGCGATTGCGCTGTATATCCTCAACCACAAGCGCGCGTGGCTGTCGGAGATCGAGCGTCGCCATCATATGCTCAGCGTGTTCGTGGCTGACGACAGCATCCTGCCGCCGCAGTTCCGTATCGAGCGCGTGCGTCCGCAGACGGAGCGGCAGGAGGCTGAGCCGAGGCATGACCTCTCCGCCCCTGTGATCGAAGCGCCCGGCGTGGTGCGTGAAATCCCGATCGCCGCGGATCAGCCACCCGAGTCGGCTCTGGCCGAAGGCAGCACCATCATCCCGGCGCCGACCAGCGAAGACGGCGAGGATGAACCGCGCCGCAAGCGTCGTCGTCGCCGCCGTCGTCGTGGCGGTCGTCAAGAGGACGAGGCGATGGCAGCGGGCCAGGGTGGCGTTGCGGATCAGGCCGCTGACTCCGACGAGGACGATGCCGAGAGCGACGATGACGTGGTGTCGGCGACGCCGGTCGCCGCGGCGCCTGCCGAAAGCGCACCGGGTGAGCTGATGCCCGGTCGTCGCCGCACGCGCAGCCGCCGACGGTCTCGTGGTGGCCAGACCGATCAGGCCGACGAGGCTCAGGTGCCAGCGGCCGAGAGGCCGGTGCAGCGCAGCGAGGCTCGGCCGCAGAATCGTCCGGCGGAACGGCCCGCGTGGCGTGGCCCGACGCCCGCAAACCCGTTCGGCGGCGAATTCGACATCTTCGACGTGATCGAACGCAGCGAGCGTCTGCCGGTCGACCCGGTCGGGGCGCCCGTTTCACGCTCGACGCAGGACAGTGTCCGGGCGCCGGTGGCGATGGACGCGCCGTTGACGGAGCGTCCAGTGACCGTGCCGGCGGCAGTCGTGGCCGAGGCTTCCGTTGCCGAAGAGGATGCGCCGCGCAAGCCGGGTCGACGCCGGACGCGTCGCACGGCCCCGGTTGCTGCCGAGGAACCGGTGGCTGAGTCGACCCCTGTCGTGGATGCGGAGCCGGAAGCTACTGTCGCCGATCCGGCGGAGGAAGCACCCAAGCCGACGCGTCGTCGTCGCACGACCAAGGCCAAGGCCACCGAGCCGGTCGAAGCTGCAGTGGTTGCGGCCGAGCCGGTGATGCCCGTGTCAGACGAAGCGGCCCCGGCCCGCACGCGGCGACGCAC
>NZ_JABXXR010000130.1 GCF_013376175.1 Ameyamaea chiangmaiensis
CCGACGTGCGCGCCTCATCGTGCCCGATACGCCCGGCACCCGCCGGGTCAGGCCTTCGTCGCCGCGGGCTTGGGCTTGGGCAGATCGAGGGCCAGAGACAGCTCCTTGAGGCGCGCGGGCGGCACGGTCGCGGGCGCCCCCATCATCGGGTCTTCGCCCTGCTGGTTGAGCGGGAAGAGGATGACCTCGCGGATATTCGGCTCATCCGCCAGCAGCATGACGATACGGTCCACGCCGGGGGCCGAACCGCCATGCGGGGGCGCTCCGTAGCGGAACGCGTTCAGCATGCCGCCGAAGCGTGCCTCGACCTCGGATTCAGGATAGCCCGCGATCTCGAACGCGCGGATCATCACCTCGGGCAGGTGGTTCCGGATGGCGCCCGACGACAGTTCGATACCGTTGCAGACAATATCGTACTGATAGGCCTTGATGGTCAGCGGGTCCTGCGTGTTCAGGGCCTCCAGACCACCCTGCGGCATCGAGAACGGGTTGTGCGAGAAATCGATCGCGCCCGTATCCTCGTTACGCTCGAACATCGGGAAGTCGGTGATCCAGCAGAACCGGAAAGCGTCCTTTTCGATCAGATCGAGTTCGGTGGCGATCTTCGTCCGCACGAGGCCGGAGAACTTCGCAACCTCGTCACCCTTGCCGGCCGCGAAGAAAACGGCATCGCCGGCCTTCAGCCCGCAGGCCTCCCGGATCGCGGACACGCGGTCAGCCTCGAGATTCTTGGCGATCGGTCCCTTGCCGCCGTCCTCGTCGAAAATGATGTAGCCCAGACCACCGGCGCCGTTTTCGCGCGCCCAGCCGTTGAGCTTGTCGAAGAATCCGCGCGGACGATCGCCCGCGCCCGGTGCGGGGATCGCACGAACCTGACCGCCATCAGCCGCGATCCGGGCGAACAGGCCAAAGCCCGACCCCGCGAACGGTACCGTGACATCCGTGATCCGTAGCGGATTGCGCAGGTCCGGCTTGTCGGAACCATAGACCGCCATGGCCTCTGCGTACGGGATGCGCGTGAACGGCGCGGCACTCACGACGCGGCCGCCCCCGAATTCGGTGAAGATGCCTTCCATCACCGGCTCCAGGGTCGCAAACACCTCTTCCTGCGTCGCGAACGCCATTTCGAAGTCGAGCTGGTAAAACTCGCCCGGGCTGCGGTCGGCGCGCGCGGCCTCATCGCGAAAGCACGGCGCGATCTGGAAATAGCGATCGAAGCCCGCGACCATCGCCAGTTGCTTGAACTGCTGCGGCGCCTGCGGAAGCGCATAGAACTTGCCCGGATGCAGGCGCGCGGGCACCAGGAAGTCGCGGGCCCCCTCCGGAGAGGACGCGGTCAGGATGGGCGTCTGGAACTCCGTGAAACCCAGGTCGATCATGCGACGGCGCAGGCTAGTGATCACGTTGGAGCGCAGCATGATGTTGCGGTGCATCTTCTCGCGCCGGAGATCGATGTACCGGTACTTCAGGCGCAGATCCTCGGGATAGCTCTCGTGCCCGGCGACCTGGAACGGCAGCACGGCGGCCATCGACTGCACCGTGATCTCCCGCGCGCGGACCTCGATGTCGCCGGTGGCCAGCTGCGGGTTGCGGGTGCCGTCCTCGCGCAGGACGACCTCGCCCGTGACGGTGATCACGCTTTCGACGCGCACGCGTTCGGCGGTCTCGAGCACGTCGGCACCCGAGGGGATGACGATCTGGGTAATGCCGGCATTGTCGCGCAGGTCGATGAACAGAAGGCCGCCATGATCGCGCTTGCTGTGCACCCAGCCGGAAAGGCGCGCGGTCTGACCGGCGTCGCTGGCGCGAAGGGCCGCGCAGCTGTGGGTGCGATAGGGATGCATGCTGGTATCCTGAACAAGACGGCGAGGGAAACCTTGGGACAAAGCCGAGGCCACCCCCCACTGTCAAGCGACCCATGCCCTTTCCGGGGCCGTCGCGGGCATGGGAGGAAGTTTCCCCGTGCATTTGCCGCGCGTTCGCTCTATCAAGCGCGCGAAACTCTGTCTGCGGTTCGGAGCGCGCTGTTGCGCGTGGCGGGCGCGCGAACGCCGAAGGAAATCAGGTCTTTTCGTATGGATATCCGTAATATCGCGATTATCGCGCACGTCGACCATGGCAAGACGACGCTTGTTGACCAGTTGCTGCAACAGTCCGGCTCATTCCGCGAGAACCAGCATGTGGCCGAGCGCGCCATGGACAGCAACGACCTCGAGCGCGAGCGCGGGATCACGATTCTGGCCAAGTGCACGTCGGTTGTCTGGAAAGGCACGCGCATCAACATCATCGACACGCCGGGCCACGCCGATTTCGGCGGTGAGGTCGAGCGTATCCTGAGCATGGTGGACGGCGCGATCGTTCTGGTCGACTCGGCCGAAGGCGCTCTGCCGCAGACCAAGTTCGTGGTCGGCAAGGCACTGGCGCGGGGCATCCGCCCGATCGTCGTCGTCAACAAGATCGACCGTCAGGACGCCCGCCCCGACGAGGTGCACGAAGAGATCTTCGATCTGTTCGCGTCGCTCGGCGCCGACGAAAACCAGCTCGACTTCCCGATGCTCTACGCCTCGGGCCGTCAGGGCTGGGCCGATCTGGAGCTCGAGGGGCCGCGCAAGGACCTGTCGCCGATGTTCGACCTGGTGCTGCGCCACGTGCCCGCCCCGAAGCTGGACAAGGATGCGCCGTTCGCCATGGTCGCCTCGATTCTCGAGGCCGACAACTTCCTCGGCCGCGTGCTGACCGGTCGCGTCGAACAGGGTCGCGCGAAACTGAACATGCCCGTGCGCGTCCTGCGTCCGGACGGCTCGGTCGTCGAGACGGGCCGCCTGACCAAGCTGCTGTCGTTCCGTGGCCTTGACCGCGTGCCGGTAGAGGAAGCCGAGGCGGGCGACATCGTCGCGGTCGCCGGTCTGTCCGAGGCTACCATTCCCGAGACCATCGCAGCCCCGGAAGTGACCGAGGCCCTGAAGGCAACACCGGTCGATCCGCCGACCCTATCGATGACCTTCCGCCTCAATGACGGCCCGCTGGGCGGTCGTGAGGGCAAGAAGGTGACGTCGCGCCAGATCCGCAACCGTCTGTTCAAGGAAATCGAAGGTAACGTCGCCATCAAGGTGACCGAAAGCCCGGAGAGCGAGGCGTTCGAGGTCGCGGGCCGTGGCGAACTCCAGCTCGGCGTTCTGATCGAGACCATGCGCCGTGAAGGGTTCGAGCTGACCATCGGCCGCCCGCGCGTGCTGTTCCAGACGAACGAGGCCGGCGAGCGTACCGAGCCGTTCGAGGAAGTCCTGGTCGATGTGGACGAGCCCTATTCGGGCGTGGTGGTCGAGAAGATGTCGCTCCGCAAGGGCCTGATGCAGGATATGCGTCCGTCCGGTGGCGGCAAGGTGCGTCTGACGTTCATCATCCCGTCGCGTGGCCTGATCGGCTATCATGGCGAATTCCTGACCGATACGCGCGGCACGGGCATCATGAACCGCCTGTTCGCCGGCTACCAGCCGCACGTGGGCGTGATCGAGGGCCGTCGCAACGGATCGCTGATCTCGTCGGAAGACGGTGCGACGACGCAGTATTCGCTGTTCTCGCTGCAGGATCGCGGCACGCTGTTCGTCGACGCCGGCGAGAAAGTCTATGTCGGCATGATCATCGGCGAGCACTCGCGTGAAAACGATCTGGAAGTGAACTCGGTTCGTGAAAAGAAGCTGACCAACATCCGTGCCGCCGGCAAGGACGAGGCCCTGCTTCTGACGCCCCCGCGCAAGATGTCGCTAGAACAGGCGATTGCCTATATCGAGGACGACGAACTGGTCGAGGTCACGCCATCGGCCGTGCGCATCCGCAAGCGCTACCTCGACCCGCACGAGCGCAAGCGCCACGAGAAGAGCAAGGCCTCATCCTGATACTGAACAAACACCGCCCCTCGGGGCGGTGTTTCACTTTACGACTGCACCTCCCGATCGCGCCAAGCCTGCCGGGCGCTGGCCTGACCCCGCTTCGCTCCGCCCGGTCAGGCTGTCGTATCGTCGAACAGTTCGTCCACATCCCATCTTGGGGGAAATGATCTTCAGCTCGAACGCCCAATCGGCGGCCAGCTGAAGCCTTTTGCGGTTCGCTTCCAGCCCGATAGTCGAGAACGGGTCGGGCACACCTCATTCGGTCTGTTCGCGGCTTTCCGCGATCATCCGGAAAATCTCGCGCACCCGCAGGTCGGTCGTCTGTGCGTAGCTGCGGACGCCGACACGCTGTGCTTCAATATCCTCCGGCTTCAGGTCGAACCGTTGATTGAAAACCCGCGCAATGATGCTGGAAGCGTCCTGAGATAAGTGCTGGCAAATGCACGGACGGCTTGCCGTACACGTTCGCCTGCAACTACGTGACAATGGCAAGTTCTCCGCGATCATAAGCACCTTCACGCAACATGGGCTTGAAACCACGATGGGCCTCGGCGGGACCGCGGAAATCAAGCGTCACGAGCTCGGAGTTTACATGCCCGTCCGTCATTGCACGGGTGACGGGATAATTCGCGAGGTTGGTGTGCAGTGTTACATGACGGCGACTGGCGAGGCCGGCTTTCGCGTCCGTTGGGCCGGGTCGATGCGTAGGTCGGGAAAATCACCGACTCTCACAAAAGCGGCGAATAATCGCTCTTGACCGCAGAGCCTGCACATTTCTCCCTCACGCCGTATGTGAAGCAGACGCGTCTCCGCCCTGACATGCTCATCAGAGCATTGGCCCGTTTTAGAAGTCGTCGGCGATCACCTCAAGGAACAGGGCAGGACCTGTAACGGTTCAGCCCGACATCCTCTGACGGCTTCTGCCGCCGGGACGCAGACGGTCTCAACCATCTCCGCATCGACAGGAGGACTACCGGGATCGAGCGTCTTGCCGGTCTTTGCGACCATGGGACGAATAAGATCCACCTCCACCGCTCCACTCTTTTTTATACCGTCACCAACGGTCCCCGATCGTGTCGGTATCAGTATCAAATCACTCACATGGACCCGGTGGCCACGGCCCGCCGCATCTCTGGCGCGGGGACATGACGTCGTCCCGCCGCGTCCGGCCGGTTCTCATTCGTCACGAGAGACGGCGTCGACCACAGTATTAAAAGCCGACCACGCACGACGGGACGCCCCCGGATTATCGTGCACGCCGCAGACAGGCGGCGTGCACCGCGTCCCTTAGCGCCCCAGTTCGTTCGACAGATCGGCAAGCGGCCGTGCGCCGTAATGCGAGATGATCTCGGCGGCGGCGACGCTACCCAGCCTGCCGCATTCCGCCAAAGGTCTGCCGCGCGTCCAGCCGGCGAGGAAACCGGCCGCATAAGCATCACCCGCGCCGGTCGTGTCCACAACCGTCGTCGGCGCTGCCGGGACACGAACGCACTGGCCGCGCGACCAGATCTCGCTGCCGCCTTCACCCCGCGTCAGGACCGCGCAGGCTGTGTATGATGCCGCCTGACGGGCGGCCTCCGCGAAATCATCCGTCTCGTACAGCGCGCAGATTTCCTGTTCGTTGGCGAACAGAAGGTCGACATGCCCGTCCACCAGGGCGTGAAACGCCGCACGGTGCCGCCCGACACAGAACGGATCGGACAGCGACAACGCCACTTCGCGCCCCGCCTCATGCGCAAGGGCCGCCGCGTGCCGAAACGCGTCCTGCGCGTGCGGCGGGTCGAACAAATAGCCTTCGAGGTAGGTCACGCGCGACCGGCCGACCACGTCGGCGACGACGTCCTCGGGCGAGAAGTGAACACACGCCCCCAGATAGGTGTTCATCGTGCGCTGCCCATCTGGCGTGACCAGCACGATACACCGCGCCGTCGTCGCACCCTCGCCAGCGCCGGCCGCCAGCGGGGCGGAGGGAAAGTGAATGCCGCACGCACGCAGGTCGGCGCCGAATGCGCGACCGGAGGAGTCATCGGCAACCTTGCCCAGATAGGCCGTCGCACTGCCCATGCGCGCGGCGATTACCGCCGTGTTGGCCGCCGAGCCGCCACCCGTTTCCTGCGCGGTTTCGACCAGGGCATGAAGGGCATGGGCGCGCTCGCGGTCGACCAGGGTCATCGCCCCGACATTCATGCCCTGCGCCCGGAGAACATCCGGCGACACCGGCGAGATCACATCAATGATCGCATTGCCGATACATACGAGATCGTAAGTCGTGCCGTCTTGCCGCATCCGCGCGCTCTCCTGTTCAGGGCCGGTGCCCCAACCCCGATTACATTTTGCCACACCGCGGTCATCCTGCCGTCAAATCGACACGATTGTCCCCGAGGTCTGGCGTGTGGCTATCATCGGCGACGGGGCACCGCAATGGCCGCCCTTTTTTGCCCGATGGTGCGGTCACGCGCTTGTCCCGGCACGAGACAAGCGTGTAATCCGAAGCATGTCCGGATGTGTCCGCTGACAGGCGGCGCTCATCCCGGGCCCCCAGGCCGACTGCGTCCTCACGACGCGGCGACTAGCCTGCATGATGTCTCGATAGCGGGGTTCTCTTGTTCAAACGACGCACTCCGGAAAGCGATAAGGCGACGTCCGGCTCGGCGGCAAAAGGGCCGCCCTCAGCATCGATCTTCCCGACCCGACCCAATGCGTCCGCCCCTGACGCGAGCGCGACGCCGTCTTCCTCTCTCACAACCGACAGCCCGAAGGATACAACAGCCATGGGTCGCGCTCCTTTCCCCCCCTCGCCCACCCCTCCCACGGCGCCGACGGCACCGACCGCCCCGCGTGCACCCGGAGCCACGACCGTGCGCAAGGACACGACGGAGCGTCGCACGCTGGTCGTCGGCCGCGGCATCTCCGTCCAGGGCACCGTTCAGGACGCCGAGCGCCTTGTCGTTGAAGGTACGGTCGAATCAAGCCTCATCCACGCAACCGAGCTCTCTGTCGCACAGGGCGGCGTGTTCCGCGGGGCTGTCGAGGTCGAAGACGCCGAACTCGCCGGCACGATCGACGGTACGCTGACGGTTCGTGGCAGTCTGACGATCCGTGCGTCCGGGCGCCTGATCGGCAAGGCGAAGTGCCGCCGCCTTCAGGTCGAGGATGGTGGACAGGTCAGCGGCCAGCTCGAAATGATGACCGACACCCCGGTGCGCGCTCCGCTGACCGACACCGTGTCCGCTCCGTCCGCCAACGCCGAACCCGTCACGTCGGAGTAAGACCCGGACCAAACGACCCGGGCGGTTCACCGCCCGGATCATCGGAACGAAAAAAGGGGCCCTGATGGGCCCCTTTTCATATCCGCCCCGTCATCCGGGGACACATGAACCGCGGCCGTCAGGCAACGTTGTCGCGACGATCGCGAAGTTTGACGTAGGCAAGCTGCGCATGCTCCACGCAGTAGGGTTTGCCCGGGATGGGGGTCGCCCCACAGAAATGGAAGCCCTTCGTGCCGGGCTCGCCAAGCGGCCAGCAGCAGCTTGAGCCACTGCGACGGGCGGGCGCCGAGGTCGACACGGCGCGCAGCGGCG
>NZ_JABXXR010000131.1 GCF_013376175.1 Ameyamaea chiangmaiensis
CGCAACGGGGTTGGGGCAGGCCACTCTCGCGCGCCAGGGTGCCCAGCGCGGCGCTGTCCACGCTGCCGCGTCTGGAGTGCAGATCGAGCCGCCCCTGCGCCAGCTTGGCCATCTTGGCCGGACCGCCCGCGATGGTCAGCCGCGCGACCGGATGGGCGCGCAGATATTTCAGCACACCGCCGGCAAAGTCCCCCATCTCGATCAGCGCCGTCTCCGGCACGCCCAGCAGCGCCTGCGCGGCGCGTTCGGACACGTTGCCGGTCGAGGCTACTACATGTTCGAGCCCGGTGGCGCGCGCCACGTCGATGCCGCGATGGATGCTGTCGATCCATGCGCTGCACGAGAACGGCACCACGATTCCGGTGGTGCCCAGGATCGACAGTCCGCCGATCACGCCCAGCCGTGCGTTCAGCGTGCGGCGCGCCAGCGCTTCGCCGCCCGGGATCGACAGGGTGACGGCGACGTCCGCCCCCTGCGGCGTGATGTCGCGCAGGGCGGCGTCGATCATGCGGCGTGGCACCGGGTTGATCGCCGGCTCTCCGGGCGGAAGCGGCAGTCCGGGGCGCGTGACGTGGCCGACACCTTCGCCTGCCCGGAACACGATGCCGCTGCCGGGCGGAAGGGGGGCGAGGTCGGCGCGGATCAGGGCGCCGTGCGTCACGTCCGGATCGTCGCCAGCGTCCTTGATCACGGCCGCCCAGGCGCCGGTGTCCGTCTGGCCATGGTCGGCAAGGGCGAAGCCGGGAGTCTGTCCACCGGGAAGTGTGATCGTCACCGGGTCGGGAAAGCCGCGCCCGTGCAGGGCGGCCCAGGCCGCCTTGGCGGCGGCGGTTGCGCAACTGCCGGTGGTCCAGCCGCGCCGCAAGGGGGACGATGCCTGCTTCATCGCACACAGAATAGGCGATTTCGCGGGAAATGCGACGGGGGCGCGTCATGACGCGCGCCTTCATGATCGCCGCCCCGCGTTCGGGGGGCGGCAAGACCACGGTGACGCTGGGCCTCTTGGCCGCGCTGCGGGCACGCGGGGTGGCGGTGCGCGCGGCCAAGACCGGGCCGGACTATATCGACCCCGCGTTTCACGAGGCCGCAACCGGGCGGCCCAGCCTCAACCTCGACAGCTGGGTGATGCCGCCGGCGTTGCTCGACACGATGGTGGCGGAGGCGGCCAGCGGGGCGGAGGTTCTGGTCGTCGAATCGGCGATGGGCCTGTTCGACGGCCTCGCCGGTCCGGATGGCGCCCGGGGTGCGCCCTCCGACGTGGCGGCGCGGTTCGCGCTGCCAGTGGTCCTGGTTCTCGACGTTTCGGGACAGGGGCAGTCGGCGGCGGCCATCGCGCACGGTTTTGCCACGCTGGACACGCGCGTGCGGGTGGCGGGCGTCATTCTCAATCGCGTCGCATCCGCCCGGCATCGCAGCATGGCCGAGGGGGCGATCCGGGCTGCCGGGCTGCCCGTGTTTGGCGCGCTGATGCGCGACGATCTGCTGCATCTGCCGGAACGTCATTTGGGGCTGGTGCAGGCGCGCGAGCAGGACGGGCTGTCGGCGTTGTTTGCCCGTCTTGGCGGCCTGATCGAGGGCGGCATTGATCTGGACGCGCTTCTGGCGGCTGCGGGGTGGGTGTCAGCGGGAACGCACCATCCGTGCGCGATGCCGCCGCCGGGGCAACGGATCGCGGTTGCCGACGATGCGGCCTTCTCTTTTTTCTATGGCCATCTGGCGCAGGGCTGGCGCCGGGCCGGGGCGGAGTTGCTGTCGTTTTCACCTCTGGCGGACGAAGCGCCCGACGACACCGCCACGTGTTGCTGGTTGCCGGGCGGCTATCCCGAACTGCATGCCGCCGCGCTGTCGGCCGCGACACGATTCCGCGATGGGGTCGCGCGTTTCGCGATGACCCGTCCGGTGCATGGGGAGTGCGGCGGTTTCATGGTGCTGGGACGTGGCCTGGAAGACGCGCAAGGCGTGACTCACCCGATGTGCACCGTACTCGACCATGTCACAAGTTACGCGAAACGTCGTATGTCGCTCGGCTATCGGGAGGCGACGCTGCTGGCCGATGGCGTGCTGGGGACGGCGGGATCGGTTCTGCGGGGGCACGAATTTCACTACGCGCGGGTGACCGATGCGGGCTCCGATGCTCCGCTGGCCGCCTTGCGCGACGGCATGGGACAGTCGCTGGGGACCGCCGGAGGACGGCGGGGCCATGTGTCCGGTTCGTTCTTTCACGTTATGGCCCGCCATACACAGGAGAGTGTTGCATGAGCGACGATGCGGAGCACCACCGGGAGAAGATGCGCAAGCGCAAGGACGTGCAGGACCGCGAGGTCGCGTCCAAGACGGTGGAGAAGGGCCTTCTGATGGTCCATACCGGGCCCGGCAAGGGCAAATCCACCGCTGCGTTCGGACTGGCGCTGCGGATGCTGGGTCACGGTCGTCGTGTCGTGGTGGTGCAGTTCATCAAAGGCGCGTGGCAGACCGGCGAGCGCGATGCGCTGGCGCGTTTCGACGATCGGCTGGCGTGGCACACGATGGGCGAGGGCTTTACGTGGGAGACGCAGGACCGCGCGCGCGATGTCGCCGCGTGCGAGGCCGCGTGGGCGGTCGCGCGGTCGGCGCTTGCGGATCCGGACGTGGCGCTTGTCGTGTTGGACGAGTTGAACATCGCCCTGCGCTACGACTACCTGCCGCTGGATAGGGTGCTGCTTGACCTGGCGTCGCGCCCGGCGATGCAGCATGTCGTGGTGACGGGGCGCAACGCGCGGCCGGAACTGGTGGAGGCCGCCGATCTGGTCACCGAAATGGCGCTGGTGAAGCACCATTTTAAAAACGGTGTGAAGTCCCAACAGGGCATCGAGTTCTGATGGCCCGCGCGCTGATGCTGCAGGGGACGGGTTCGAGCGTGGGGAAATCCACGCTGGTCGCCGGGCTGGCGCGCGCGTTTACGCGACGGGGCCTGACGGTGCGGCCGTTCAAGCCCCAGAATATGTCCAACAATGCGGCGGTCACCGCGGATGGGGGCGAGATCGGGCGCGCACAGGCGCTTCAGGCGCTGGCGTGCCGCACGGTTCCGGTGGTCGACATGAATCCGGTTCTGCTCAAGCCGCAAAGCGAGGTCGGGGCGCAGCTTGTCGTGCGGGGCCGTGCGCGCGGGACGGTGCGCGCGCGCGATTATCAGGCGATCAAGCCCGGACTGATGCCCGACGTACTGTCCGCTTTCGGAACGTTGTGCGATCAGGCCGACCTGGTGTTGGTGGAGGGTGCGGGATCGGCGTCCGAGGTCAATCTGCGGTCGGGCGACATTGCGAACATGGGTTTCGCGCAGGCTGCGGATGTGGACGTGGTGCTGGTGGGCGATATCGACCGGGGCGGGGTGATCGCCAGTCTGGTGGGCACCGCGCGTGTGCTCGACGATGCCGATCGCGCGCGCATCAAAGGGTTCGTCGTCAACCGCATGCGCGGCGATCCGACGCTGTTTGCCGAGGGGATGCGTCTGATCGCGCGCCATACCGGATGGCAGCCGCTGGGTCTGGTGCCTCACTGCGCGGCCGTGTCTGCGTTGCCGGCGGAGGACGCCGCCGACCTGTGCGACCAGTCCGCCGGGCCGCCCGGGGCGCGGGACATGGTCGTGGTCGTCCCCCTGATGCCGATGATTGCGAATTTCGACGATCTCGACCCCCTGCGGTCGGAGCCGGGCGTGTCGCTGCGTCTGGTCGTTGCCGGGGAGGCGTTGCCGGTTGCCGATCTGGTGATCCTGCCCGGATCGAAAAGCACAATCGCTGACCTGATGTTTTTGCGCGAACAGGGGTGGGACATCGATCTGGCCGCGCATGTGCGGCGCGGGGGGCATGTGCTGGGCATCTGCGGCGGGTATCAGATGCTGGGCACGCACATCGCCGATCCCGACGGTATCGAGGGACCGCCGGGAGCGGTGGACGGTCTGGGGCTGTTGCAGGTCGATACGGTGCTGGGCGGCGACAAGTGCCTCACGACCATGACCGGGACGTTGTGGCCCGATAACGTGCCTGTCTCAGGCTACGAAATTCACATGGGGCGTACGACGGGCGCGGACACGTCCCGGCCGTTCGCGTGGATCGAAGGGCGGCCGGAGGGCGCCGTCGCGGCGAACGGGCGGGTTGCGGGCACATACCTGCACGGGGTGTTCGGAAAAGGGTCTGCCCGGTCGTCTCTTTTGAAAAGAGTCGGCGGTGTCGTATGCGATGGCACCGACCATGATGAGCGTGTCGAGGCGGCGCTGGACGCGCTGGCGGACCATCTGGAGGCGCATGTTGACCTGGACGCGCTCGTGGCGTTGGCGCGACCTGTGCGGGACCGTGCGGCGGGTGTCGGTTCGTCCACGGCCGGCTCTCGGGGAACAGGTACCTAACCGGGCGTCCTGGACCCCAGCGGCGGGAAGGTGATGATGGTCTGCGTCGTCACCATCGGATCCACCGTGTGCAGCAATGTGCTCATCCCCCATGTCCGTTGATCGAAGCGGGCGGTGCTGGTGATGCTGGTCAGCGTGTTGCCGGTGAACTGCATGACGGTGGTGAAGGCCAGCGGATGCGTCTGACCGCGCATGGTCAGCTTGCCGACAAGCTGTGTCTGCAACTGGCCATTGTGGATACGTGGTGTGCAGCTGCCGGTGTAGTGCATGGTCGGATGATCGTCCTCGTCCAGCATCAGGCCGGAGAGCATCACGCCGCGTAGCAACGCGCTGCCGACATGCAGGGTCGACACATTCATCGTCAGGTCGACGTGGCATGTCTGTTTTGACAGGTCGTAGACAAGTGTCCCATGCAGCTCGCCGAACGCGCCGTCGACACTGCTGAGCGCGGATGTCGCGTGCAGCGTCGCGTGCGTGTTGGCCGGCGTCAGCGTCAGGCTCTGGGTCTCGGCCCAGGAGCGCGAGGGGTGGGCGGCCAACAGCGCCAGTGCGCAGAGCGTCGATACGAGTCCCGTCCACCGTTTACGCACACGCACATCCTCCATCTCTCACCAAGGCCACAATGACGGCGAAGCCGGCCGTGCGGGAAGGGCCCTATATCACGTGCCAGCGCGCGGTCTCTGGTCGGCGGCGTTCCCATCCCCGGCGTTCCAGTTCCGGGGTGTCGGCCCTCTCCAGCGGGCGCCCCACGCACAGATAGGCAACAAACTCCCACGCCAGAGGCGCGTCAAGGCAGGCGGCGACCCGCGCGGGATCGAGGATCGACACCCAGCCGACACCGACACCGCGGGCCGTCGCCGCCAGCCAGAAAGTATGGATGGCCATCATCGTCGACCACACCGTCGTCTCCGGCATCGTCATGCGCCCCAGCCCGCGTCCCTGCGCCGGGTCGCGTTCGGAAAACACCGCGACATGGTGGGGTGCCTGATCGAGGCCCGCGAGCTTGAGGCGCGCATAGTCGTTGCGGTCAACGCCCCGGCCCGCCGTGGCGATCGCGTTGCAGCGTTCGAATTCGTCGCGGATGGCCCGGCGTCGGGCAGCGGATGTCACCTGACAAAAGCGCCATGGCTCCGACAGGCCGACCGAGGGCGCCAGACACGCGCTGGCCAGCAGGGCATCGAGCGTCTCCGGCGGCAGTGGGTCAGGCCTGAAATGCCGTACGTCGCGGCGCCAGCGAAGCAGCGTGTCGAGGCAGGACGGGTCGTCCGGGGGCAGAGCCGTCATCGGCGGAGGGCCTTCATCGTGATGACTACGACGGCGAGCACAACGCCCTGACACACACAGGCGCGCCGGTACAGCATCAGCGCGCGTGTCAGATCGTCCGTTGTCGCGTCGGCGCGACCCTCCCCCATCCAGTGGTCGTCCACGCGTGTCGCGCCATAGATGCGCGGGCCGGCCAGCCGCACGCCCAGAGCCCCCGCCATGGCGGCCTCCGGCCAGCCGGCATTGGGCGAACGGTGGCGGGACGCATCGCGCCAGACGGTACGAACGGCGCCGCGCGCGGACGCACCGCTCGTCAGGGCGGCCGCTAGGGTGATCCACAGCGCGGACAGCCGGGACGCGGGCAGGTTCACCAGATCGTCGAATCGCGCCGCCGCCCAGCCGAACGCGTCGTGGCGTGTTGTGCGGTGTCCGATCATGCTGTCGGCGGTGTTGGCGACCTTGTAGCCCACCGCCCCCGGCAGACCGGCGAACGAGGCCCAGAACAGGGGCGCGACCACGCCGTCGGAAAAGTTCTCCGCCAGACTTTCGATGGCGGCGCGCACGACGCCGGCTTCGTCCAGCGTCGCGGGATTGCGACCGACAATGTGGGCCACCGCCGCGCGACCGCCGTCCAGACCGCCGTCGTTCAATCCGTCGCGCACCGCGCGCACATGCGCCTCCAGCGAGCGTTGGGCGATCAGCGTTCCGGTCAACAGGCCCAGAACGGCCACCCCGATCCCGCGCAGGGTGGTCAGGATCACCGCCGAGACTGCCCAGGCAAAGGCGACCCAGACCGCCAGAAGGACCACCAGCGTCACGGCGCCGGCCAGACGGCGTATGCGCGCACTGTCGCGGGTGCGGTTGAACCGTGTGTCGGCCTGGGCGATCATGGCACCGATCCACGTCACCGGGTGGCCGATGCGGGCAAACAGCCATGCCGGATAGCCGAACAGCGCATCGGTGGCCGCGCCGAGAGCGGCGACGGGAAGAGAGCAGGAAGAGAAGGAAACGGTCATGGTCCCATCACCCCGGTCGGGACGAGCCCCGCGCCGGTGCGCTGTCCTAGCATGACCGTGCCCGTAGCGGGAGGCATCGAGCACGGTGGCCAAGTGGTCGCGGTCATGCGGGACTTCCCCGACGCGCCGCGTCCGTTCGTCGATCTGTCCACGGGGATCGGTCCGGTGGCCTATCCGTTCACGATGCCGGACGCCGATGCCTTTCATGCGTTGCCGCAGGCGGACGCGGAAAGGGCGCTCGTGGACGCGGCGGTCCATGCCTACGGCGTGTCCGATTCCCGTTGTGTGGTAGCGGGGTCTGGGACGCAATTGCTGATGGGGCTGATCCCGTGGGTGCTGCCCGCGCCGCATGTCACTATACTGTCGCCGACCTATGGCGGCCATGAACAGGCCTGGCGTCTGGCGGGTGCGCCCATCGCGCGTGTCCGCGATGTCCCGGCCCTGTGGTCGGCCCCGGCCGGCGGCACGGTGGTCGTCTGTTCACCCAACAATCCCGACGGCCGCGTCGTGCCGGTGGCCGACCTGCTCTCGCTTGCGGCCCACTGCGCGCGGACGGGCGGGCGGCTGGTGGTGGACGAGGCCTATGCGGATTTTGCGTCGGACAGCATCGCGCCCCATGTGGCTCGGTCGGGTCTGGTCGTGCTGCGCTCGTTCGGCAAGAGCTACGGGCTGGCGGGGATGCGTCTGGGGTTCATGCTGGCGGAGGTAGCGGTCGCCGAACGGGTGCGCGCGGTGATGGGGGCGTGGCCGGTCGGCACGGTGGCGCTGGCGGCCGGAACACAGGCG
>NZ_JABXXR010000132.1 GCF_013376175.1 Ameyamaea chiangmaiensis
CGCGCTGTGGGCCGTGGCGCGGGCGTCGCGTTCGATCTGGAGGGCTGCGTGAGCGTGATCGGGGACAACGAGCGCGACAGCGCGCCGAAGGCGGCGCGCTTCGGTCGCGTGCGATCGCTGTTGCAACTCGAACGCGGTCCGCGCGATCGCCGGGGCGTGCTGCGCGTGTTCTCCGACCGCCCGCGCGGGCAGGGCCGCCCTGCGGAGACATCCCCGCTGGGCTGCGACCTGTTCGACCTGTCCTATGTCGAGATGATCGTCACCGGGTCGGGCACGTCCTTTGCGAAGGGCATGCAGATCCTGTCGCCCGATCGTCGCTACGGCATGTTCGCGGTCTATGCGTTCTGTCGGGTGGTCGATGATATCGCCGATGGTGATGCTCCCATGGCGGACAAGCGCACCGCCCTTGACGCGTGGCGGGTGCGAATCGCGGCCCTGTATGAGGGGATGACGAACGATGCGCTCGACCGCGTCCTGCGGGCGGCCATCATGCGGTTCGGCCTGCGGCGCGAGGATTTCGAGGCTGTGATCGACGGGATGCAGATGGACGCCGAAGCGCCCGTCGTGGCACCGGACGAGGCGACGTTCGACCTGTATTGCGACCGGGTTGCCTCGGCTGTGGGGCGGCTGTCGGTGCGGGTGTTCGGCGATGCCTCGCCCATGGCCGACCGCGTGGCCCATCATCTGGGGCGCGCCCTCCAGTTCACCAATATCCTGCGTGATATCGCCGAGGATGCGCGGATCGGGCGGCTGTATCTGCCCCGCGAACTGCTGGTGCGTTTCGGCGTCCCGGCGGACCCCGCCCGGGTACTTGACGCGCCGGGTCTGCCCGGCCTGTGCGCGGTTCTGGCCGGGCGCGCGCACGATCATTTCCGCGCGGCGGCCCAGGCGATGGCCGCGTGTGATCGCGTGGCGATGCGCCCGGCGCGCATCATGGGGGCGAGCTACGCGGCGATCCTGTCCGGACTGGAACGGCGTGGCTGGGATCGTCCACGCGTGCGCGTGTCGGTGTCCAAACCCCGTAAGATCGCGGCCGTGGCACGCGCGTATTTCGGCTGAGCCATGGCCCATGTCCATATCATAGGCGGCGGTCTCGCCGGGCTGTCGGCGGCTGTCGAACTGGCGGGCAGTGGCGTTCGTGTCTCGATTTACGAGGCCGGGCCCGCCTGCGGGGGCCGGGCGCGTTCGTATGTCGACCGGCATCTGGGCGTGCGGATCGACAACGGCAACCATCTGCTGCTGTCGGCGAACGAGGCCGCGTTCCGCTATCTCGGCCTGACCGGCGCGCACGATACGCTGACCGGACCGGGCACGCCGACCTTTCCGTTCGTCGATCTCGGCTCTGGCGGCCGCTGGACGCTTGACCTGTCACGCGGGCGGCTGCCGTTCTGGGCGCTGTCGTCGCGGCGGCGGGTACCGGGCATGCGACTGTGGGAATTCGCGGCGCTCAAGCGTCTGATGGACGCGCGGGGCGACACGACGGTCGCCGAGTGCCTGGCCCCGGGCGCGCTGAGCGAACGCCTGCTGGAGCCGTTTGCGATTTCGGCCCTGAACACCCTGTGCGAGGACGCCAGCGCGGCTCTGCTGGGCGGCGTGATCCGTGAGTCGCTGGCCAAGGGTGGACGAGCCTGCGTGCCGTGGTTTGCGCGGGAGGGACTGTCGGAAAGTTTCGTCGATCCCGCTCTGGCGCATCTGGCGGTGATGAAGGCCGAGGTGCACGTCAACTGTCGCGTCAGCGCGCTGGAGATCGCGGGCGGTCGGGCGCTGGGTTTCGTCGCGGGGGGCGAACGCGTCGTCCTCGGCCCGGATGACCGGGTCGTCGTCGCCGTGCCGCCCTGGGTTGCGCGCACGCTGCTGGCCGGCAGCGTGCCGGGCTTTACCGCCCCCGATGCGTTCGAGGCGATCGTCAATGCCCATTTCCGGCTTGAGGATGCGCAGCGCCTGTCCGGGTCCATGGCCCGCGCGGGCTTTGCCGGCGTCATCGGCGGGATGACGGAGTGGGTGTTCGTGCGTGGCGATGTGGTCTCCGTCACGGTCAGTGCCGCCAATCGATATGCCGAGTGGGACACGGACGCGCTGGAAGCCCGGATCTGGCACGAGGTCCGCGCGGTTCTCGATCCGGTGCTCGAACGCCCCTTGCCGGCGGCCCCGGGCGCGGCCCGGATCGTGCGGGAAAAGCGGGCAACGTTCGCGGCCACACCGGCGCAGGAGCGGCTGAGGCCGACGGCGCGCACGGCGCTCGCGAACCTGGTTCTGGCGGGCGACTGGACGGCGACCGGCTTGCCCTGCACGATCGAAGGTGCGATCAGGTCAGGAGTTTCGGCCGTTCGCGTCCTGCGTGCGGATGAGATGGCCTGAACGCCCGATCAGACCGGACAAGGAAGGAAGCGTGCCCGCGAGACGATGCCGGGCCGGAGAGACAGCATGCTGAACGACATCGACGCCCCGCTTCGCCCGGATCCTGCCCCGGCCGACACGATTACGCCCGACGCGCTGGAGCGGGCCGTCTCAAACGCGCATGCGGCCCTGTCGAACCGTCAGAATGACGACGGGCACTGGGTGTTCGAGCTCGAAGCCGATGCGACGATCCCGGCCGAATACGTCCTGCTGGAGCATTTTCTCGACCGTATCGACCCTGAACTGGAAAGTCGCATCGGGGTCTATCTGCGCCGTATCCAGGGCGACCATGGCGGCTGGCCGCTGTATCACGGTGGCGGGTTCGATCTGTCCGCGTCGGTCAAGGCCTATTTCGCGCTCAAGGCGATCGGCGACGACATCGATGCCCCGCACATGCGCCGCGCGCGTGAGGCGATTCTGGACCATGGCGGTGCCGCGCGTTCGAACGTGTTTACCCGCTTTCAGCTGGCTTTGTTTGGCGAGGTGCCGTGGCGGGCTACGCCGGTGATGCCGGTCGAACTGATGCTGCTGCCGCGCAAGGCGTTTTTTTCCGTCTGGAATATGTCGTACTGGTCGCGTGCCGTGATCGCACCATTACTGGTGCTGGCGGCACGCAGGCCGCGCGCGATCAACCCACGCGGCATTCACGTGCAGGAACTGTTCACAGTGCCGCCGGAGACGGTGCGCGACTGGATCCGCGGGCCGTATCGGTCTGTCTGGGGCCGGGCGTTCAAGTATCTCGACGTGGCGTTGCGCCCGGTGGTGCCACGCCTTCCGCGCACATTGCACGAACGCGCGATTCAGGCCGCGATCGATTTCATCGAGCCGCGTCTGAACGGCCGCGACGGTCTGGGCGCGATTTACCCGGCCATCGCCAATACGGTCATGATGTATCGGACGCTGGGCGTCCCGGACAGTGACCCACGCGCCGCCACGGCCTGGCAGGCGGTACAGGGCCTTCTGGTCCATAATGGCGCGGAAACCTACTGCCAGCCCTGTGTTTCGCCGATCTGGGACACGGGCCTGACAGGCCATGCGATGCTGGAGGCGTCCGACGGCCCCTCGGGCATCCGGCCGGAGGAAACACGCGAGCGGATGGCGCGCGCCGCCGACTGGCTGCGCACGAAGCAGATCCTCGACGTCAAGGGCGACTGGGCCGTCAACGCACCGGACCTCGAGCCGGGCGGCTGGGCGTTCCAGTATGGAAACGACTACTATCCTGACGTGGATGACACCGCCGTCGTGGGCATGATGCTGCACCGTGAGGGCAACCCTGACAGCGCGGAGGCCATCGACCGCGCCCGCCGCTGGATCATCGGTATGCAGAGCACCAACGGTGGTTGGGGTGCCTTCGATATCGACAATGATCTCGACCTCCTGAACCACATTCCTTTTTCGGATCACGGTGCGCTTCTGGATCCGCCGACGGCCGACGTGACCGCGCGCTGTATCTCCTTTCTGGCCCAGCTCGGCCATCCGGAGGATCGACCGGTAATCGAGCGCGGGATCGACTATCTGCGCCGGGAACAGGAAGCCGAGGGAAGCTGGTTCGGTCGCTGGGGCACCAACTACATCTACGGCACATGGTCGGTGCTGTGCGCCTACAATGCGGCCGGCGTCGCGCACGACGATCCGTCGGTCCGCCGGGCCGTCGCCTGGCTGCGCTCGGTCCAGCGCGAGGATGGCGGTTGGGGCGAGGACTGCGCGACCTACGAGGGTGCGGCGTCCGGCGAGTATGACGAGAGCCTGCCGTCGCAGACGGCTTGGGCGGTTCTGGGCATGATGGCGGTCGGCCTGCGCGACGATCCGGCGGTCAGGCGTGGTGTCGCGTTTCTGATGAACGCGCAGGACGAACGGGGCGAGTGGCATGAGGAGCCCTATAACGCCGTGGGTTTCCCCAAGGTGTTCTATCTCCGCTATCACGGGTACAAGCAGTTCTTCCCGCTGATGGCGCTCTCGCGGTTTCGAAACCTTGGCAGCAGCAACAGCCGCCAGGTTTCGTACGGTTTCTGACCCGAACATGGCCAGTCAGGGCACGGGCGTGCGGGCGGACGGCGCGGGCCTTGGGATTCTTGTCGGCCTGAAAGCCGAGGCGCGGGTTGCCCGCGCGGCGTTCCCTGCCGCCGCGATCGCCATCAGCGGCGCTACCGCCCAAGGCGCGCGGGATGGCGCGCGGCGTCTGGTTGAGGCCGGTACGCGCGGACTGCTGTCTTTTGGTCTGGCGGCGGGGCTCGATCCGGCGTTGCCGCCCGGTACGGTCGTCGTGGCGGACCGGGTGGCGTTTCTCACCGGGGAGGCGCTGTCGACCGATCCCGCGCTGTCCGCCCTGTTCGGCGAGGTGTCCGGCGGAGTGCTGCACAGCGATGTCGTGGTCGCGCGCGCCGACGACAAGGCGTCCCTGTTTCGGCGCAGTGGCTGTTGCGCGCTGGACATGGAAAGCGGATTCGTCGCGCGTTCGGCGTGCACGGCGGGATTGCCGTTCGCGGTCCTGCGCGTGATTTGCGATCCGGCGGACCGTACGTTGCCTGACGCCGCGCTTGTCGTGCTCGACCCGGAAGGCGGTCTGAAGCCCGGACGTCTGCTCGGCCGGTTGGCGCGCGATCCGCGTCAGATCGCCGGGCTGATCGCGCTCGGCCGCGATGCGGCGTCGGCGCGTCGCGCGATGGGAGCGTTCCTGTCCGCTCGGATGTCCTGAGAGCGGCAGGGCAACAGGACCGGCCCCCTGCTTGTGGTCACGCCCCGCGCGACGGCTGGCGCAGACAGGGACCCGGCAAGAGACAGGCCCTGAGAGTGGAGACCGCGTTGCCGCGTGCTTGC
The DNA here is from genome assembly GCF_013376175.1 of Ameyamaea chiangmaiensis. Classification (GTDB taxonomy): domain Bacteria; phylum Pseudomonadota; class Alphaproteobacteria; order Acetobacterales; family Acetobacteraceae; genus Ameyamaea; species Ameyamaea chiangmaiensis. The sequence goes on from NZ_JABXXR010000132.1 coordinate 5,215, forward strand.
ACGCGATACAAATACTTTGCCCGACGACACTCTGGATACTCCCGTCAGATCGACGCGGGACGCGCCAGAGACATGGCAAAGGCACGTCACGTGCAGAGCGGCGGTCGGCGGAAGGAGCGGGCGTGATGCCTTTCGGTTTCCTGCGTGAACGCGCGTCGTGTGTGCCATCCCGTCGTCGACATGCGGGCTGGCGGGTGTTGCTGAGGGGCGCCGCCGTTGGCCTCGTCTTCCTGCGGGCGCCGGACGGTCTCGCGCGTCCACTAGCCGGTCTGGCGGCGGGGCGCGTACTGGTGTCCGGCCCGGCGCATCCGCGCGCAACGCTCGTCATGCTTCCCGGCGGCGCGGGCGACGTGGGGATCCGTCCTGACGGAACGGTACGTCATGGCGCGAATTTCGTCGTCCGGACACGTGCCCTGTGGGCAGCGCGCGGCTACGCCGTGGTCCTTGCCGACGCGCCGGATGACATGACGCTGCGTGGAGTTCGCTCAACGCCCGCCTACGCCGACCGGGTGGCCGCACTCGTGAGGCTGGCACGCGAGAGGTTCGGTGCGCCGGTGTTTCTGCTGGGCACCAGCCAAGGCAGCATCGCGGCGATGAACGGCGCGGCCCATGCTCCGCCTGGAACGCTGGCCGGCGTGATTTTATCCGAGCCAGTGTCCGTCCTGGGCGGCAGCCATGAGACCGTGTTCGACGCGGATCCTGAGGGTGTTCGCGTGCCGGTGCTGATCGTCGTCAACCGCGATGACCGCTGCCCGGTCGCACCGCCCGGTGCCGCAGCCGCCATCCGTGCGGCCCTTTCGGCCAGCCCGGATGTGTCCGTATTGTCGGTCTCGGGCGGTCGTGACGAGGACGGCACGCCCTGCGGCTCGCTCAGCCCGCACGGTTATGCGGGGATCGAGACGCCGGTGGTGGACGGGATAGGCCGCTGGGTCCTTTCCCGTCTGGCGGCGCGTCAGTAGGCGCGGTGCGTCACGATCCGCGTTTCCAGATAGGCCTCGAGCGCCTCGATCCCGCCTTCGGACCCATAGCCGGAGTCGTTGATGCCGCCGAACGGGATTTCCGGCAGACCGAGGCCGATATGGTTGATGGTCAGCATCCCCGAGCGTACGCGATCGCGCAGTTGTGCCGCCTCGCTGCCGGACTGGGTGAAGGCGTAGGCCGCCAGTCCATAGAGCAGGCGGTTCGCCTCGGTGATCGCCTCGTCCAGATGGGTGTAGGGCATCATCAGCGAGACGGGGCCGAACGGCTCCTCGTTCATGATCGTCATGTCGGGCGTCAGGTCGGTCACGACGGTCGGGGCGAAGAAGTTGCCCGCATTGCCCAGCCGCTCCCCACCCAGCGCGATTTTGGCCCCCTTGGCGGTTGCGTCGGCCAGCAGGGACTCGATCGCGGGGACCCGGCGCTCGTTGGCCAGAGGGCCCATCGTGGTGCCGTCCTCGAGCCCGTTGCCGACACTCACCTGACGCATGCGCGCGACATAGCGTTCGACGAAGCGCTCATAGACGGGGCGTTCGATCAGGAAGCGGGTGGGCGAGATGCAGACCTGTCCCGCGTTGCGGATCTTGGCGCCTGCGGACAGCTCGACCGCCGCGTCCAGATCGGCGGTGGCACTGACGATGACGGGCGCATGACCGCCGAGTTCCATCGTCACGCGCTTCATGTGTTGCCCCGCGAGGGCCGCCAGATGCTTGCCGACCACGGTCGAGCCGGTGAACGTGACCTTGCGGATCGCAGGATCGGGGATCAGGCGCTCGGAGATTTCCGCCGGCGTGCCGTACAGCAGTCCGACCGTCCCGGCAGGGACACCCGCGTCGAGAAACGTCTGCATCAGCGCGGCCGGCGATGCGGGGGTGTCCTCCGGCGCCTTGACGATGATCGAGCATCCCGTGGCCAGTGCCGCGGCAACCTTGCGGGCCGCCTGGCTCATGGGGAAATTCCACGGCGAGAATCCGGCGACCGGACCGACGGGCGACTTGATGACCGTCTGGGTCACGCCGGGCGCGCGGGCCGGGATCGTGCGGCCATAGACGCGGCGACCTTCTTCCGCGGCCCAGTCGATCACGTCGGCGCACACGTTGATCTCGGCACGCGCTTCGGCCAGAGGCTTGCCCTGTTCGGTCGTCAGGACGACGGCGATGCTGTCCGCGCGCGCGCGCAGAAGGTCGG
>NZ_JABXXR010000133.1 GCF_013376175.1 Ameyamaea chiangmaiensis
GCTGGCCCCGGGCGCTGCTCCGCCGGCACGGCCGGTGCCGTCGGCCGCGAGAGCCCACCCGGGCGAAACCGCGATGCCCGCGCTCAATACCGACGTGGTCAAATCCCCGACTGACGCACAGGCCGCCGCCAACGTGCCGCTGCCGCAAATCCCGCCCGCGCCGCCGCCGGCGCCGCAGTTTCCCGGCTTCGAGGTCGCGTCGGACTCGGCCATCGCCGACGCGACGCGGCCCGCGTATGCCCTGGCGGAGCCGCCGGGCACGCTGGTGCGCTTTCAGATGAGCACCGATATCGTGGCCTCCGGGCAGGAGAGCACCCTGGCCGATCTGGTCGCCCGTGGCCGCACGCAGAGCCTGACCGTGCATGGATACGGCTCGGCCGAGGGCGTGGCGCCGGCCGATCAGGCGCGTGCGACGCGGCTGGGGCTGTTGCGGGCGCAGGCTCTGGTAAACCTGCTGGTGGGGCGTGGGGTGCCGCTGGCGCATATCCGGGTGATGGCCGAGGCGTTCGGGCACGATGCCCGTGTGACCTGACGCGCGGGGTCGTGCTCTGTTGCCTCGCGTTCATTCGTCGGTAGTATGACCGCCCTCCGCGCGGCGGAGCGCCCGTCCGGTTTGCTGTCGTGCCGACGGGTATGTTCAAGACAGTGTCCATGGCCATGACCGACGAGTTCCATCGCATCCGACGCCTTCCGCCCTATGTGTTCGCCGAGGTCAACAAGGCCAAGGCCGCGGCGCGAGGACGGGGCGAGGACATTATCGACCTCGGAATGGGCAATCCGGACAGCCCGACGCCTCCGCATATCGTGCGCAAGCTGGTCGAGACGGTGGCTGATCCACGGTCGCACCGCTATTCGGTCAGCCGGGGGATCCCCGGCCTGCGCAAGGCTCTGGCGGGGTATTACGACCGCCGTTTCCAGGTGAAGCTGGACCCCGAGACCGAGGTGATCGCGACGTTGGGGTCGAAGGAAGGGCTGGCCAATCTGGCCGCCGCCATCACCAGCCCGGGCGACACCATTCTGGTGCCCAACCCGTCCTATCCCATTCATCAGTTCGGATTCATCATCGCCGGGGCCTCGGTCCGATCGATCCCCGCGACCCCCGACGACGACATGCTGCGCGCGCTGGAGCGCGCCGTGCGGCATTCGGTTCCCAAACCGACGGCGCTGATCGTCAATTTCCCGTCCAATCCGACGGCCTATGTCGCGACGATGGATTTCTATCGCGAGATCGTGGCGTTCGCCCGGCGCGAGGGGCTGTGGATCCTGTCTGATCTTGCCTATGCCGAGATCTATTTCGGCGATACGCCGCCGCCCTCGCTCCTCGCCGTGCCCGGCGCGAAGGACGTCGCGGTGGAATTCACGTCGATGTCCAAGACTTATTCGATGGCGGGCTGGCGCATGGGGTTCGCGGCCGGCAATCCGCGCCTGATCACGGCGTTGACGCGCATCAAGTCCTATCTCGACTATGGGGCGTTCACGCCGATTCAGGTCGCATCGGTGGCCGCGCTCAACGGCTCGCAGGACTGCGTGACGGAGGTGCGGGCGCTTTACAAGGAGCGCCGTGACGTGTTGATCCGCGGCTTGCACGCGGCGGGATGGGACGTGCCGTCGCCGGAGGGATCGATGTTCGCCTGGGCGCCGATTCCCGAACCGTTCGCGGGCATGGGCAGTGTCGCGTTTTCGAAACTGTTGTTGGACAAGGCGGGCGTCGCGGTGGCGCCCGGCCTCGGCTTTGGTGAATATGGTGAGGGTTTCGTGCGGATAGGCCTTGTTGAAAACACCCAGCGGCTGCGTCAGGCGACGCGCGCGATACGGACCTTCTTTGCTTCCGAGGGCCTGCGGGTGCCGGCCCTTCCGGCAAAACCGGAGGTGGCGTCGTGACGTCGAAAGGTGCCCTGCGGCTGGGTGTCGCGGGCCTTGGCACGGTGGGTGCGGGGGTTGCGACACTGCTGCGCGCGAATGCCGATCTGATTGCCGCACGGGCAGGTCGTCCGATTGAAATCGTGGCGGTCGCGGCGCGGTCGCGCGGTCGCGACCGGGGAGTGGACCTGTCGGGGGTGCGCTGGGTCGATGACGCGCGTGCACTGGCGGCCGATCCGGACGTCGATGTGGTCGTCGAACTGATCGGCGCCGCCGAGGGCGTGGCGCGCGATCTGGTCAAGGCGGCCCTGGAGGCCGGCAAACCGGTGGTCACGGCCAACAAGGCGCTGGTGGCGGTCCACGGTGCCGACCTTGCCCGCCTGTCGGAGCGCGCGGGCGTGCCTCTGATGTTCGAGGCCGCTGTGGCTGGCGGCATTCCGGTCATCAAGGCGGTGCGCGAGGGGCTGGCGGGCGATCGGCTGGACTGGATCGGCGGGATCCTGAACGGCACCTGCAACTACATCATGACCACCATGCGCGAATCGGGCCGGGATTTCGCCGATGTGCTCTCCGAGGCGCAGGCGCTCGGTTATGCCGAGGCAGATCCGTCGACTGACGTCGATGGGATCGACGCGGCGCACAAGCTCGCGATTCTGGCGGCTCTGGCGTTCGGGCGGCCGGTGGATTTCGGCTCCGTCGTGGTCGAGGGGATCCGTGGGATCGGCGCGCTCGATCTGCAGTTCGCCGCCCGTCTTGGCTACCGTCTCAAGCTGCTGGGCGTCGCCCGCCGCCATGCGGACGGCATCGAGACGCGGGTCAGCCCGTGCCTGGTGCCCGAAGGCAGCCAGCTCGCCAGTGTCGAGGGGGTGTTCAACGCCGTGCTGGTCGAAGGCGCGTTCGTTGGTCGCCTGATGCTCGAGGGGCGTGGTGCCGGTGCCGGTCCGACCGCGTCGGCGGTGGTGGCGGACCTTGTCGATGTCGCGCGCGGGACCGCCGTTCCGGTCTGGGGCGCCAGCGACACGGCGTTGTCCGCCTCGCGCAGCCTGCCGCGGGAGTCGTTCGTCGGTGCGTATTACCTGCGTCTGCTGGTGCGCGATCAACCCGGCGTGATCGCCGAGATCGCCGCGATCCTGCGCGACGAGGTCGTGTCCGTGCGCAGTCTTCTGCAGCATGGTCGTGCCGCGGGCACCGGACAGGAGGCCGCCGTTCCACTGGTAATCGTGACGCACGAGACGCGCGAGGCAGCCATTCTGGCGGCGCGCACACGCATATCCGCTCTTGACGTGGTCCTTGAGGAGCCCACGATGTTGCGGATCGAGGCCGGTTGATCCGGCCCGACGCGCAAGTCAGAGCCCCAGAGAGGGCAAAACGGGAGAGAGACACGATGGCACGCAGCAGCAAGCGAGAGGCCTACCAGGCCACGGACCGGAATCTGGCGCTCGAGCTGGTGCGTGTGACCGAGGCCGCCGCCATCGCCTCGTCGGATTGGACCGGTCGAGGCCTGAAGAACGAGGCCGACGGTGCGGCGGTCGAGGCCATGCGGCGTGCGTTCGACTCCGTGGCGATCGACGGCACGGTGGTCATCGGCGAGGGCGAGATGGACGAGGCGCCGATGCTGTTCATCGGCGAGCATGTCGGCGCGGGCGGTCCCGCGATGGACATTGCGGTCGATCCGCTGGAAGGCACCAATCTGTGTGCCAAGAACCTGCCCAACGCCCTGACGGTCGTCGCCCTGGCGGAGCGGGGTAATTTCCTTCATGCACCCGACATCTACATGGACAAGATCGTGGTCGGCCCGCATCTGCCGGCCGACGTGGTCGATCTGGACGCCTCGATCGGCACGAACCTGACTGAACTGGCCCGTGCCCTCGGCAAGCCGGTGTCCGAGGTTACGCTGTGCGCGCTCGACCGTGACCGGCATGAGGAGATGATCGCCAAGGCACGCGAAGCCGGTGCGCGTGTCATGCTCCTGACCGACGGCGACGTGGCGGCGGCGATCGCGGCCTGTCTCGACGAGAGTGCGGTTGATATCTACGCCGGTTCGGGCGGTGCGCCAGAAGGCGTTCTGGCCGCTGCCGCCGTGCGATGCGTCAAGGGTCAGATGCAGGCCCGTCTCCTGTTTGAGGACGACACCCAGATCGCGCGCGCGCGTGAGATGGATCCGGGCAAGGATCCGACCCGCAAGCTGGCACTTGAGGACATGGCGCGGGGCGATGTCCTGTTCTCCGCCACCGGCGTGACGACGGGGCCGCTGCTGCGTGGTATCCGGCGTCGGGGCTCCACCGCCATCACGCATTCGATCGTGATGCGGTCCAAGTCGGGCACGGTGCGCTTCGTCGAAGGGCGCCATAACTTCGAGATCAAGACCTGGGGCGCGCGCTGACGCCCTTCCACGTCGAATGGGGTGATGGTGAGCGAGGTTCTGGAGACGCAAGACGACGCGTGCGTTCTGAATGTGACACGGAGCCTGAGCGGCCGGCGCTGGCTGTGGCGTGAGCATGGTCTTGCGCCCGATGGTGTCGGCCGGACCGCGCTGGCCATTGCCCAGCGAGCCGGCCTGCCGGAAATCGTGGCGCGCATACTGGCCTCACGCGGGGTCGGCGCCGATCACGCGGCTGACTTTCTCGATCCCACATTGCGGGTGTTTCTGCCCGATCCATCCCGCTTCGCCGACATGGATGCGGCGGTGGCGCGGCTGGTCGCCGCTGTCGCCGCCCGCGAGACGGTTGCGGTGTTCGGCGATTATGACGTCGACGGGGCGTGCGCCAGCGCCATCCTGACGCTTGTGCTGCGCGCGCTCGGGTGTGACGTGCGGGTCCATATTCCCGATCGGCTGGCCGAAGGGTATGGACCTAATGCAGGTGCGCTGGCTCGGCTGATCGACGACGGTGCGACCCTTGTGGTCTGTGTCGATTGTGGCACGACGGCTCCGACGATCCTGAACGACGCGGCTCGTCGGGCCGATGTGGTGGTGCTGGACCACCACAAGGCCGAGGGGCCGCTGCCGAGGGTCACGGCCGTGGTCAACCCGAACCGACCGGACTGTGCCTCCGGCCATGGCATGATCTGCGCCGCGACGCTGAGTTTTCTGACCTGCGTCGGCCTGCTGCGCGCGTTGCGTCGCGCGGGCCGGTTCGCGGACACGCCGCCGCCCGATCTTCTGGGCCTGCTGGATCTGGTGGCTCTGGCAACGATCTGTGACGTCATGCCGCTGAACGGCCTCAACCGGGCCCTGGTGACGCAGGGACTCAAGGTGATGCGCGGGCGCCAGCGTGTCGGTATCGCGGCCCTGCTGGACGTCGCCGGCGTTCTGAACGCGCCCGATGCCTTCAGTTGCGGCTTTGCCTTGGGCCCCCGTATCAACGCCGGCGGGCGGATCGCCGAAGCCGATCTGGGCGTACGTCTATTACTGTCCACGGACGAGGGTGAGGCCCGCGTTCTGGCCGAGCGGCTGGATGCCATCAACCGACGGCGGCAGACGGTCGAGAGCGCCATTCTCGATCCTGCGCTGGAAGAGGCCGGGCGGCAGCGCGACGAAGGCCGTGCGGTGCTGTTCGTGCATGGCAGCGCCTGGCATTCCGGCGTGGTCGGGATTGTGGCCGGACGGATAAAGGAGCGGTTCAACCGACCCGCGCTTGTGGGCGCGGAGGCGGACGGCGTGATCAAGGGGTCGGCGCGTTCGGTCCCTGGGCTGGACATCGGCTCGGCTATTCTCGCGGCCCATGCGCACGGGCTTTTGCTGACCGGTGGTGGTCATGCGATGGCGGCGGGCTTTTCACTGTCGGTGGACAAGGCCCAAGCGTTTCACGCGTTTCTGGACGAACGTCTGACCGACGCGCGTGCGTTGCCGCCCGCGGTGGACGTTCTGGTCGATGGCGTGTTGGCCGGTCGTGGCGCCACGATCGATCTGGCTGCCGACCTGCGGCGTCTGGCGCCCTTTGGCGCCGGGCATGACGAACCCATGATGGTTCTGTCCCGGGTGCGTGTGGTCAAGGCGGACCGCATCGGCCGCGACGGCAACACGTTGCGTGTCCTGCTGGAGTCCGCAACGGGCGGGACGCGCGTCAAGGCGCTGCTGTTTCGCGCGGAGGACAAGCCTTTCACGCCGGCGCTGGAGGATCGCGCGGCGCCGTTGCTGCATGTCGCGGGCTGGCTGCGGGCGGAGCAGTGGAACGGGCGTGAAAGCATCGGCTTTTTCATCCACGACGCCGCCCTTGCGTAAGCGAGGCATTATTCGGCGGAGCAGTTGGAAAATTACGTCCGGGCACCTTGACCCACCCTTGGGGGTGCGATACTCACCGCTCCAACAACGCGCCTCTGTCCCGTTCGTCTAGAGGCCTAGGACACCGCCCTTTCACGGCGGCGACACGGGTTCGAATCCCGTACGGGACGCCAGTGATAACGCTAGGTTTTCTAGGTTATCCGTAGGCATTGTTATGGTCCATATGGACCACGGCAACTCAAAATCATCAGCAATGCTCCTGAGATAAGGCCTGGTCGAATTTTCGACAAACGCGCCGCGGCGCCGTCGGGTCAGTCGCGAGCCAGTCGGCAGCCTGATCGAGCGGCACCCGGTCCATAGCGAACCACGAGGCGACTGAGTGCTTGAGGTGGTGCGGCGTAGGCTTCCATGTCAGCCCCGCTCGTTTACACGCCTTCGTAAATGGCCACCGGAGCCCGGTCAGCGCGACGGCGGTAGCCAGCGATCGGCGCCGTGGCGAGCATGCGCGACGTAGAACCCGCCGACGAGGCCCGCGATCGCGACGCAGACCAGAACGATGACCGAGGGTTGCAGGATGGCGGTAATGGCGGGAGCCGCCACCGCACCGACCAGGGCGCCCCGGATCGACTCCGCTCGTGTGGGACCGAACTGACGCACCGCCCCGCAGCGGGAGCACGATTCGGCCGTGCTTCGCAACGGCGTGCCGCAGAGTGGGCACGGGGTGATGGCCGTGGGGGCTGGTTGCATGCTCATTGGCCATGCTCCGATTCCGCGATGCGCTGTTCGGCCGCCATGCGCCATTCGGCGTCCTTGGGGGCAGCGTCCAGCGCGCGTCGGAACAGGGCGGCGCTGTCGGCGCTGACCCGGCCGTCGGCACGGGTCTGGGCTTCGGCCGTGCGCGCGGCCAGTTCGGGGTCGAACTGCTGATCAAGCGCCTTGTGCCATGCGGCAGCGGCAGCAGCATAATGTTCGCGCGCCGCCTCCGCCTGTCCCAGCAGCAGATAGCCGCGCACGTAGTTCGGGTCGGTGGGCGCCACCCGGTCCAGCCCAGCGCGCAGTTGCGTCAGCAGAACGTCGGTGCGTGTGTCCTCCTGCACCGCGGCGGCGTGGCGGGGCGCGAGCGGCTGGGCGGGCAGGGAGGGATGCCCTTCGGTGAGATAGAGCGCCAGCGCGGCCACGGGGATCAGGGTCAGGGCGACCCAGACACGCCAGC
>NZ_JABXXR010000134.1 GCF_013376175.1 Ameyamaea chiangmaiensis
CCGGCCCACGCGCTGCCGCCGCCGCCGAACAGTGCCGCGGCCAGTGCCGCGGCGACCGTTGTGTTGCCGATCCCCATCTCGCCGAGGCACAGAAGGTCGGTGTCCGGATCGACGGCTTCGAACCCCGTGGCGAAGGCGGCGAGGAACGCGCGTTCGCTCATGGCCGCCGTGGTCGTGAAATCGTCCGTCGGACGAAGGTCGTGTATGGCGATCACCCGCAGCGCCGCGCCCGCGATGCGGCTGATCTGGTTGATGGCCGCGCCACCGGAGTGGAAGTTGCCGACCATCTGCGCGGTGACGTCGGACGGCCATGGCGTGACGCCCTGCGCGACGACCCCGTGATTGCCTGCGAAGACGACGGTTTGCACGTGGTCGAGCCGGGGCGTCGCGCGGTGCTGCCAACGACCCAGCCAGAGCGCCAGTTCTTCCAGTCGGCCGAGGCTGCCGGGGGGCTTGGTCAGGCGCGTGTCACGTTCGGCGATGGCCGCCGCGGCGTCGGTTGCGGCTTCGGGCAGGGTCGTCAGGCACGCGCGCAGCGCGGACAGGGTGGGGGGCGGGGGTGTCGGCATGCTAGGGTTTGTGTTGCCGGGGACTGATCGGTGCAAGTGTTTTTGCCACCGTCCGACGGCTGGAGGCCAATCATGGCGGAGATCACGCTGGTGCTGGGGGGCGCGCGCTCGGGCAAGAGCGCGTATGCCGAAGCGCGGACCCGTCGCGCGCCCGGACCCTGGCGCTATATCGCGACGGCGCAGGCCTGGGATGACGAGATGCGCACGCGTATCGACCGCCACCGCGCCGCGCGCGGGCCGGGGTGGGAGACGGTCGAGACGCCCTTCGACGTGCCTGGGGCGCTTGCCGACGCGGGTGCGCGTCCGGTGCTGGTCGATTGCCTGACGCTCTGGCTGAGCAATCTTCTGCTCGGGGAGCGTGACATCGCCAGTGCGACCGCCGATCTTCTGGCCGCACTGGCGCGACGCCAGGCGCCGACGGTTCTGGTCGGCAGTGAAGTGGGTCTCGGTATCGTGCCGGAGAACGCACTGGCCCGTCGGTTTCGTGATGAGGCAGGCCTGTTGCACCAGAGCGTGGCAGTGGTCGCACAGCATGTGGTGCTGTGCATCGCCGGTTGCCCGATGGCGGCCAGGGGGGAGGCCTGATCGCCTTGCGGCGCGTCGTGGCCGTTGGATCAGGTCTGTGCCAGCGTCCCCAGACGTTCCCGTACATCGGCGGACAGCACCATGTCGGACGCGGCGCAGTTTTCGCGCAGATGGGACAGGCTGGCCGTTCCGGGGATCAGCACAAGATTGCGCGACCGCGCCAGTAGCCACGCCAACGCGACCTGCAGCGGTGTGGCCGCGACGTCTCGCGCGATATCGGACAGGGTATCGGACTGGATCGGGCTGAAGCCGCCCAGCGGGAAGAACGGCACGAAGGCAATCCCTTGCGCCGCGAGGTGATCGATCAGGCCATCATCGCTCCGGTGCACGAGGTTGTAATGATTCTGCACGCACACGACAGGGGCGATCTGTTGCGCCTCGGCGATCTGCGACGCCGTGACGTTGCTCAGGCCCAGATGGCGGATCAGTCCCTGATCCCGCAGGCGGGCTAGTGCGGTGAACGGGGCTTCGAGCGAACCGTCGCGGGGCGCGTGCACATCCCCCATCAGTCGCAGATTGACGACGTCGAGGCGATCGAGCCCGAGATGGCGCACGTCTGTTCGAACGCAGCGCGCCGGCACTGGCTGACATCGGCGCGGCGCTGGAGGACGTTCACACGCACTCGGACGTGGTTGCCGGAACCGTGCGGCTGAACGTGCCCGCCAACGTCGCGCGCACCGTGCTGCCCGGCCTTTTGCCGCCGTTCCTGCGCGCGCACCCGCAGGTCCGCGTAGAGGTCACGGTGGAAGACAGTTTCGTCGATATCCTGTCCTCTGGGGCGGATGCGGGCATCCGCTATGAGGAGCGCCTCGAACAGGACATGATCGCGGTGCCGATCGGGCCCCGTACGCAACGGCTGGTGACCGCTGCCGCGCCGTCCTATCTCGCGGCCCGTGGCCGGCCGGTCCATCCGCGCGATCTTCTGGATCACGACTGTCTGCGGCTGCGTTTTTCGAGCGGCGCCCTCGCGGGGTGGGAGTTCGAGCGCGATGGCGAGACCATTGTGCTCGACCCGAGGGGGCCGCTGCTGGTGCGCCCGGGATCGGCGAGCGATCTTCTGGTCGAGGCGGCGGTCGCGGGAACGGGCATCGTGTGTCTGTTCGAGGACTGGCTTGCGCCGCACATACCCTGTGGGGCGCTGGAGCGCCTTCTTGACGACTGGACGGCGCCTTTTTCCGGCCCCCTGCTGTATTATTCGGGACGCCGACAGGTGCCCCCCGCGCTGCGCGCGTTTATCGATTTCATGCGCGTGCGACACACCGTTTGACCGCTCCGGGCAGTTTGGATAGACCTTGTGCCTGATGGTTCCCCGAGGAGGGGATGAAAAGGGAAGACGGTTCGGCGCCCTTGCGCGCCCAGTCCGGCACTGCCCCCGCAACTGTAGACGGTTCGACATCGCACCACGCCGCGCACGCGGCAGGGCCACTGGGTTTTGCCTGGGAAGGCCGGTGTGATGGAGTGGCGCCACGCCGCTCACCCGTAAGTCAGGAGACCTGCCATTGGGCGCCCTCGGAGGCGCCGCAACCCTGATATCGCGATCCGGCGGGGTGCCCGGAGTGCGAGGACGCGCTTAGCGTTTCCCTCCATCCTGGGGGGTGTCGTCCGTCGCACCCATGACGCCCAGGCGGCGTCGAGCATGAGGTGCGCGTCTTGAACGAAACCCAGACTGAAGCGGACGCGACGCCTGGACCAGTCCTGTATGTCTGCACGACCTGCCGACGGGGCGAGGGGGCCAGCGACAATCCGCCCGGGCAGCAACTGCATGATGCCCTGGCCGCGCGAGCCGAACGCGTCGCCGTGCGCGAGGTCGCCTGCCTTGCCGCGTGCGATCGTGGCTGCACCGCCTTTCTGGCGCAGGAAGGGCACTGGGGCTGGCTGCTGGGTAATCTCGGGCCGGAGAAAGCGTCCGATATCCTGCACTATGTCGACCTGTATGCCGCATCGCGCACCGGGACCGTCATGCCGTCGCGCCGTCCCGCCAGCCTGTCGGACATGGTCCTTGGCCGCATGCCGGCCGCCGTCATTTCCCTGAAGGAGCCTTCATGAACACCACCCCTGTGGCGACGCGCATTCCCGTCACCATCATCACGGGCTTTCTGGGCGCGGGCAAGACCACGCTGCTGCGCCATCTTCTGGGAGCGGCCCACGGGCGCCGGATCGCCGTGGTGGTCAACGAGTTCGGCTCGCTCGGCATCGACGGCGAGACGCTGCGCAGCTGCGGGATCGAAGGCTGTACAGACGACGACATCGTCGAACTGACCAACGGCTGTCTGTGCTGTACGGTGGCGGACGACTTTCTGCCCACCATGCGCGCGCTGATCGACCGCCCGAACCCGCCGGAGCATATCGTGATCGAGACGTCCGGGCTGGCGCTTCCCAAGCCGTTGCTCAAGGCATTCGGCTGGCCCGATATCCGCACGCGGATGACGGTCGATGGCGTGATCACCGTCGTCGACGCACCCGCCGTGGCGGCGGGACGCTTTGCCGACGACGTGGCCGCCGTCGAAGCCCAGCGCGCGGACGACCCGTCTCTGGATCACGACAATCCTCTGGCCGAAGTCTATGAGGACCAACTGCTTTCCGCCGATCTGGTGGTGCTGAACAAGACCGATCTGCTCGACGATGCGGCGCTCGGCGCGATCGAGACCGACATCGCGCGGGACGTCGGGCGTCCCGTGCGCGTGCTCCGCGCGGTCGAGGGGCGTCTGGATCCGCTGGTACTGCTGGGCGTTGGGGCCGCGGCCGAGGATGATCTTGCCGCGCGCCGGTCGCACCACGATGGCGCGGATGAGCACGAGCACGACGATTTCGACAGCTTTGTCGTCACCATCCCCGAACAGCCCGACGTGGTGTCGTTCCTGCGCCGACTGGCCGACGTTGCCGATCGGTTCGACCTTTTGCGGATGAAGGGCTTTGGTGCGGTCGCGGGAAAAGCGATGCGGCTTGCGGTGCAGGGCGTGGGCAACCGCTTCCGTCACGAATTCGATCGTCCGCTGGGCACGGACGATCGGTCCGGGCGTCTGGTGGTGATCGGCCGCCACGGCATGGATCGCGCGGCGATCGAGACTGCGCTGCGCGAAGGCTGAGCACGGATCATGCATCTTCTCGTCCGCGAGCGGCAGGGGGTTGAGGCGCAGGAGGTGGCCGAGGATCTCGGCCATGCACCCGCCGATATCGTGTTCCTGTCGTTCTCGGACAGCGATCTTCTGGCGGTCGAACGGGGGTGGGACCGTCTGGAACCTGGCGACGCCACGCTGCGCGCGGTCACTCTGGGCCGCCTGCGTCACCCGATGTCGATCGACCTGTATGTCGAGCAGACGATCGCGGGGGCACGTTGCGTCGTCGTCAGGCTTCTGGGTGGCCTCGAATACTGGCGTTATGGGGCCGAGGAAGTTCTGGCCTGTTGCGAACGACATGGTCTGGCGCTGGCTTTTCTGGCGGGTGACGGCCGCGACGATGCGCGTCTTGCCGAATGGTCGCGTATCGGGGCCGCGTACCATGCCCGGCTGGAGGGTTTTTTCCGCGAAGGTGGCGACGCGAATATCGACGCGGCGCTGAGCCTGATGCTCCATCTTGCCGGCAGGGGCGCGGATGACGGTCGCCTGCCGCAGGCCTTGCCGCCCTGCGGACCCTATCGCGCGCTGGGCGATATCGACGGCGGGGACGCGGGTTTTCGCGCCTGTGTCGTCTTTTACCGCGCATCACTTCTGGCGGCCGACATGGCGGCCATCGATGCGCTCGGCGATGCCTTGGCCGCGGCGGGCGCGACGGTGGACATGGTCTATGTCGCGTCCCCCAAGGCCGAGGCGTGCGCGCGTTGGCTGTCCGCGCGTCTGGAGGCGTTTCGCCCGGACATCGTGTTGAACGCGACATTTTTCGCAACGCGCGGCGAGGGCATCTGTGCGTCGCCGCTGGATGTTGCCGGCTGCCCCGTACTGCAGGTGTTGTTGCCGACGTCGACACGTCCGGCGTGGGCGGACAGCGCGCGGGGCCTGTCGCAGTCCGATCTGGCCATGCAGGTCGTGCTGCCGGAACTGGATGGGCGGCTGAACGCGGGTGCGATCTCGTTCAAGACCGAGACGGCGCCGGGCCATCCGGCACGGCACGAACCAGACCCAGACGGCATCGCGCGCGTCGTGGCGCGGGCCCGGTCGTGGGCGCGGCTGGGGCAGTTGGCACCGTCTGCGCGGCGTGTGGGAATCGTGCTGTCCGACTATCCGGGGGCGGGGGACGACGGCACGTCCGGGCAGGCGGCGCATGCCGTGGGGCTGGACGGATTTGCCAGTGTCGCGTCGATCGTCGGTCTTCTGGCGGGGGCAGGGTATGCGACCGGCGATGCGGCCGGCCGCTCGGTGCGCGACTGGGCGGACGGTCTGGGCGGAACGGCGACATCTGCCACCGTGTCTCTGGCGGCGTATCGCACGATGTTCGACGCTCTGCCCATCGCTTTCCGGCAAGCGGTCGAGACGGCATGGGGGGGCCCGGAGGACGATCCCGCCTTGCGCGAGGGTTTCTTTCACCACCGCGCCGTGAAGACCGGCGGCCTCGTCGTGGCCGTCCAGCCCGATCGCGGGCAGGCACAGGATCGCAAGGCCAGCTACCACGACGCCGATCTGCCACCGCGCCATGCGTATGTTGCGTTCTATCTGTGGCTGCGATCGGCGTGCGCGTTGGACGCGATGGTGCATCTGGGCGCGCACGGTACGCTGGAATGGCTGCCAGGCAAGGCGGTTGCCCTGTCGGATGCCTGCGCGCCGGAGGTTCTGTGCGGCAACGTGCCGGTGATTTATCCGTTCATCATCAACAATCCGGGCGAGGCCGCGGCCGCCAAGCGGCGGCTCGGCGCGGTGATGATCGGCCATATGACGCCGCCGGTGCGCCAGGCGGGCCTGCACGGCGATCTGGCCGATCTGGAGCGACTGATCGACGAGTACGCGGCGGCCGACGGGCTCGATCGCCGCAGGGGCGCGCTGCTGCGGGCGGACATCCTGACGCGCGCCGCCGATCTGGGCGTTCTGGATGAAAGCGGCCCTCCGTCTGGTACGGACGAGGACGAATGTCTGGCCCGGCTGGACGCGTATCTGTGCGATGTGAAAGACCTCCAGATCCGCGACGGGCTGCATGTCTTCGGTCGTCCGGCGCCTTTTGCCGGCGAACTGGTGCACGGTATCGCCGCGCAATTCGGCCTGCCGCCCGACGACGTGGAACGCGCGATCGCCCGCAGTGGCGAGGCGGAAGCACACGCGCTGCTGGACGCGCTTGATGGGCATTTTATCGAACCGGGTCCGGCCGGTGCGCCTACACGTGGCCGCGCGGACGTCCTGCCCACCGGGCGCAATCTCTACACGATCGACCCGCGTGCGGTCCCGACCCGGGCCGCGTGCGAACTTGCCCGCGCACAGGCCGCGTTGCTTCTGCAACGCCACCTGCAGGAGCAGGGCGAGCCGTTACGCCGGATCGTGATCGACCTGTGGGGATCGGCCAGCCTGCGCACGGGGGGCGAGGATCTGGCGCTGGCCCTTCTGCTGATGGGCGTGGAACCGGAGTGGGATCGCGCGTCCGGGCGGGTGACAGGCATCGCCATCATGCCGCTGGCGGTGCTCGATCGACCGCGCGTGGACGTGACCTTGCGGATTTCGGGCCTGTTCCGTGACGCGTTTCCGGCCCAGATCGGGCTGTTCGACCAGGCCGTGCGCGCCGTCGCCGCCCGGGAGGAGGACGCGGCGTGGAATACGCTCGCGGCCAGCGTGCGGGGCATGGACGAGGGGGACCGTGACGCGGCTCTGACGCGCATTTTCGGCGCGGCGCCGGGGACATATGGCGCGGGGGTCGAGAGCGCCCTGATGCGGGGGGACTGGGACGCGCGGGGCGATCTGGCCGCGCGCTATCTCGACGCATCGGGCTGGGCCTATGGCGGTGGGCGCGAGGGGACGGCGGTGCGCGACGCCTTTGCCGCGCGTCTGGCCGACAGCGACGCGATCCTGCATGTGCAGGACCATGCCGAGATCGATATTCTCGAAAGTCCCGATATCGCGGCGCACTGGGGCGGCCTTGCGGCGGCAGCCGAAAGTCTGGGCGCGGCACCTGCGCTCTGGCATGGCGACACCAGCCGTGTCGGCGCGCCGCGTCTACGGGCCG
>NZ_JABXXR010000135.1 GCF_013376175.1 Ameyamaea chiangmaiensis
GTCGCCGCACCGGACATCCCCGCCGACTGGCGTCCGGAGCGCGAACGCGTGACCGGCGGGCCGCCGGATGCCACCCTGCCGCCGGGGGCGCTGGTGATGGGGATCCTGAACGCGACCCCCGACAGTTTCAGCAATGGCGGCCAGCACGCACAAGCTGACGATGCCATCGCGGCCGGGCGACGGATGCTGGCCGCGGGTGCGACAATTCTCGATATCGGTGGCGAAAGCACCCGCCCCGGCGCCCAGCCGCTGCCGCCGGGCGAGGAATGGCGCCGTGTAGGCCCGGTGATCGCCGGGTTGCGCGGCGCGGGCGGCCTGATCTCGGTCGATACGCGCCATGCCGAGGTCATGGCGCGCGCGCTGGAGGCCGGGGCGGACGTCATCAACGATGTCTCGGCGCTGGCGCATGATCCCGACGCGGCCCCGATGCTGGCGCGTCACACGACGCCCGTCATCCTGATGCATATGCGCGGCACTCCGGAGACGATGAACGCGCTGGCGGTGTACGACGACGTGGCCGTCGACGTCGTGCGCGAACTGGGCGCGCGCGTGGCTATTGCAGAGGACGCCGGGATCGCGCGCGATCGAATCCTGGTGGACCCGGGGTTCGGCTTCGCCAAGGACGCCGCGCAGAACATCACGCTTCTGCGCCGCCTGCCAATTTTGGCCAATCTTGGCTGTCGCGTGCTGGTCGGCACATCGCGCAAACGTTTCATCGGCCAGATAACCGGGGTCGCCCGGGCCGACGACCGCGATCCCGGGACACTGGCCGCAACGCTGCCGGGGCTCGATCTGCCCGGCGCGCTCCTGCGCGTTCACGCCGTGGAGCCGATGATACAGGCGCTGCGGGTCTGGCAGGCCCTTCACCCATCCGGTAGACAGGCAACAAAACAAGGCGTTTCACCGCCATCGCTTCAGGACAGGTCGACATCATGAGCACCACCAGAACCCTGTTCGGCACGGACGGCATTCGCGGCACCGCGAACCGCACCCCGATGACCGTCGAGATCGCGCAGCGTCTGGGACAGGCGGCGGGCCTGCACTTTCAGCGCGGCGGCCATCGTCACCGGGTCCTGATCGGCAAGGACACACGGCTTTCGGGCTACATGATCGAAAGCGCGCTGGTCGCGGGCTTTCTGTCGGCGGGGATGGACGTGACGTTCGTGGGCCCGATGCCCACGCCGGCGATCGCAATGCTGACGCGTTCGTTGCGCGCCGATCTGGGGGTCATGATTTCCGCCTCGCACAATCCGTTCGAGGACAATGGGATCAAGCTGTTCGGTCCGGACGGATTCAAGCTGTCCGACGAGACCGAATCCGCGATCGAGGCCATGATGGACACCGATCTGGCCGCGCGGCTGGCCGCACCGGCGAAGATCGGCCGCGCCTCGCGCCTCAATGACGCAGCCGGCCGCTATATCGAGGCGGCGAAGGCCTCCTTTCCGCGCGGGCGGCGGCTCGACGGCCTGAAGATCGTGATCGACTGCGCGAACGGCGCGGGCTACCGCGTCGCGCCCACCGCGTTGTGGGAGCTGGGGGCGGAGGTGATCCGCATCGGCTGCGCGCCCGATGGCACCAACATCAACGCCGACTGCGGTTCCACCAGTCCACATGCCATGTGCCGGGCCGTGGTCGATAATGGTGCCGATTTCGGGATCGCGCTGGACGGCGACGCGGATCGCGTTCTGATCGCCGACGAAACCGGCCGCCTGATCGACGGCGACCAGTTGCTGGGCTTGGTCGCACGGTCCTGGGCCCGTCAGGGGCGACTGGTGTCCGGCGCCGTGGTGGCGACGGTGATGTCGAACATGGGGCTTGAGCGGTGTCTGGCCGACGAGGGGCTGCGCCTGGTACGGACGGCGGTCGGCGATCGTTATGTCGTCGAGAAAATGCGCGAGATGGGCGCCAATGTCGGCGGCGAGCAGTCCGGGCACATCGTCCTGTCGGATTTCGCGACCACCGGAGACGGGCTTGTGGCGGCCCTGCAGATCCTCGCCGTCCTGGTCGAGGACGGTCGACCGGCCAGCGCGGTCTGCAATGTCTTTACGCCTTATCCACAATTGTTGCGTAACGTACGATTCGCCGGCAGCAATCCGCTGACCGAACCATCCGTTCTGGAGATGCGGGCGCGCGTCGAGTCTCGTCTGGACGGCTGTGGGCGTCTGGTACTGCGCAAAAGCGGCACCGAACCCCTGATCCGCGTGATGGCGGAGGCCGAGGATGCGCAACTGGTCGAGGAGGTCGTGAGTGACATGTGTGACGCTATTGTGCGTGTTGCCCCGGTGGCCTGAACCATGAGGGGCCGGGTGTTGATCGTCGCGGGCAGCGACAGCGGGGGTGGCGCGGGGATTCAGGCCGATATCAAGGCGGTGACGGCGCTGGATGGGTTCGCGATGACCGCACTCTCGGCCCTGACGGTACAAAACACCCTCGGCGTGCGCGACGTGATGCCGGTCCCGGCACCCTTCGTTGCGGCGCAGATGCACGCGGTCCTGGATGATCTGGGCGCGGACGTGATCAAGACGGGCATGCTGGACCGGGCCGAGGTGATCGACGTCATCGCCGCCATCTGCGCCGATCGTCCCGGCCTGCCGCTGGTGCTGGACCCGGTAATGGTCGCCAAGGGGGGCGCCCCACTGTTGCAGGCCAGTGCGCTGGAGGCACTGCGCGGACGCCTGCTGCCGCATGCCACGCTGCTGACACCCAATATTCCCGAAGCCGAATCTCTTCTGGGTGAGACGATTGTGGATGTCGCCGCCATGGAACGCGCCGCCGTGGCCCTGCGTGCGCTCGGGGCGCGGGCCGTTCTACTGAAGGGCGGCCACATGGCGGGAGACGCGCTGACCGATGTGCTGGCCACGCAGCACGGCGTGCGAACCTTCACCGACCAGCGCATCGCGACACGACACACCCACGGGACGGGCTGCACGCTGGCCAGCGCCATCGCCACCGGTCTTGCGCAGGGGCTGGCACTGGAGGCGGCGGTCATTCGTGGTCGGCGCTATCTGCGGGCTGCCATTGCCGAGGCACCCGGCTATGGCGGCGGAGCCGGCCCGATCAATCATGCCGTAACGGTGGAGGCCCAATGGCGCGTCTGAACACGGAAATCCCCGATCTGGGGGATCTGCGCCCGTTTCGATCCTCCCGGATGACCTTCCGGCTTCTGGACATCGACGACGCCCCTGAGCTGCAAGTGATGACGGACAGTCCAGCCATCACCAGCACTATCAGTTTTCTGACCAGTCCGTTCTCCATACGTAACGCATGGGAACTGATCGCGGGCGAGGGAGACGAGTGGCGGCCACGTTTCATCGGTGGCTGGCTGTTCGAGTCGCGCCGGCTCGCCGTCGTCATGGGGGTGATCCTGCACGGCGCGCATGAACTGGAAGTGGGGTTCTGGGTGCGACCGAGCCTCCACCGCAAGGGTCTTGCGAAAGAGGCGATGGAGGCGTTCCTACCGCTTGCGAAGACCTTGTTTCCATTGCGTCTTCTCGTGGCCGAATGCACACCAAGCAATGTCCCGGCCGTGAAGGTACTGAACGCTCTGGGGTTCGTCACCGACGGCGCGACGGGCCGCAAACCGCCCCGCAGCCGTTTCGAACTCACCGGGTGCACCGCCCCTCCGCCCGAAGCGAGGCGCGGTCCCGGCTGACGGCGGCGTGGCCACCGCCGCCCGGTGGATCAGCCCGCGCTCTTTTTCCGTCGCGCGGCTGTCGCCGGCGCGCCGCGTTTAGGACTCGCCGCCCTGGCCGACTGTCCGGGCGCTTTTGCCAGAAGCCGCGGCAGCAGGGGTCGCAGAAACTGTGCGGTGTGGCTTTCGGCCACCTGCGCGACCTCTTCAGGCGTGCCTTGGGCCACGATCCGGCCGCCGCCGTCGCCGCCCTCCGGCCCGATATCGACGATCCAGTCCGCCGTTTTGATGACGTCCAGATTATGCTCGATCACCAGCACCGTGTTGCCCTGATCGACCAACGCGTGCAGCACTTCCAGCAACTTGCGAACGTCTTCGGCGTGCAGGCCGGTCGTCGGCTCGTCGAGAATATAGAGCGTGCGGCCCGTCGCCCGGCGCGCCAGTTCCTTGGACAGCTTGACGCGCTGCGCCTCCCCCCCCGACAGGGTGGTGGCCTGCTGACCCAGCGCGACATACCCGAGCCCCACCTTCTGCAGGATCGCCAGACGATCACGGATGCGGGGAACGGCTGAAAAGAATGGCAGTGCCTCGTCCACCGTCATGGCCAGCACGTCGGCAATCGACTTGCCGCGGAACTTGACCTCCAGCGTTTCACGGTTGTAGCGCGCGCCCTTGCACGAATCACAGGTGACGAACACGTCGGGCAGGAAGTGCATCTCGATCTTCAGCACGCCATCGCCCTGACACGCCTCGCACCGGCCGCCCTTCACGTTGAACGAAAAGCGCCCGGGCTTGTAACCGCGCGCCTTGGCCTCGGGCAGTTCGGCGAACCAGTCGCGGATAGGGGCGAACAGATCGGTGTAGGTCGCGGGGTTGGAGCGCGGCGTGCGGCCGATCGGCGACTGGTCGATCTCGATGATCTTGTCGAGCTGCTCGACACCCTCCAGCCGGTCATACGGCGCGGGCGTCTGTGACGATCCCATGAGTTGCCGCGACAGCGCCTTGTAGAGCGTGTCGATCACCAGCGTTGATTTGCCGCCGCCGGAGACGCCGGTAACGCAGATGAACGTGCCCAGCGGGAACGCGGCGTCGACGGACTGAAGGTTGTTTCCCCGCGCGCCCACGATCCGCAGCGCGCGCTTCGGGTCGATCGCCCGGCGCGGGTCGGGCACGGCGATCGCGCGTCGGCCGGACAGGTAGTCGCCGGTCAGGCTGGCCGTGTTCGCGGCCACCTCGGCCGGTGTGCCGGCCGCGACGACCGTGCCGCCGTTGACACCCGCGCCCGGCCCCATGTCGATCAGCCAATCGGCCGAACGGATGGCGTCCTCGTCGTGTTCGACGACGATCAGCGTGTTGCCGAGCTTTTTCAGACGCTCCAGCGTGCCCAGAAGACGCTCGTTATCGCGCTGGTGCAGCCCGATCGAGGGTTCGTCGAGCACATACAGCACCCCGGTCAGGCCGGAGCCGATCTGGCTGGCCAGCCGGATGCGCTGGCTCTCGCCGCCGGACAGGGTCGCCGACCCGCGCGACAGCGTCAGGTAGTCGAGCCCGACATCGTCCAGAAACCGCAGGCGATCGAGAATTTCGCGCAGGATACGCCGTGCGATTTCCGCGCGCTGGGGCGTCAGCGTCGCCTCGACGGTGGAAAACCACGCCAGTGCCTTGCGGATCGGCAGGTCGGAGGCCTCGGCGATCGTCGAATCCGCTACGCGGACGCACAGGGCCTCCGGCTTCAGACGCGCGCCGTGGCACGCGTGGCAGGGGCGTTGCGACTGATAACGCGCCAGTTCCTCGCGCACCCACATGCTGTCCGTCTCGGCCATGCGACGACGCAGATTGACCAGCACGCCCTCGAACGGCTTTTCGATGGCATAGGCGCGCTTGCCGTCATGGTAGGTGAAAACGACCTTGTCGTCCGTGCCGTTGATGATCGCATCGCGCAGTTCCACGGACAGCGAGCCCCACGGCGTGTCGATCGATTCGTCGAAATGCGCGGCGAGCGCGGCCAGGGTCTGCTCGTAATAGGGGCCCTGGCCGTTGCGCCATGGCGCGATGGCGCCCCCGGCCAGCGACAGGCGCGTGTCCGGCACGATCAGGTCGGCGTCGAAATGCGTCTCGGTGCCGATGCCGTCGCAGACCGGGCAAGCCCCCTGCGGCGCGTTGAAGGAGAACAGCCGCGGTTCGATCTCCTCCAGCGTGAAACCGCTGACGGGACAGGCGAATTTGGACGAAAACACGATCGGGGGCGGGGCGTCCGCCTCGCCGCGCACCACCTCCTCGGCGTAGGCCAGACCATCGGCCAGACCCAGCGCGGTCTCGAAACTGTCGGCCAGACGCGCCTGCACGCCGTCCTTGACCACGATGCGATCGACCACGACCTCCAGCGTATGGCGCAGCTTGCGGTTCAGGTTCGGCGCGTCCCCGATGTCATACAGCGTGCCGTCGACCTTCACGCGGGTGAAGCCTTTGCGCTGAAGCTCGGCCAGTTCCTTGCGGTATTCGCCTTTGCGGTCGCGGATGACGGGGGCCAGCAGCAGCAGCCGCGTGCCCTCGGGCAGCGCCATGACGCGATCGACCATCTGGCTGACGGTCTGCGCCTCGATCGGCAGACCGGTCGCGGGCGAGTACGGCACCCCCGCCCGCGCCCACAGCAGGCGCATGTAGTCGTGGATTTCGGTCACGGTGCCGACCGTCGAGCGCGGGTTCTTCGACGTGGTTTTCTGCTCGATCGAGATCGCGGGCGACAGGCCCTCGATCGACTCGACGTCCGGCTTGCCCATCAGTTCGAGGAACTGCCGCGCATAGGCCGACAGGCTCTCGACATAGCGGCGCTGCCCCTCGGCATAGATCGTGTCGAACGCCAGCGACGACTTGCCCGAGCCCGACAGGCCGGTCACGACCGTAAGCTGGTCGCGCGGGATATCGACATCGATGCCCTTGAGATTATGGGCCCGTGCACCGCGCACGCGGATCGCGCCGGTCGTGGAAGAATGTCCGCTGTCCATATGCTCCGTGCCGCCTGTGCCGCCAAGGATGTTCTGTGTTTGTGCTAACCCGTTTCACACGCCTTGGCCAGCCGTTCGCGCTCTCAACGCCGCGCCGGCGCGCCCGTTGCCATTCGGGCATGACGGCAGGCGGCCTCTTGCGCTAGATTGCCGGCCCTGCGTCCTCCGGGGCGTGTTTATTCAGGCGTGATGGGACTGGCGAGTATGGCAGGCAGTGTGAACAAGGTGATTCTGGTGGGCAATCTGGGCAAGGACCCGGAAGTCCGCAATGCGCAGTCGGGCGCCAAGATCGTCTCCCTGACCGTCGCGACATCGGAAACCTGGAACGACCGCGCCTCGGGCGAGCGCAAGGAGCGCACCGAGTGGCACCGCGTCGTGATCTTCAACGAGCGCGTGGCCGACGTGGCCGAGCGTTTCCTGCGCAAGGGCCGCAAGGTCTACATCGAAGGGTCGTTGCAGACCCGCAAATGGACCGATCAGTCGGGCCAGGAACGCTACACGACCGAAGTCGTGGTCGACCGGTTCCGGGGCGATCTGGTGCTGATCGACAGCAACCGTGGCGGTGACGGCGGCGGTGACGAGGGCGGCTATGGCGGCGGTGGCGGCAGCTACGGTGGTGGTGGCGGCGGCGGCTACGGC
>NZ_JABXXR010000136.1 GCF_013376175.1 Ameyamaea chiangmaiensis
GGAGGCGGGCGGACGGTGGCGCGGCCACGCGGCGCAGGCGGCGGTCGTCGTCTCCGGCGCGGTCGGCGGGTTCAGCGGCGTGGCCGGTCTGGTGCCCGATGTCAGTTTCACCACGCTGACCATCATGCGCGAGATCGCGCGCATCGCGCGCGAGGAAGGCGAGGACCTGTCGACCGAGGACGGCCGCCGGGCCTGCCTGGAAGTCTTCGCCCTGCGCAGCTTCGCCGGCCCCCGCGACGGAGAAGAAAGCGAGATCGGGTTCTTCTCTGCCCGGACGGTCCTGCGCGGGCGGCCCGTTGTCATGCTGGTCTCCGAAGTCGCGGCCCATTACGGCCTTGGCCTGTCACGCAAGTTCGCCCTGCAGATGATGCCGGTCGCGGGTGCGTTGTGCGGGGCCTCGCTCAACGCCGCGTTTCTGTCGCACTACCGCGCACTCGCGCGGGCCCATTTCACCATTCGCCGTCTGGAACGGGCCCACGGCCCGGCGGTGCGGGAGACGGCGGAGTCGCTGCGCGGGCATGGTGTGTCGATGGCGTCGCTCTGATCGATCCTGTCCGCGGTTTTAAGGTTCGCCGGGCTGACAGCGGCGCGTGGCCCTCGTAGGGTCGGGCATCCTCAGGAAACAGGAGACGCTGTCATGGACGTTCAGGTCATCGATCAGGCCTACACGCAACTGCAGTCGCAGGCGCAGCAGACGGTGCAGGCGCTGCAGACGCTCGGCAACAAGCTGCAGGCCGCCGCGAACGGCGGCGATTCCCAGGCGCGGGAATGGATGCTCGATCTGCGCGAACTCGCGCTGACCTTTCAGGCGGAGCAGCAGCAGGTAGGCGCGCTGCTCCAGGCCCTGCATGCCGGGATCGCGCAGCAACAGGCGGCCGCACCGACCTTCGACGCGGCCCCCGCGCCCGCTCCGCAGCAGGGCGGAGGTTTCTTCGGCAGTCTGCTCTCGTCCGGTTTCGGTCAGGCCGTGGCCGCCGGTGCCGGGTTTGGAATCGGTAACGATATCATCAAGGACATCTTCTGACGGGCGACGCGGCACCGGATGCGCGTGCCGTCGACCCGCCATGCTGGGCCCGGTTCATCGACCGGGTATGGAGGGGAGATGCGCCGAGGTCGCTTGGGCACGTGGCGGATACCATGCCCGTTCTGACGCCTTGTGTTTCGTAGCCCCCCTTACCGCGTAACGCGTCTGGTCAACCCCTGCGCCTGCTGGCGTCGATCAGGAAGACCAGCAGGGAGGCTGCGAAGGCAATGGCGGCGAACGCGGCCATGACGATGCCGGGCTGGTGGAGGTAGGTCAGCGCCAGCCCGAACAGTGACGTCGCGAGGAACCCCGCGACATTGGCCAGTGAGCATGCCAGGGCCAGTCCTGCCGCGGCGGCCGGTCCGTCGAGAAAGACGAACGGGATCGCCCAGAGCGCGGGCAAACCGCCCAGAAGCCCGGCATTTGCCAGGGCGCCGAACAGGACGAGCCAGAACACGCCGGTGGACGGCAGGCCGCACAGCGCCAGCGAGACCGCGCCGATCGCCACCGGCACGAAAAGATGCCACCGCCGCTCGCCGCTGCGATCCGAACTGAGGCCGCATGCAATCATGCTGACGGCAGCGGCGAGATGCGGAATCGCGACGATCAGCCCGAGATGGGCATAATCGCCCGCATAGTGTTGCCGCACGAGGGTCGGGAACCAGAAGGCGACCGTGTAAAGCCCCAGCAGGATGCCCCCGTCGATGATGCCGATCAGCCAGATCCGGGGGTCGGCGAGTGCGGCCGCGAGTGCGGTCTTGCGGGGGCTGCTGTCGTGGTCCGCCAGTTCGGCCGCGAGATAGCGGCGCTCGACCGGGGTCAGCCACGACGCCGTTTCGATTCGGTCAGGAAGTGCGAACCATCCCCATAGTCCCAGTAGGATCGGCGGCAGGCCCTCGATCAGAAACAGCCACCGCCAGCCCGCGAGCGACGCGTAGCCCGAGAGATTGGTCAGGATCCAGCCCGACACCGGCGCGCTGATGATGCTCGCTGCCGGAATGCCGAGCATGAACAGCGCGATCACCCGCGCGCGCCGGGCCGCGGGCACCCATTGTCCCAGATAATACAGCGCGCCGGGCATGAACCCGGCTTCGGCCACGCCCAGCGCGAAACGCGAGAGATGGAACAGCGCCGGTGTGTGGATAAAGCCGCTGAGGGACGAGACAACCCCCCACGTCACGAGGATTCGCGCCAGCCAGCGACGGGCCCCCACACGCTGAAGGATGATGTTGCTCGGCACTTCGCAGAACACGTAGCCGATGAAGAACAGACCGGTACCAAGCCCAAATCCGGCGTCGGTCATGTCCAGATCGCCGAGCATCTGCAACTTCGCGAAACTGACATTCACCCGATCGGTGTAGGCCGCGAGAAAACCGAGCGCGAGAAATGGGACGATCCGCATGAAAACGGATCGATAAAGCGCCGAAACGTTCAGGGGTGCGGCGTTCTGCGCATCGGTCATGGCTGTGCTCATTCGTTACGTGACCTCGTCAGGCCTCTGGTCTGGTTCCGGCACTGGCGCGGGACCTACACCCCGATCGCGGGAGTGTGGCGTCACTTTCCGACGGGGACGCCATACAGTTCATAGCCATAGCACCAGTAGGGATCTTCGGGCGCCCGCAGCCAGGTATTCGCGTTGGAGATCGCCTGTACCCTCGTCGCGCGATCGCGGCGCAGATCGACATAACGGCTGAACGTCGCGTCGAGGTCCCGGGTGCCCAGTTCGACGAGGCAGCGTGTCAGCATGGCCGCATCCTCGACGGCCATGGCCGCGCCCTGGGCCATGTGCGGCTTCATCGGGTGGCAGGCATCGCCCAGCATGACCACGCGCCCCTGATGCCAGCGGGGCAAAGGAGGCCGGGTCTTCAGGGGCCACTTCGTGACCTCGTCGGTCGCATCGATATAGGCCTGCACCAGCGGGTGATAGCCACGGAAGGTCTCCCGCAGGGCGTCGCGCGAACTGGGCATCTGGCCGGTGGCATTGGTCCAGTCTCCGGGTTCGCCGGTGACCAGATAAAACTCGTCCTGATTGCGGTCGAGATAGTAGCAGACGATGTGCCGATCGTCCGACCACCATTTCGCGTTCAGGTCTGCCCCGGCCGCCCGGGCGGCGGCGCCGGGGATAATGGCCCGATGTGCCAGCCAGCCGGTATACAGCGGCTCTTCCTCGCCGAACAGGATTTCGCGGACACGTGAGTTGATCCCGTCGCCCGCGACCAGGATATCGACGCGATCCTGGCTGCCGTCTTCGAACTCCAGGGTGACCGAGCGATCGTCCTCGTGGAACATCGCCAGCTTCTTGTTGAATTTCACGCGTTCCGGATCGATGGCCTCCAGCATCATCTGCTGAAGGTCGCCGCGATGGATGGTGATGTAAGGGGCCTGATAGCGCGCCTGCTCGGCGTTCAGTGGGATATTGGCCAGAATGCTGCCGTCATCCCACTTGCGGCTGGTCCAATAGTCCGGCAGGCAGGCCATGGCCGTGAGTCGGGTTTCCAGATCCAGATGGCGCAGGATCTTCATGACGTTCGGACCGAACTGGATGCCTGCGCCGAGGCGTGAGAAGGCCGGCGCCTGATCATACAGCACGACGTCGTGGCCGGCGCGCTGAAGAAGTGCGGCGGCTGTGATTCCTCCCATGCCTGCCCCAACGATACCGATTCTAGACGCCTGCGACATGTGACGGATATCCCGCTGTTTCTGGATCTGGCCATAAATGGCGTATACGCGATTTAAGCAATTAACCGGCATGGCCGATCTGTCAAGAAAATTGCAACGGAATCGAGATGATTTTGCCAACCTTGTCGGGCCTGGAGGCAACCGTCCGGTTACGCCTGCACCCGCGCTTTAGTCGGTGGACAGTTTCCTGAGCACCTCGATCGCCGCGAGCCGTTCGCACGCGCTCAGATTGGCCATCGTCAGTTCCGTGATGCGTTGTGCGTCGGGGATGACACTGTCGACGAGCGTCATGCCTGCGGTCGAGAGCGAGACCAGGCGCTGGCGGCGATCGTGCTGGTCCGGTGTGATCAGCAGCAGGCCCCGGCGCTTGAGCCGCAGGACGATGTCGCGCAGCGTCGCGTGGTCGATCGCCGTCCGGCGCGCGATCAGGACCAGCGGGGAATTGGGGTGATCACGCACGGTCGTCAGGACGGCGAACTGTACCGAGGTCAGCTTGTCGTCGGGAATGGTGTTCTGGAAAATGGCGGTATGACGCTGATACGCCCGGCGTAGCAGATGGCCGATCTGTTCGGAAAGGACGTAGTCGTCATGTTCCGGTCCATTATCCGGCTCGGGCACGGGTGGCGTGGTACCAGAACGGGACGAGGCGGCGCGGCGGGGCTTCTGGGTCATCTCCCGACGTTACACCGAAGCCATCGCCGACTGAAAGAGACCGAAACAGGTCTTGTTTTGGGGTGGGTCGTACGCTTAACATGTCGTGTATACGTTACAATAAAGTGCGACCCCTGCTGGCGGGCGCCGCGCATGCGTAACATTGTTAAAACGGAATGACCCGTGGTCGAACTGAATGTCAACGGTCTGTGCCATCGCCTCGATGTGCCGGATGATGTGCCGCTGTTGTATGTGTTGCGCAACGACCTCGCGTTGAACGGTCCGAAATATGGATGTGGGTTGGGCGAATGTGGGGCGTGTTCGGTGCTGGTCGACGGGCGCGCGGCGCGGGCATGCTCCGTCTCCTGCGGCGCCGTCAGCGGACGGCGGATCGTGACACTGGAGGGGCTGGCGACCGCTGACGGGCTGGATCCTGTGCAGGATGCCTTCATCGCGGAGCAGGGAGCCCAGTGTGGCTATTGCCTTAACGGGATGATCGTCACCATCCGGGCGCTTCTGAATGAGAACCCCGCGCCAGACGAAGCGGCCATCCGCGAGGCCCTGCGCTATACATTGTGTCGCTGCGGTACGCATGTGGAGATCCTGCGCGCCGCCCGGCGCGCGTGCGGGCTGGATCCCGCCGGCGTGACCCGATGAGCGGCGATGGCGTCCTGTCGCGTCACGAGGGGGCGGGGGGCTATGTGGCCGTCACCCGCGCGCCCGAGCAACCGCACGGCATGGGCGCCGTCAAGCGCGATCTGAGCAATGTGCCCGATGACGTGTTCGTCGTGGTGCGGGCGGACGAAGGCGTCGTGGGGTATTGCGGGCATGTCGATCTAGGGACGGGCATCGCGACCGCGCTGGCACAGATCGTGGCCGAGGAAATGGACGTACCGTTTTCCTGGGTCCGCATGGAGTTGGGTCACACCGGCACGACGCCCAACCAGGGGGCGACGATCGCGAGCGAGACCATCCAGGTCTCGGCCATTCCCTTGCGCAAGGCCGCCGCCCAGGCGCGGGAGATCCTGACGGGACTGGCCGCAGCCCGGTCCGGGCTGGCGCGTGAGAACGTGCACATGCGCGACGGCGTACTGTGTCGGGGCGATGGCACGAGTCTGATCAGCATCGCGGATCTGCTGGAAGGTGTGCGGCATATCACGCGCTTTGACGACGACGTGGCGCTCAAGCCCCGTTCGGCGTACCGCATCGTCGGCCATGAGGTGCCGCGGGTGGATATTCCCGACAAGGCGACCGGCCGGGCTGTCTATGTGCATGACGTGCGCGTGGCGGGGATGCTGCACGGACGGGTGGTGCGGCCGCCCTATCATGGCGTGGAGCATGGGTACCAGGTCGGGCGGAGCCTGATCGCGGTCGACCGGGGTTCGATCGCGCATCTTCGCGGCGTCGTCGACATCGTGACGATCGGCGACTTCGTCGGCGTGGTGGCCGAGCGCGAGGAGCAGGCCATCGCGGCGGCGGAGGCGCTGGTCGTGCGGTGGCGCCCGGTGGCGGTGCCGGACCTGACCGACATCGCGAAGGCCCTGCGCGACAATCCGGCCACACCGCGTCGACTGCTGGAGCGTGGCGATGTGGACGCGACGCTGGAGACCGCCGCGCGGCGCCTCGACGCGTCCTATCTCTGGCCCTACCAGATGCATGGGTCGATCGGCCCGTCCTGTGCGGTGGCGGACTGGCGGGACGGCAGTCCGGTCGTCTGGTCCGGCACGCAGAACCCGCACATGCTGCGCGGCGATCTGGCCACGCTGATGGCGCTGCCGGAAGGCCGGATCGAGATCGTGCGTCACGAGGCCTCGGGGTGTTACGGGCGCAATTGCGCCGACGATGTGTGCGGCGACGCGCTGCTGCTGTCGCGGGCTGTCGGCCGTCCGGTGCGTGTGCAGCTGTCGCGCGCGCAGGAGCATGTCTGGGAGCCGAAGGGTGCCGCCCAGTTGATGGAGGTCAGCGGCGGGCTCGACGCGGCGGGGCGTCCGGTCGCCTATGCGTTCCAGACACGGTACCCCTCCAACGTGTCCCCGCTGCTGGCGCTGGTGCTGACGCGACAGGTCGATGCCGATCAGCCCGCGGTCACGCAGATGGGCGACCGGACCTGCATTCCGCCTTATGCCTACGACAATGCGCGTGTGGTCGTGCACGACATGCCGCCGATCGCGCGGGCGTCGTGGCTGCGGGGCGTGTCCGCGATGCCCAACAGCTTTGCGCACGACAGCTATATCGACGAACTGGCCGCCATTGCGGGGGCAGACCCGCTGGCCTACCGGCTGAGTCTGCTGACCGACGTGCGCGCCCGCGAGATGTTGCGGGCGCTGGCCGACCGGGCCGGATGGGTGACGCGCCACGGAGCGCGTCGTCCGATCGACCGTTCGGCGCGTGTGCTGACGGGGCGTGGTGTCGGCTACGCGGTCTATGTCCATGGTGCCTTTCCCGGCGTGGCCGCCGCCTGGGCGGCCTGGATCGCGGACGTGGCGGTCGATCGCCTGACCGGCGCGGTGCGGGTGCTGCGTGTCCATGTCGCGCAGGATGCCGGCATGATGGTCAATCCGGCCGGGGTGCGGCACCAGGTCCACGGCAACGTCGTGCAGTCCCTCAGCCGTGTGCTGAAGGAGGAGGTGACGTTCGATGCGACGGGCGTGACCAGCCGGGACTGGGGCACCTATCCGATCCTCACCTTTCCCGAACTGCCCGAGATCGACGTGCTGTTCATGGAGCGGCCGGACGATCCGCCGCTGGGCGTGGGCGAATCCGCGTCCGTGCCCAGTGCGCCGGCGATCGCCAATGCCGTGTTCGACGCAACCGGCGTGCGGTTTCGCGAACTGCCGCTGACGCCCGCCCGGGTCAAGCCGGCGTTGGATCGTGCCCTCGGCGTCTATGTTGAGCCGGAGCCGGAG
>NZ_JABXXR010000137.1 GCF_013376175.1 Ameyamaea chiangmaiensis
GTCACCCTGCAGACGCGCGCCGGGCTGTTGCCGGGGCGGGTCGAGGCGGACGGCCGCATCAGCGTGAACATGGGCGCGCCGCGTCTGGCCTGGGACGCGGTGCCCCTGACGGACGCTTGTGACACGCTCATGCTGCCGATCGACGGCTCACCGGCGGCCCTGTCGATGGGCAACCCCCACGTCACTTTCTTTGTGGACGATCTGGCGAGCGTCGATCCGGCGGTGCGCGGCGCGCCGCTGGAACGACACGCCCTGTTCGCCGAAGGCGCCAATATCGGCTTTGCGCAACGCATCGGCGACGATCATCTGCGGCTGCGCGTGTGGGAACGTGGCGCAGGCCTGACCCTTGCCTGCGGCTCGGGGGCGTGTGCGGCGGCCGTCAACGCGATGCGGAAGGGGCTTGTGGGCCATGCCTGCCGCGTCACGATGGACGGTGGCGACCTCGATATCGTCTGGGAGCGGGCGGGACGCGGCGATGTGTGGATGACCGGCCCGGCGGTCGTCGCGTTCGATGGCCATGTCGCTCTGGCGGCCGTGTCGGCATGAGCAAGGCCCCGGACATCCTGACCTTCGGCTGTCGCCTCAATACGTATGAGAGCGAGGTGATGCGCAATCATGCCACGGCGCTGGACGACGTGATCATCGTCAACACCTGCGCCGTGACGGCCGAAGCCGAACGGCAGGCGCGGCAGGCTATTCGCCGCGCGCACCGCGATCGGCCCACCGCGCGGATCGTCGTCACCGGCTGCGCCGCACAGATCGATCCCGCGCGCTGGTCCGGGCTGCCGGGTGTGACCAGGGTATTGGGCAACGAGGAAAAGCTGCGCGCCGAAAGTTGGTCCGAGGCCAGTCTCGGCGCCGGGGATGCCGTCTCCGACATCATGGCCGCGCGTGAGACGGCCGCCCACCTGGTGACCGAGTTCGCCGGCCGGACCCGGGCCTTCGTGCAGGTGCAGCAGGGCTGCGACCACCGCTGCACGTTCTGCATCATTCCGTTCGGCCGCGGGCCCTCGCGCTCCGTCGCCGTGGGGGCGGTGGTCGAACAGGTCCGCGCCCTGGTGCGGGCAGGCTACCGGGAGGTCGTGCTGACGGGCGTCGACATCACCTCGTGGGGGGGCGACCTGCCCGGGCAGCCCGCACTGGGCCAGTTGTGCCGCCGTTTGCTGGCGCTGGTGCCGGAGCTGGAGCGCCTGCGCCTGTCGTCCGTCGACCCCGTCGAGATCGACGAGGATCTCTGGGTGCTTCTGGCGCACGAGCCGCGCTTCATGCCGTATCTGCATCTCTCGCTGCAGGCCGGGTCGGACATGATCCTCAAGCGCATGAAGCGTCGCCATCTGGTCGAGGACGCCGCGCGCGTGATCGCACGCGCGCGCGGCCTTCGGCCCGAGATCGGGATCGGCGCGGACGTGATCGCGGGTTTCCCGACGGAGACGGAGGCTTTGTTCGAGGAGACACTGGCCTTCGTGCGCGATCAGCAACTGCCATATCTGCACGTCTTTCCCTATAGCGAACGCCCCGGCACGCCCGCCGCGCGGATGCCGGCCATCGACAAGGCGTCGCGTAAGGCGCGGGCCGCGTCCCTGCGCGCGGTCGGCGAGGCGACGCTGGGCGCCTATCTGGCGACCCTGCGCGGTCGGACGCTGCGGGTGTTGATGGAGACCGAGACAAGCGGCCATTCCGAGGAATTCGCGCCCGTCCGGCTTGCGTCGGGCACGGCAGAGGTCGGGCGCATCCTGACCCTGCGCGCGGCGGCGGTTGACGGCGGCACGCTGCTGGCCGAGACAGTCTGACATGGCACTCGGATTTTTCTCCCGCCTCAAGGAAGGCCTCTCCCGCTCCACGCAGAAGCTTGGGGGCGGGCTGAATGCGGCGTTCACGCACCGTCGTCTCGACGAGGAGGCGCTGGAAGAGCTCGAAGACGTTCTGATCACGGCCGATCTCGGTCCCGCCGTGGCCGACCGGGTGATCGAGTCGTTTCGGTCCAGCCGCTTCGGCAAGGAAGTGACCGACGAGGAAGTGCGCACCGCACTGGCCGAGGAGATCGCCCGCGTTCTGGCGCCCGTGGCCATCCCGTTCGCGCCCGACCCCAGTCACCACCCGCATGTCGTGCTGGTCGTGGGCGTCAACGGGACCGGCAAGACGACCACCATCGGCAAGTTCGCGCGTTTCTACGGCGAACAGGGGCTGAAGGTGATGATGGTCGCTGGGGACACCTTCCGCGCGGCCGCGGTCGAGCAGTTACAGGTCTGGGGCCAGCGCACCGGAACGCCCGTGATCGCCGGCAAGCCCGAAGCCGACGCGGCCGGGCTGGCGTTCGAAGGGATCAAGCGCGCCCGGGCGGAGGGGGCTGATCTTCTGCTGATCGATACCGCCGGACGCCTGCACAACAAGGGCGCGCTGATGGAGGAACTGGCGAAGATCATCCGCGTGATGCGCAAGTTCGACGAGACCGCGCCGCACTCGGTTCTGCTCGTGCTCGACGCGACGATCGGGCAGAACGCGATCGAGCAGGTTCGCGTGTTCAAGGAACTGGTGGACGTGACCGGTCTGGTGATCACCAAGCTCGACGGGTCCGCCCGGGGCGGGATCGTCGTTGCGCTGGCCGATCGGTTCAAGCTGCCGGTTCATGCCGTCGGGGTCGGCGAGCAGGCCGAGGATCTGCGTCCGTTCTCGGCGATCGACTATGCCAACGGCCTCGTCGGCACGTCGCTGAGCCTGATCAAGGGTGCGGTCAGCGACGACGCAGCCGCCTGAGGGCGTCTGCCAGGCGCCCGTCCGTCGCGTTCCTGAACGGGGGGCGCTACTGCAGGACCGGGACGGTCAGCTGCAGCCCGGCGGCAGCCGAGCCGTGGCCGCGCCGACGGTCGCTGGCCTGTGATCCATCAGAAAAGCCGCTGCCTTCCAGATGCCGTGAGCGGGAGAAGAGATCAGGCTCGATCGTGGCGGCCGTAAGGTCCTGCCCCCGTCGCATCGGCGCGCGCATGTCGTCGTCGGGAACCGGGGCCGCGCTGAACCCGTCAGCAGGCTGTTCGGCGGAGATGCTGTGTGTAAGGGATGCGCCTGCGGGGGCGTCGACCTGCGTGGCCGACGGCGTCGGCAGCGACGTGTCCGTCAGCCGGATGGCTCGGCGGGCTGGCCGCACGACGGTCGCGGTGGCGGGCAAGACGGTGGCGCTGGCGAGTGTCGCGGATATGGGCGGGGTGGCCCGCGTATCGGGCACGGCGGTGCGGGCAAGGGCGACGTGAAGGGGTGAAAGCAGCGCGGACGACAGGAGCATTGCTCCCACTGCGCCACTCACCCGGATGGAACGCGACGTCATGATCTCTCTCTTTGTTCGAGAGGATCAAGTCCACGCGATCGATCGACCTCCCGTGGAACTCATCGTGCATGCGCGCATCTGCCGCCCGCAACTAAAATGCGCCGAGTGTTTCGCCGTGTTGCGAAACGTGATCGCGCCCGGCGGCAGTGTGTCTACACGACGACATTCAGCAGTGTGCCACGCCGCGTCCAGGCAGTGCGCGGCACGTGCGCCAGCGACGTCGGCGGCGCGGTACGTTCGTCCCCGGTCGAGGGGGTAGGGCTCCGCGTGCGTGCGGATGCGGCGGTCATCGGGGCGAGGGCGGGACGCGGGCCTGTGGGCACCGGCGTCGCGTCCTGTCCGGCCGGCAGGGAGGAGATCATGCCTCTCCTCTACCGGACGGCCGGTAAAGGAGAGGTAAACGGCACGTCAGAGCGGTGCCGCATCCTGTGCCACGGCGGTCAGCGCCAGAATACCGGGCAGCGTCTTGCCTTCCAGCCATTCGAGGAACGCGCCGCCCGCCGTCGACACGTAACTCATGCGGTCCAGAACCCCCGCATGGCGCAGGGCCGACACGGTATCGCCGCCTCCGGCAACGCTGCGCAGCGCGCCCTTTTCGGTCAGGGCGGCGGCCTCACGGGCTACCTCGTTGGTCGCCGTGTCGAAGGGCGGGATCTCGAACGCACCAAATGGGCCGTTCCACACCAGCGTCTTGAGCGAGGCGAGCTTGGCGCACACCAACCGGACCGTCTCCGGACCGGCATCGAGCATCATCGCTTCCGCATCGATCGCGGTCACGGGCACGACCTTGCTCGCCGCGCCGGCCTTGAACTCGGTCGCCGTCACCGCGTCGACCGGCAGGATGATCTCGCAGCCACGGGCCTTCGCATCGGCGAGGATCTGCAACGCGGTCGCGTGCATGTCCGCCTCCTGCAAGGACTTGCCCATGGCTACGCCCTGCGCTGCGAGGAACGTGTTTGCCATCGCGCCACCGATGATCAGCACGTCCACCCGGCCCAGCAGGTTGCCCAGCAGGTCGAGTTTCGTGGAGATCTTGGCCCCGCCGACGATTGCGCCGACCGGCCGCTCCGGATTTTCCAGCGCGCCGTCCAGTGCGTTGAGCTCGGCTTCCATCAGACGCCCGGCGAAGGACGGCAGGAACCGGGCCACGCCCTCGGTCGAAGCATGGGCGCGGTGCGCGGCCGAAAACGCATCATTGACGTAGATATCAGCGTGCGCAGCCAACTGACGCGCCAGATCTGCGTCGTTGGCTTCTTCGCCGGCATGGAAGCGGGTGTTTTCCAGCACCAGAATCTCGCCCGGGCGAAGTGTCTCGATCGCCGCCTCTGCATCAGGGCCGATGCAGTCATGGGCGAAGTTGACCGGGCGGCCGAGGGCCGTCGCCAGCGCGGTGGCAACCGGTTCGAGCGACATGTCAGGGACGCGCTTGCCCTTCGGCCGGTCGAAATGACTGACAAGAATGACCTTCGCGCCCTTGTCGGCCAGTTCGCGGATCGTCGGCACCAGACGCTCGATGCGGGTGGTGTCGGTGATGCGGCCATCGCGGACGGGCACGTTGAGGTCGGCGCGCAGAAGAACCTTCTTGCCCGCCGCCTCCAGCCCGTCCA
This sequence comes from Ameyamaea chiangmaiensis, assembly GCF_013376175.1. GTDB lineage: Bacteria > Pseudomonadota > Alphaproteobacteria > Acetobacterales > Acetobacteraceae > Ameyamaea > Ameyamaea chiangmaiensis. The sequence goes on from NZ_JABXXR010000137.1 coordinate 4,927, forward strand.
GCGTCTTGAACGACGCCACGATCAGAGGGTCCCGAACACGGCCGCCGTGTCGGACATACGGTTGGAGAAGCCCCACTCGTTGTCATACCACGCGCAGATGCGCACCAGCTTGCCGCCATCGACCAGCGAGGTCTGGGTCGCATCGAACGTGGACGACGCGATCGAATGGTTGAAGTCCGAGCTGACCAGCGGCGCCGTGTTGTAGGCGAGGATGCCCTTCAGCGGACCGTCCTGCGACGCGGCCAGAACGGCCTCGTTCACCGCCTCGACCGAGGCCGGGATGCGCGCGGGGACAAAGTCCAGCGAGACCAGCGAGACATTGGGCGTCGGCACGCGGATCGCGGTGCCGTCCAGCCTGCCCTTCAGATGCGGCAGGACCAGACCCACGGCACGCGCCGCACCCGTGGAGGTCGGGATCATGTTCAGGGCCGCAGCGCGGGCGCGGCGCGGGTCCTTGTGCAGCGTGTCCACCGTGCGCTGGTCGCCGGTGTAGGAATGGATCGTGACCATGTAGCCGCGCTCGATCCCGAACGCCTCGTCCAGCACCTTGGCGACCGGGGCGAGGCAGTTGGTCGTGCACGACGCGTTGGAGATCACGGTCATGTCCGACGTCAGCACGTCCTGGTTGACGCCATAGACGATCGTGGCGTCGACGCTGTCGGCGGGCGCGGAGATGATGACCTTGCGCGCGCCGGCGGCCAGCAGCGGCAGCGCCTTTTCCTTGGTGGTGAACAGGCCGGTGCATTCCATCGCCACGTCCACGCCCTCGAACGGCACTTTCGACGGGTCACGTTCGGCCGAGACGTGGATCGGCGCATAGGTGCGGCCGTTGGCGGTGATGACCAGAGCGTTGCCCTCGACCCGCACGTCGGCGTTCAGGCGGCCATGCACGCTGTCGTAGCTGAGCAGATGGGCGTTGTCCTTGACCGAGCCGAGATCGTTGATCGCGACCGGCACGACGTCCGTGCGGCCGCTCTCGATGATGCCGCGCAGTACCAGACGACCGATGCGACCGAAACCGTTGATGGCGATTTTAACAGCCATTCATTTCACTCCCTTGTGACGCGCGCCCGCAGTGTGGACCCGGTCAAGTGTCAAAACTCCGGGGATGACCGCGTGCTCAATCGCACCGGGTCACCGGCCCGTCTTCCGTGCCCGCACCGCCGGGCACCGCGCCCGGGGCAGACAGAAATTCCCGCACGCGCGCGCAGATCGCGCCCGGCGTGATGCCGAACTGGCGATAGCGCTCGCTGTTGGGGGCGCTGGTGCCGAACTCGTCCATGCCGATGAACACACCCGTGTCGCCCAGCCACCGTTCCCAGCCAAATCCGGCGGCGGCCTCGATCCCGACGCGTGGCGCGTCCCCCATGACGGCGGCACGATACGCCGGGGACTGGGCGGCGAACAACTCCCAACATGGAAGGGAAACGACAGCCGTGTCGATCCCCCACGCCAGAAGCCGCATCCGCGCGGCCAGCGCAAGGCCGACCTCGGCCCCACTGGCGATCAGGGTGGCATGGCGTGTGCCCCCCTCGGCGTCGGTCACGATGTATCCGCCACGCACGCAGCCGCTGGCCCGCGTCCGGCTGGTTGTGTCGCTCATGCCGATCGCACCGGTCTCCGGGCGCGTCTCGCCCAGCGCGACCAGTGTCGGCCCGTCCCGCCGCTCCAGCGCCAGTTCGAGGCAATGCATGACCTCGAAGGCATTGGCGGGGCGGAACACGCGCATGTTCGGCATGGCGCGCAGGCTGGCCAGCTGTTCGACCGGCTGCCAGAACGTGCCCTCTTCCCCGGGTGCAATTCCGGTATCCAGCAACAGGTGCACGACCTGCCGTCGCAACAGCGCCGCCAGCCTCAGGGCCGGGCGCATGCGGTCCACCGCGACGAACGCCGTGGCACCGACCGCCAGCAGGCCGCCGTGCGACGCGATTCCGTTCAGGATCGCCGCCATGCCGTGGTCCTGCGTGCCGCAGTCGACCGCCCCGGGCAACACGGCCTCATGCATGATCGGCACCCCGCGCGAGGCATACAGGCCTAGCAACTCCGGCAGAAGCTGCCCAAGAGTCCCCAGTCCGAAGCGCCCCCCCTGCAACCCGGACGCGGGGTCGAGGCCGGGACGGTTGAAGGTCGGCGACGACAACCAGGCATGGCGCCAGTCCTCATGCCACAGGGCGGGCCGCGCGCCCGCCTGGACGCGTTCGAAATCGTCACGCAGACGGTGCCGGGCCAGCCGATGTGTCCATGACCGGCGTGCGGCCCCGCCGCGTCTGGCCGTGATCGCCCACAGCGCCGTCTCGTCACCGTGACCCTGCGTCGCAAC
>NZ_JABXXR010000138.1 GCF_013376175.1 Ameyamaea chiangmaiensis
TCCGACAGTTGCTGGTCGTCGACCGGCACGGTGGCGTCGCGCAATGGTCGGGGGAACGCTCGCTCGGCATCAATGCATCCGCCCGTGGTCCGGGTGTCGTCGCGGCGGGCAACATGCTGGCGTCCCCCGCCGTTCCCGACGCGATGGTGATGGCGTTCGCGAACGCAGACCCGGCGGATGAACTGGGCGCGCGCGTGCTCGGCGCGATGCGTGCCGGGCTGGCTGCCGGCGGAGAAGCCGGTCCCGTGCATTCCGCCGGACTGGTGGTCGTAGCGACGGAAGCATGGCCCATCGCCGATCTTCGGGTAGACTGGACGGAGGGAAATCCGATCGATGCCTTGTCGGGGCTGTGGGATCTCTGGGCGCCCCAGATGCACGATTACGTCACCCGGGCCCTGAACCCCGATGCCGCGCCTTCGTATGGTGTGCCCGGTGATCCGGGCGGGGAACCCGGATGACGGCACGTCCGTCGCTGCGCGGCGATCCCGCCCTGCGCGCCCTTGCAAGACTGGCGGTCTGCGTCTTCCTGACGTTCATGACGATCGGGATGCCCCTGCCGGTGCTGCCGCTGTACGTTCATGACGCGCTCGGCTTCGGTAATCTGGTGGTGGGCAGCGTGATCGGGATCTCGTTCCTGGCCACTGTTCTGACGCGCGGACTGGCAGGGCGCGAAGCGGATCAGACCGGCGCGCGGCGTGTCATGCTGCGTGGCATGGTCCTGTGCGCGGTCTCTGGGGCGACGATGCTGGCCGCGGGGCTTTTGCCTCTGGGCGGCCATGGGCGGCTGGCGGTCCTGCTGGTCGGGCGGCTTATTCTGGGACTGGGCGAGAGCCAGTTGATCGTCGCGATGCTCGGCTGGGGCATCGCGCTGGTGGGCAGTGCGCGCTCGTCGATCGTTCTGGCGTGGTGCGGCATGGCCATGTACGGCTCGGTCGCGGCGTCCGCGCCTGTGGGCTTCTGGCTCTACCACCATGGCGGGCTGGCGCTGGTCGGGGCTGTCGCGGCGCTGCTGCCGTTGATGTCCATCGCGCTGGCATGGCCCGTCCGGGGCGTGCCGCCGGTGCGCGGCGAACGCCAGTCGTTTTTCAGCGTCGTTCTGCGGATCTGGCAGCCGGGTGCGGTCGTGATGCTGCAGGGCGTGGGCTATGCCGCGATCGGTGCCTTCATCGCGCTTGATTTCTCAGACCACCACTGGCCGGGCACGGGCATCGCCCTGTCCTTTTTCGGCATCGGCTTCGTGATCGTCCGACTTTTCGCCGGACACACGCCGACGCTCTATGGTGGTTTTCGCGTCGCCATCGTGTCGTTGACGGTGGAGACGCTGGGGCAGGCGACACTGTTCCTGGCCCCCGATGCCATCGTGGCACTCGTGGGTACGGCGCTGACCGGGGCGGGGTGCTCGATGGTGTTTCCATCGATGGGCGTCGTGGTGGTTCAACACACTCCGGCCCATATACGGTCGACGGCTCTGGGCGCGGTGGCGGCCTTTCAGGACATCGCCTATGGCCTCACAGGCCCGGTGACAGGGCTTGTGGCGACGTCGTTCGGGTATCCGGCGGTCTTTGCCGCCGGTTGCGTATGCGCGGCGACGGGACTGGTGATCGTCTTGGCGATCAGCGCCGGTGGTCTGGGGTGGGGGCGTCCGGGGGAGGCGGCGTAGGGTCCCCCTCCCGCGAACGGGAGGAGGGAGTCCGGTTACGACCAGCGCCAGTCTTCGATTTCCGGCAGATCGCGCCCGTGTTTCGTGATGAACGTCACATGGTCGATCAGCTTGTCGTTGATCGCCTGCTGAGCATATGCCGCACGGCTCTGGAGCCCGGGCACGTGCTTGATCACGTTCGAGACGATATGGAAGCGGTCGAGGTTGTTGCGTACCACCATGTCGAACGGCGTGGTGGTCGAGCCCTCTTCCCGGAAGCCGTGGACATGGAAGTTGCGGCTGTTCGAGCGCTTGTAGATCAGCTTGTGAATCAGCTGCGGATAGCCGTGATAGGCAAAGATCACCGGCTTGTCGGTGGTGAACAACGCATCGAACGTGGCGTCCTCCAGCCCATGGGGATGCTGTTGCTTCGATTGCAGCGTCAGCAGATCGACGACGTTGATGAAGCGCACCTTGAGGTCGGGCACGTGCTCGCGCAGCAGCTTGACCGCCGCGAGCGCCTCGACCGTCGGCACGTCACCGGCGCAGGCGATGACCACGTCGGGTTCGGACTCCTTGTCGTTGCTCGCCCACTCCCAGATCCCGATGCCCTGCTCGCAGTGTTTGATCGCCGCGTCCATGTCCAGCCACTGAAGCTCCGGCTGCTTGCCGGCCACGATGACGTTGATGCGGTCGTAGCTGCGCAGGCAGTGATCGGCGACCCACAGCAGGGTATTGGCGTCCGGTGGCAGATACACCCGCGTCACGTCGGCCTTCTTGTTCAGCACATGATCGATGAAGCCGGGGTCCTGATGGCTGAACCCGTTATGGTCCTGCCGCCAGACATGCGACGTCAGCAGGTAGTTGAGCGAGGCGATCGGACGGCGCCACGGCACTTCCTTCGCGGTCTTCAGCCATTTTGCATGCTGATTGACCATGGAATCCACGATGTGGATAAACGCTTCGTAGCACGACAGGAAGCCATGGCGGCCGGTCAGCAGATAGCCCTCGAGCCATCCCTGGCAGGTGTGCTCGCTCAGGATCTCCATCACGCGGCCACCTTCGCCCAGATGGTCGTCGTAATCGACCGTCTCGGCTTCCCAGGCACGAGGGGTTGCGTCCAGTACGGCATTGAGGCGGTTGGAGTTGTTCTCGTCCGGCGCGAGCACACGGAAATTCCGGTGCTTTTCCGAATTCTTCATCACGTCGCGCAGATACGTGCCCAACACGCGCGTGGCTTCGCCGATCGTGCGGCCCGGCGCTTCGACCGCGACGGCATAGTCCTGAAAGTCGGGCAGATTGAGAGGACGTTTGAGAATTCCGCCGTTGGTGTGCGGATTGTCGCTCATGCGTCGCGCACCCGTCGGCGCCAGTGCCGCGATATCGGCGTGCAGACGTCCCTCCTGGTCGAACAGGTCTTCGGGGTGATAGCTGCGCAGCCATTCCTCAAGAAGCTGGAGATGGCCAGGCGCCGTCAGGTCAGAGAACGGCACCTGATGCGCACGCCAGTAGCCTTCGGTGCGCAGGCCGTCGACCGTCTTCGGGCCCGTCCAGCCCTTGGGGCTGCGCAGGACGATCATCGGCCATGTCGGACGGGTGGTATCGCCGTCTTCGCGAGCGGCCTTCTGGATCGACGCTATACGATCGAACGCTACGTCCATCGCGGCCGCCATCTTCTGATGCATCACGTCGGGCTCGTGCCCTTCGACGAACAGGGGCTCATACCCATAGCCACGCAGCAGGGCGGCCAGTTCGGGCTGCGGGATACGGGCCAGCACGGTCGGGTTGGCGATCTTGTAGCCATTGAGGTGCAGGATCGGCAGAACCGCGCCGTCATGGCGGGGATCGAGAAACTTGTTGCTGTGCCATGACGTCGCCAGCGGCCCGGTCTCGGCCTCGCCGTCGCCGATGACGCAACCCACGACCAGATCGGGGTTGTCCAGGGCCGCGCCATAGGCGTGAGACAGCGAATACCCCAGTTCGCCCCCTTCATGAATCGAACCCGGCGTGGTCGCGGCGGCGTGGCTCGGAATGCCGCGCGGAAAGGAAAACTGTTTGAACAGCTTGCCGATCCCGGATTCGTCCTGCGTGATCTCGGGAAAATATTCCGTGTAGGTACCTTCGAGGTACGTACTCGCGACCACGCCGGGCGCGCCGTGGCCCGGCCCGGCGATGAAGATCACGTCCGTGTCGCGTGCGCGGATGATGCGGTTGAGGTGCAGATAGACGAAATTCAGTCCCGGCGTGGTGCCCCAGTGTCCCAGCAGCCGAGGCTTGGTGTGCTCCAGACGCAGCGGCTCACGCAGCAGCGGATTGCCCATCAGATAGATCTGGCCGACCGAGAGGTAGTTCGCCGCATGCCACCAGCGGTTGAACGCCCGGACGTCGTCCGCGGAAAGCGGTTGTGCCTCCAGGGCCTTGTCGGCAACGGGTTGGCTCATCTCAAGCTCCTTCATGAAATGCGTCTGGGCCGCGCGTGTCGCGCTCAGCCGATCTGCTGCAGAACGCAGCGGCGAATGACGTCTTCCTCGTCGGCCGGTTCGACGCGCACCTGCACGGCGCTGTCGGCGGCGCTGATCGTGGGCGCGCTCCGGTCGTTCGCCTGCGTGTCGAGGCGAACGCCCAGCCAGCCCAATGCCGCGCACAGACGCGCGCGCACATAAGGGGTATGTTCGCCGACCCCGGCGGTAAAGACCAGACCATCGAGGCCATCAAGAGCGGACACCAGCCCCGCGACCTCTCGTGCGAGACGATAGATATACAGGTCGAGCGCCTGCATCACAGGCGGATCATCTCGGTGGGCCAGAAGATCGCGCATGTCGGCCGACCGCCCTGAGACGCCCAGCAGCCCCGATTCGTGATACAGAAGGTGCTGCAGCCGATCGTGATCATAGCCCAGCGCCTGGGCCAGATAGAGCGTGACGCCCGGGTCCAGATGCCCGCAGCGCGTGCCCATGACCAGACCGTCGAGCACCGAGAAACCCATGGTCGTGTCGATGCTTTTCCCGTCACGGAGCGCGCACAGACTGGCGCCGCTGCCCAGATGGGCGACAATCGTGCGTCCTTTGGCCAGTGCGGGCGCGATGTCCGACAGGCGCCGCGCGATATGCTCGTAGGACAGGCCGTGAAACCCGTATCGCCGCACACCCTGATCGGTGATCGTGCGCGGCAGGGCGAGGCGCTGCGCCACGTCGGGCATGTGCGCGTGAAAGGCCGTGTCGAAACACGCGACCTGCCTCAACTGTGGCCGGTGGTCACGCAGGGCCCGCACCGGTGCAAGGGAGGCCGGCTGGTGAAGGGGAGCAAGCGGCGTCAGAGTATCGAGCGCCGCAAGCACCTGATCCGTGATGACACAGGGGGCCGTGAACCGCTCTCCACCATGGACGACGCGGTGCCCGGCGCCCAGCAGGGGCGTGTCGCCCATGAACGTGTCCAGCCAGTCCATCACGGCCTTGATGCCCGGCATGGAGCCCCGATCGGCATCCCCGTCGTCCTGGGCCGACTGCTGTGCGATCGTTTTCCCGTCGCGGTCGTAGGCGACGAAGCCAGGCCGCGCGCCGCCGATTTCGACCTCGCCGCGTGCGAGTGGGCGTGCTTCGGGGCCGGCCGGATACACGGCGAATTTGACGCTCGACGAACCGGCGTTCAGTGCCAGAACAGCGCCGGCCTCGGCTGAGTACGGTGGCATCGGGGTATCACGGCTCCCTCTGTGAACGCCCACCATAGAGCCGTCCGGTCGGCGTGCGCGTTGACCAAAATCAAGCGCCGTGTGATCTGGACAGAGGCCCGGAGGGCGACATGGCGCCGGATAGGCCCCGGCTTTTGCTGCCGCACGGTATCATGCCTGTCGTCTGTCTGCCCATGAGAGAAAGAGGTTCCGTCCATGACCAACGCTCCCGAGCGCGCCACCGCACCCTCCGTCAACCGGCTGTTCGTCGACCGCTGGTCGCCGCGCGCATTCGCCCCCGATACGTTGGATGCGCAGACACTGCTGGGTTTTCTCGAGGCCGGGCGTTGGGCCCCGTCGGCTTACAACTCGCAGCCGTGGCGCTTTTTCTACGCCCTGCGCGGCACGCCGGCATGGTCGTCGTTTCTGTCGTGGCTGATTCCGTTCAACCAGTCATGGGCCGGCAACGCCGCCGCGCTGGTGTTCGTCGCCTCGCGCAACACGATGGTGCCGCCCGAAGCCACCGACCCTGTCGATGCGCCCACCCATGCCTACGACACGGGGGCCGCAGCGGTGCAGGTGATGCTCCAGGCGACGCACGAGGGCTGGGCCGCGCATGCGATGAGCGGCATCGATGCCGCTGCGGCGCATGCCGGCCTGAAACTTGGGGCGGACGTCACGGTGCTCACCGCGATTGCAATCGGCAAGCAGGGCGACAAGGGAACCCTCCCGGAGTATCTGCAGGGCCGGGAAGCACCGTCCGACCGCCTGCCGCTCGAGCAGGTCGCCTTTGAAGGCGGCGCACCCGCCTGATCAGGTCGTCCGGTCGGGCCCCGCTGTCTTTCGTCAGCGGGGATGAGAAAAAAACGGAGCGCCAGAGCGCTCCGTGTGATCGGATCAGACTTCCTCGTGCCGTTTCGCCATCCGTCGGACGGCCTTGGGCAACACTTCCTGAAGCGTCGTCACGACTGCGTTCTCGGTCAGGCCTGTTTCATGCGCGAAATGGTCGATGGCGCTTTTCGGCAGCAGGGCCCGTACCGTGTCCTCGGTGGTGATCTCTGTGCTGTCGGATGTGGACCAGCTTTTCACCTCCTGCTCCAGACCGGCCGTGCGGGCGTGTTCGTGGAAAGGTTCGTGCCCGACGCCGTGGAGGTATTCATGCAGCGACGATGTCAGGCCGGACTGGTCGTATTGCGCGCCGGTCACGAAGTCGCCGATGTGCTTGGCGGATTTCAGGGGGCTGGGAGTGGACATGGTAATGCGCTCCTTGATTCGTTGACGATGTGAGACCCAAACGCGGAGGCTCCGTTCGGGTTGCGATCGCCGCCCTGCACTCTGCGGGAGCCAGCCTTTCTGCTTCTTCGCGCGATCGGATCAGCGCCGGATCAGGATGTAGTTGATCGTCAGATCGATATCGAAGTGATCGCCCTTCATGTCGGGCGGCACCGGCGGCAATTGTGCGTTGCGGAACATGCCGGTCGTGGCGGCATCGAGTGAATAGGAACCGGACTGCCCGGTCAGGCGCACCGCCTTTACGTGGCCGCTGCGGTCGAGAACCACATGCACCGACGACGGCCCGTCCTCGCCGTTTCGCGCGGCGTCCTCGGGATAGTACATATGTGAGCGTATCCAGCGGTCGATCTCGCCCTCATAGTCCTCGCTGACGCCCCGGATGGTGGTGCGCGTCGAGTAGGGCGCGTTGATCTGACCATCCTTGACCAGCGGTCCGACGGACAGATCGATCGGCGCGCCGGCCCCGCCGGACCGCCCGCGCCGTGCCCGTGGCGGCGCGGGG
>NZ_JABXXR010000139.1 GCF_013376175.1 Ameyamaea chiangmaiensis
CACCCTCGCGGGAGGGGGACGGCTGGCCGGGACTGGTCGGGCGGGATCGGGTGCGCATGCTGCTCCTTACCGCGCGACAGCGCCCCGCGCCAAGCCCGATGAAACGTGCGGGCGGAGGCTTGACACCGCCCCCCCGACAACGGTAGCAACAGCGCCGGCCGGAAGGGTGCCCGAGTGGCTAAAGGGGGCGGACTGTAAATCCGCTGGCGTGCGCCTACGTTGGTTCGAATCCAACCCCTTCCACCAGCCGAAATCCAAAGACAATCGATATAGACGGCAGAGTCTGAGACCGATGAAAATCGTGTCCCGGGCGGGCGCTGTTGATCCGTCAGCGGCTGCTGCGGACGCCGCACACCCATCGCTCGGCCGGTCCGCCGGTCGGCGGACAAAGAAAAGGGGCCCGAAGGCCCCCGATCCCCAGCGTGCTTACGCCGCTTTCAGGTTGACCGCCTGGCTCTTGCCATTGCGGCCAAGCTCCTCGTCATACGAGTAGCGCTGGCCTTCCAGCACGGACGGCAGGCCGGCCCGCTCGACGGCGCTGGCGTGAAGGAACACGTCCGGCCCGCCCGCGTCCGAGGCGATGAAGCCGTAGCCCTTGGTAGAATTGAACCACTTGATGGTACCTGTCGCCATGGCAGGTCTCCTTGAAACCGCAGCAGCGCGCTCCGTAGCGCACAATCGCACCTCTGACAGGCCCACAGCATTGGGGGCACTCGTATTGCTTTAAGGTGGCTGCGGACGCACCATAGCCGCGATTGCGTTCAAGAGCAAAAGGTGATGCCGGGGCGACGCAGGCGCGGCCGCCGAACAGCGAACCCGCCCCGCGCCCACATGTTAGTGACACAGGGACCGCTTCGGGGCCCAGTGGCTGCGGGCTTGTGTCCGGACGATGTAAGAAGGATGAAACCATGCGTTATTCTAGGGAAATCGTTGTCTGTATGGTCGCGGTCGGGTTGCTGGCGGGATCGGCGCGGGCGCAGTCCATTCCCGGTGTCGGCGGGGCGAACAACGCCATGAACGGAATGTCGGGGATGACCGGGATGAGCGGCATGACCGGCGGCAGCGGCCTGATGGGCGGCATGCTGCCGGGCGTGACTTCGGCCAGCTCGGGCAACGTCGCCGGCGTGCTGAGTTACTGCGTGCAGAACAATTACGTCAGCGGCAACGGCGCGGCAGCGGCGCTGAGCGGCCTGACCGGCCAGCAGGGTGTGACCTCGTCAGGCGATTATACCGCCGGACAGCAGGGGCAGCTGATGATCGGAAACGGGAATGCCTTTTCGCTGTCCAGCCTCAAGGCCGGCCTGAAGCAGAAGATGTGCAATGCCGTGCTCAGCCGCGCGCAGAAGCTTCTCTGACCCTGTGTCCCTGACGGTACCAGTGCCACGGTCCGGCTGTCGGGCCCACGTGGCGCTGTCGTCCCGCCCTTTAACGGAGCGTCGATGAAACCCTTCCTGACACTGGCGGCCCTCGCCCCGCTGGGCGCCTGTGCGTCGGCCGCCGGTCCCACGCCGATCGGGATGCCCAACCCGGCGTCGGCCTACTGCGTCAAGCTCGGCGGCACACTCGACATCCGCAAGGACACGGGGGGCGAGGCCGGCTATTGCCACCTGCCGGACGGCCGGGTGGTCGAGGAATGGGCGCTGTTCCGCTCGGCCCGGCGCTCGCACGACTGAGGCACGCGGGCGGTGACGATCGGGTACGCGGAGCGTGACAACGCGCCCCGCGCGCGGATCAGTCTTCGGCCGGGGGTACGAACAGGTCGGCTGTCACCGGCACGCCCAGATGCACGTCGAACAGGTCCACATGCGTCTCGCGCCCCTGCGCATCGATCACGCTCCATGATCTCAGCGCAAGCGGCTGCTGGTTGAACACCAGTGTCAGACTGCCGTCGCCGGGCGATGCGGCGCGCACCAGGGTGACGCGGATCAGGCCGTCGGACCGGTCGAACCCCGTCACCGCCACATCGCCGGAAAAGCGCAGGCCCGGTCGCAAAAGCAGGCCCAGCGGCGTCCGCTCCAGCGGGATCGTGGTGGTCTGGCCCAGCTCACCATCGTGGAACACCACCTTGCCATCGTTGGCGACCAGCAGAAGCTGGCTTGGCTTGTCGTAGGCAAAACGCATCCGGCCCGGACGATCGAGCCACGCCGTGCCGGTGGTGCGCGCATTGTCCGGCGCGATCTGCTGGAAGCGCGCCTTCAGCGTCGTGATGGCGTTCAGGGTCGCCTCGATCCGCGATAGCGTCTGCTGGTCAGGGGCCGTAAGCGTGGGGGTCGCCGCCCGTGGGACGACAGGGGCGACGACGCTGCCGGCGACAAGAAGGCTCAGGGCACATAGTGCGGTGCGGACGGGGGGGGGCAGAGCGGGCATCAGTTGGGTCCATGCGTGGCAAGATAGGTCTCGATCCGGGCGCAGGCCTGCTCCAGCCGTTCCCGTCCGACGGCAAAGCATAGCCGCATATAGCCTTCGCCCTCGCGGCCGAACGCTCTGCCCGGGGCAAGCCCGACACCCGCCCGATGCACCAGATTCCGGGCGAGAGTAAGGCTGTCGCGGCAACCCTCGACCCGGAAGAACGCGTACATGCCGCCCTCGGCGCGCGGCACGCTGAGACCCGGCACCGCACCCAGCCGGTCGGCGACATAGTCGCGGGCTTCGCGATAATGGCCGACAATGCCCTGCACGAAGGGCTCGCCGTCGCGCAGGGCCACGATTCCGGCCTCCTGCACGAAGCCAGGCGCGCAGGACATGACGAACTCGTTCATCGAGGCCAGAACCGGTCCCAGACCGTGGGGCACGGTCAGCCAGCCCAGTCGCCAGCCCGTCATCGCCCAGGATTTCGAGAAGGAATTGACCGCAATCACCCGGTCCTGCGGTGTTGCGAGATCGAGGAACGAGGGCGCGACACCGCCCGAAAACACCAGACGGTCATAGACATCGTCGGCGAGGATCCAGATCCCGTGCTGGCGGCAATGCGCGAGGATGACCTCCTGCTCCGCGCGCGAAAGCATCCAGCCCGTGGGATTGCCCGGCGCGTTCAGGATCACCATGCGTGTCTGCGGTGTCAGCGCGGCCAGAAGCTCCTGAAGGTCGAGGCGCCACAGCCCGTCGACAAGGCGCAGCGACGGGCCGGTCACCTGCGTGCCTGACAGCGAGGGGATTCCCACCAGATTGGGCCAGCACGGACGCGGCACCACCACCCGGTCGCCCGGCGAGAGCAGCGCCAGACACGCCATGTTCAGCGCGTGCGTGCCCGAGGACGTGACCACGATCCGGTCGACCGTGACCGAGGCCCGGCCCAGCCGCGTCTGATACTCCGCGATCGCCGCGCGCAACGGCGGGATGCCGTCATTGGCGGTGTAGAACGTCTCGCCCCGGTCGAGGGCGACCTTGGCGGCATGGGTGATGAAGGCCGGCGTAACGGCATCGGGTTCGCCGTACCACAGGCCGATCACGTCCTCGACCCCCACGGCCGACTGCGCGATCACGCGAATCAGCGACTCCTCGATCGCCTGAATCCCGGGGCGGGCTTCGGGCAAAAAAATGGAGGGGCGCGTCGTCGAGGGTGATCCGGTCAAGCGTGGGCTCCTGAACTGGGTGCGGTCCAGACTATGCCGCCCGGGGGCAGGGGTGCAATGCGCCCCGGTCGCACGCTATTCGTGCAGACCCGGTGCCTCGCGCCCCGTGCGGGCGACGTATTCGCTGTAGCCACCTTCGTAGCGATGCAGTCCTTCGGGTGTGACTTCCAGAACCCGGTTCGACAGGGCGGCCAGAAAGTGCCGGTCGTGCGAGACGAACAGCATCGAGCCTTCGTAGTCCTGCAGCGAGGTGATCAGCATTTCCTTGGTCGCGATGTCGAGATGGTTCGTCGGCTCGTCGAGGACCAGAAAATTCGGCGGATCGTACAGCATCAGCGCCATGACCAGCCGGGCCTTTTCGCCGCCCGACAGGACGCGGCAGGGCTTGTCCACGTCATCGCCCGAAAAGCCGAACCCGCCGGCCAGCGCGCGGAGGGAGCCCTGGGCCGCCAGCGGGAACGCATCGTTGAGCGATTCGAACACCGTGCGATCGCCGTCCAGAAGATCCATCGCATGCTGCGCGAAATAGCCCATCTTCACGCTGCCGCCGAGGGTCACCGTGCCGGCATCGGGCGTGCTGGTTCCGGTCACGAGCTTCAGCAGCGTCGACTTTCCGGCACCGTTGACGCCCAGCACACAGGCGCGCTCCTGACGACGGATCAGAAGGTCGAGGCCCCGGTAGATCACGCGCTCGCCATACCGCTTGTCCACACCGCGCAAGGTCGCGACCGCGTCGCCGGAACGCGGCGCGGGCGGAAAGGTGAACGACAGGGTCTGGCGGCGCTTGGGCGGTTCCACCCGGTCGATCTTGTCGAGCTTCTTGATCCGGCTCTGCACCTGTGCGGCGTGCGAGGCGCGGGCCTTGAACCGTTCGATGAACGCCACTTCCTTGGCCAGCATCGCCTGCTGGCGTTCGAACTGCGCCTGCTGCTGCTTTTCGTTCTGCGCGCGTTGTTCCTCGTAGAATTCGTAGTCGCCGGAAAAGCTGGTCAGCGTGCCGCCATCGATCTCGATCACCTTGTTGATGATGCGATTCATGAAGGCGCGGTCATGCGATGTCATCAACAACGCGCCGTCGTAACCGCCGAGAAACGTCTCGAGCCAGATCAAGCTTTCGAGGTCGAGATGGTTGCTCGGCTCGTCGAGCAGCATCACGTCGGGCTTCATCAGCAGGATACGCGCCAGCGCCACGCGCATCTTCCAGCCACCCGACAGACGACCGACGTCGCCGTCCATCATCGACTGCGCGAAGCCCAGGCCGTGCAGTACCTCCCGGGCGCGGCCTTCCAGCGCGTAGCCGCCTAGCGATTCGAAATGGGCCTGCACCTCTCCGAAGCGTTCCAGAATGGTGTCGAGCTCGTCGAAGCGGTCGGGGTCGGCCATGGCGGCTTCCAGCTCGGCCAGTTCCGCGCCGATCTCGGCCACGGGGCCCGCGCCGCTGATCACCTCGGCCACGACGCTACGGCCGTCCATCTCGCCGACGTCCTGATTGAAATAGCCGATCGACACGCCCCGATCGACCAGCACCTGACCTTCGTCAGGTGGCTCCTGGCCGGTGATCAGGCGAAACAAGGTGGTCTTGCCGGCGCCGTTGGGGCCGACCAGGCCGATCTTTTCGCCGCGCAGAAGGGCCGCCGACGCCTCGATGAAGATGACCCGATGGCCGTTGCGCTTGCTGATGGTGTCGAGCCGGATCATGGGGCCTCGGAAAGATGGGGAACCGTCCGGGCCTCAAGACCATGCCGTCGGGGGGGCTGGCAAGGGGCGCCTGCTCCCGGCCGGCCCCGATCAGCCAGGGGACGAAGGCGTCAGCGCAGGCCGCCCGACGCGATCAGCGCCTCGCCCGTCACCCAGCCCGCGTCGTCCGAGGCCAGGAACACGGCCAGTCGTGCGATATCGTCGACATGGCCGACCCGCCCCAGCGGGGTCTGGGCGACGATCGCCTGTTCCATCTCCGACCCGGAGACGTTAGCGGTGTGGGTGCCTTCGGTCTCGACGAGGCCCGGGTTGATCGCGTTGACGCGGATCTTCTTCGGCCCCAGCTCGCGCGCCAGAGACCCCGTGATCGCATCCACCGCGCCCTTGGTACCGCTATAGACCGACGCATTGGGCGGCGTGATGCGCGCGGCGACCGAGCTGATGTTGATGATGCTGGACCCTTCGCCCAGATGGGGCAGCGCGGCCTGCGCGGTCAGCAGCGTGCCCAGCACGTTGATGTTGAACTGGCGGTGGAAGTGCTCCTCGGTGATCTCGCCAAGGGGCGCGAACTCGTACACGCCCGAATTGTTGACCACTATGTCCAGCCGACCGTAGTGCGACACCGCCGCATCGACGATCGCATGGGCGTCGGCTTTGCGCGCCACGTCGCCCTGCACCGCGACGGCCTTGCCGCCGGCCTGCGTGATGGCGTCGACGACGGCGTCCGCACCGGCCTTGCTCGACGCGTAATTGACGACCACGGCGGCGCCTTCGGCCGCCAGGGCCTTGGCGATACCGGCCCCGATTCCCTTGGACGCGCCGGTGACGACGGCGACTTTTCCTGACAGCTTGCTCATGGTGTCATGACCTTTCGGGGCCCGTGCGGGCCTTTGCGGTGTTTGAAATGTGGAGCGATCGCTCCAACATTGAGGCATATTGAGACGCGCCTTCACGCGGTCAAGGATTTATGGAGCGATGACACCAAAAAAAAGCGGAGGACCGAAACCCGGCGGTGAAAGGCGCGGCCGCGGCCGCCCGGCCTGTTTCGAGCGCGAGACGGCACTGTGCGCGGCCATGCGTCTGTTCTGGGAGCGTGGCTATGACGGGACCAGCTTCGACGACCTGACCGGTGCCATGGGGATCAGCGCGTCGAGCTTCTACAATACGTTCGGAAGCAAGGAGGCCTTGTACCACGAGGCCATCGAGGCCTATCTCCGCGTGGCTGGCGGATGGTTTTTCGACGCTCTGGCGCGCGAGGGGGGCACCCGCGCCGCTTTCGATGCGTTGATGGCGGCGGCGGCGGTCGAATTCACCCGTGATGACCAGCCGGCCGGCTGCATGATCTCGACGGCGGCCACGCAATGCTCCCCCGGGCAGGTCCGCGTGCGCGATCTTCTGGCCGGCCAGCGCACCCGGGCCGACGCCGCGTTGGCCACGCGGCTGGAACGCGGTGTGGCGGACGGGGATCTGCCGGAGAGCACGGACGCCAATGCACTGGCGGCGTTCTACGGTTCACTCCTGCGCGGGATGGCCGTGCAGGCCCGCGACGGAGCCTCGCGTGAGCGTCTGCGCGAGATCGCGCGGATCGGGATGCTGGCCTGGCCTGACGAGGGGGCCTAGACCGCCGCCTCGGTGAAGATCGGACGCACGTCGCCGTCCCAGGCGGTGGAAAAGCGTGACAGCCAGTGTTCGGCCTGCGTCGGTCCACCGGCAGCGATCGCGTCCAGCGGATCGAGATAGGCCGACTCGTCCGCGCCGGTGTCCGACCGGACGGCGCGGGCGCGCAGACCGTCGCGGGCAATGGCCAGCACG
>NZ_JABXXR010000140.1 GCF_013376175.1 Ameyamaea chiangmaiensis
CGCTGGCCCTGCGCCGCTGGCGACGACCGGCGCAGGCGAACGGCCTTCAGCAGCCCAACGCCGCCGTCACACGCTGGCATGTCACGGCAGCCCACAGCGCCCCCCTGCCGGTCCCCGGTCTGGGAACGGCGCGGTGGCATCTGGATCTTGTACGGTGCCGAGGCGGCGAAGGCGCCCGGTTCGTTGTGGAGGCCCGCGATGGCACGAGTCGTCTCGCTCTTTCTGCCGACATGGTCGACCGACCGGGTGCGCAAGCGCCTCAACACGACCACCTCGGGCACGACCGCCTTACCGCCTGACAGCCCCCTTGTCCTTGCCGGGCACGACGGCGGCCGGCGCCTGGTTCTGGCTACCGACGGCGCGGCGCGGCGTCTCGGCCTGCGGACCGGTATGACCGTGGCCCACGTGCAGGCGCTGCATCCCGGCCTGACGATCCTGCCCGCCGACCCGCAGGGCGACACAGCCGCCCTGCACGCGCTCGGCCTGTGGCTCCAGCAACGCCTCGCGCCCATCGTGGGCCTCGACCCTCCCGACGGTCTGGTCCTCGACACAACAGGCACCGACCATCTGCATGGGGGTGAGGCCGCAATGCTGACGCGGCTGGCTGATCGACTGCGGCATGCCGGCCTGTGCGCCCGACTGGCGATCGCCGACAACTGGGGCGCCGCCCATGCCATCGCCCGTTACGGCCCCGAACACCTCGCGATCGTTCCTCCGGGCGCGAATGGCCACGCCCTGTCCCCTTTGCCGATCGAGGGCCTGCGGTTGGACGCGGCGACGCTGGACGGTCTGCACGCTCTGGGCCTGAGCCGCATCGGCGATCTGGCCCGCAGGCCACGCGCGCCCCTCGCTCTGCGTTTTGGTCCGACCGTCACCCTGCGCCTCGACCAGGCGTGCGGCGCGCGGGCCGAGGCGATCGTCGCCTTGCGCCCGGTCGACCCGGTCGCCGTTACCCACAACCTCGGTGAACCAATTGCCGCGGCCGAGACCATCGCCCGTTACATCACAATGCTGACAACGCCGTTCTGCGCGGCACTCGAAGCGCGTGGCCAGGGCGCACGGCGGGTCGACCTGCTTTTGCATCGGGTCGACAACCACTGCGAAGTCATCCGGATCGCCCTGTCACGCCCGATGCGCGACGTGGCCCGGCTTGCGCGCCTTCTGTGCGACCGGATCGAGACAATCACGCCGGGTTTCGGCATCGAACGGCTGGAACTGATCGCAACCCTCGCCGAGCCCCTGGACGGCCGGCAGACCGAGGCCGCTCTGGCTGGCGGCGACGCAGAAGCCTCCCCGGATCTGCCGGCCCTGCTCGATACGCTTGCCAACCATGTGGGGGCAGACGCGCTGTATCGCTGCGCCGCCATCGAAAGCGATGTGCCGGAACGCTCGGTCCGTCGGGTTGCTCCCCTTGGGCCCGCTTCCCTGCCGGTCTGGCCAGTTCACTGGCCGCGCCCCGAACGACTGCTGCCCCACCCGGAACCGGTGCGCACGCTGGCCGTACTGCCGGATCATCCGCCCCGCTTTTTCGTCTGGCGTGGCAAACGGCATGACGTGCGCTGCGCCGACGGGCCGGAGCGCGTCTTTGGCGAATGGTGGCGCGATGACCGTGAACTGACGGCCGCCCGCGACTATTTCCGGGTCGAGGATATGTCCGGCGGCCGCTACTGGCTGTATCGCGCGGGCGACGGCGAACATGGTGAAACCGGCACGCAGGCATGGTTCCTGCATGGGATTTTCGCATGACGCGTTACGCCGAACTTCAGGTCACGACGTATTTTTCGTTTCTGCGCGGCGCCTCCTCGCCCGATGAACTGTTCGCGCAGGCGCGGGCGTTGGGGGTCGAGGCACTGGGCATCACCGATCACGGCTCCCTCGCCGGGCTGGTGCGCGCCCATGTCGCCGCCCGGGCGCAGGGCGTGCGACTGGTGCCCGGGTGTCGCCTTGCGCTGAGCGACATGGCGCCCGTTCTGGTCTATCCCACCGATCGTGCCGCCTATGGACGGTTATGCCGCCTGCTGACGATCGGCAAGGCACGTGCCGGAAAAGGCGGTTGCCTGCTGTCGTTTTCCGATCTCGCCGCTCATGCTGAGGGGCTGTTCGCCACCCTGTTGCCGGACGAGGCGGACGCCACATGCGCGCGCCAGATTCGCACGCTGGCAGACACCTTCGGCGACAGGACGTCGCTCGCACTGACATTACGACGCCGCCCCAACGACCAGATGCGGCTGCATGCGCTGGCCACCCTCGCCAGCCGGGAGGGCGTGCCCTGCGTCGCGACGAATGACGTGCTGTATCACACTCATGACCGGCGGATCCTGCAGGATGTCGTTACCTGCATCCGGCATGGCACGACGATCGAGGCCGCCGGCTTCCGGCGCGAACGCCACGCCGACCGTTACCTCAAGCCGCCGGCGGAGATGGCACGCCTGTTCGCCCGTTTTCCCGAAGCGCTGGCACGCGGCATCGCCATCATGGAGGCCTGCCGCTTTTCACTCGATGATCTCGTCTATCAATATCCGGACGAAGTCTCCCGCCCGGGCCAGACAGCGCAGGACCGGCTGACCGAACTGACATGGGAAGGTGCCCATCGGCGCTACGGGGCTGCCCTTCCTCCCGCCATCGCACGTCAACTCCGCCATGAACTCGGCATCATCGGACAGCTGTCCTATGCCCCGTATTTCCTGACCGTCCATACCATCGTCCAGGAAGCCGGACGGCGGGAAATCCTGTGTCAGGGGCGCGGATCGGCCGCCAACTCGGCCGTGTGCTACATGCTGGGCATCACCGCGCTGGACCCGACCCGCAGCAATCTTCTGTTCGAACGCTTCGTCTCCGCCGAACGCGGCGAACCACCGGATATCGATGTCGATTTCGAACATGACCGGCGGGATGAAATCATCGACTGGATCTACGATCATTACGGCCGCACCCGCGCCGCCCTGACCGCCGTCGTGTCGCGTTACCGCGCGCGCGGCGCCCTGCGCGACGTGGGCAAGGTCATGGGTCTGCCCGAAGACGTGATCCGCCAACTCGGCAGTCGCATGTGGGGGTGGTGGCGCAGTCTCGACCGTGCCGATCTGGAACAGACCGGCATTGACCTGACCGACAGGCGGGTGCGCCTGACCCTCGATCTGGCCCATGCGCTGACCGATGCGCCACGCCACCTCTCGCAGCATCCCGGCGGTTTCGTTCTGACGCACGATCGTCTTGACGAACTGGTGCCCCTCGAACCCACGGCTAGCAAGGGGCGGCAGGTCATCGAATGGGACAAGGACGATATCGACGTCCTGCGCTTCATGAAGGTGGATTGCCTGGCCCTCGGCATGCTGACGTGTCTGCGTGGGGCACTTGACCTGCTGGCCGTCCACAAGGACGAGCATTTTACGGTCGCGACCATTCCCGACAAGGACAAGCCCACCTACGACATGATCAGCCGCGCCGATACGATCGGCGTGTTCCAGATCGAAAGCCGCGCGCAGATGTCCATGCTGCCGCGCCTGAAGCCGCAGGAATTCTACGATCTGGTCATCGAAATCGCGATCGTGCGGCCCGGGCCGATCCAGGGCGACATGGTGCACCCCTATCTGCGACGCCGTCAGAAACTGGAAGAACCGGACTTTCTGAAGCCGGAGCTGAGGCCGGTTCTTGAACGCACGCTGGGGGTGCCTCTCTTTCAGGAACAGGCCATGCAGATCGCAATGATTTGCGGCGGCTTTACCGCGGCCGAGGCCGACGAACTGCGTCGTGCCATGGCAACCTTCAAAAGCCGAGGCACGATCGGACCTTTCCAGCAGCGTCTTCTCGACGGCATGCGACGCAACAAGTATTCCGAAGAGTTCGCGCAACGCATCTTCCGCCAGCTCGAAGGGTTCGGAAGCTACGGCTTTCCCGAAAGCCATTCGGCAAGTTTCGCTATCCTCGCCTATGCGTCCTCGTGGGTGAAATGCCATCACCCCGACATCTTTCTCGCCGCCTTGCTCAACGCGCAGCCCATGGGGTTCTATGCCCCCGCGCAGCTGGTGCGCGATGCCCTGGCCCACGGCGTGACGGTGCGACCGGTCTGCGTCAATGCCTCGCGCTGGGACTGCACGCTGGAAGGGCCGGCGCAGGAGCCGGGCAAGCGCTACGCCGTGCGGCTGGGACTGCGGATGATCAAGGGGCTGTCCAACCCGCACGGGGCGGCCATCGTCGAACACCGTGCCGGCCAGCCATTTACCGATCTGGACGATCTGTGGCGGCGCGCGGACGTGCCCGTGGACACCCTGCGCCATCTTGCTTCGGCCGATGCGTTCCGCCCGGCATTCGGGCTGTCGCGGCGCGAGGCCCTGTGGGCGATCCGCGGCCTGCATGACACGCCCCTGCCATTGTTCGCCGCCGCGGGAAACCTCCGCGAGATCGAGGAACCACCCCCCCGTCTTGCGCCCATGAGCGAGGGGGCGGACGTGGTCCGCGACTATGCCCGCACCGGACTCACGCTTCGGGCCCATCCCGCGCATTTCCTGCGCGCGACCCTGACCGAGCGCGGGTTCGTCTCCTGTGCCCAGGCCCGCGCGACACGGGATGGACGCCGCGTGGCCAGTGCCGGCCTTGTCCTGATGCGGCAGCGCCCGGGCACCTCGAAAGGCGTGATCTTCATGACCCTCGAAGATGAGACGGAAATCTTGAACATCGTCGTCTGGCCGGACATCTTCGAAACCTACCGCCCGGCGGTTCTGGCCTCGGGCATGATCGGCGTGCGCGGCCGGCTGCAACGCGAAGGGCTGGTGGTTCATCTGGTGGCCCACGAGATCATCGACCTCTCGGCCTTGCTGGCCACCGTCGCCGACGATGAGAGCACACCCGGACGGACCGAGCCTCTGGACGTGCGGGCGCGCCATTTCCATTGATCCCGCGTCTCGTTCAACTGCCCGTGACCGGCCTTACCGATCCGCCAGAGATGTCTATGGTACCAGCCGGACCTTCCGACGGAGTGAGACGACACGATGAACGCCCAAGTCCCGATCCGGGTCGGTCTGATCGGCTACGGCTTTGCCGGACGCACGTTCCACGCGCCGCTTATAGGCGCCGAACCCGGCCTGACTCTGACCACTGTCGCGTCGAGCAACCCGGCGAAGGTCCATCAGGATCTGCCCGATGCGCGTGTCCTGCCGGACCCGATGCGCGCGGCAACAGCCGATGACCTGGACCTGATCGTCATTGCCTCACCCAACGACAGCCACGCTCCGCTGGCACGCGCGGCGCTCGAAAGCGGGAAGCACGTTGTCGTCGACAAACCCTTCACGCTGAACATCCCCGAAGCACGCGACCTGATCGCGCTGGCCACGAAGAACGATCGCCTTCTGTCCGTCTTCCACAACCGGCGCTGGGACAGCGACTTCCTGAACATCCGCACGGCCATCGACGACGGCGAGATCGGTGCCGTCACGCATGTCGAATCCCATATCGACCGTTTCCGTCCCGAGGTGCGCCAGCGCTGGCGTGAGCTGGACGGCCCGGGCAGCGGCCTCTGGTTCGACGTCGGCCCGCATCTGATCGATCAGGCGCTGCAACTGTTCGGGCTGCCCGACCGGGTCGTCGCCTCCCTCGCCCGGCAGCGGTCCGGGGCGCTGGCCAATGACTGGGCGCATGTCGTGCTGGAGTACGGTCAACGTCGCGTCGTGCTGCATGCCAGCATGCTCGTGGCCGGGGGCACGGCGCGCTTCGTCGTCCATGGCGAGCGCGGAAGCCTTGTCAAAGCGAGCCCGGATCAACAGGAAGCCCAGCTGGTCGCCGGCATGCGACCCGGCGCCCCGAGCTGGGGCGCGGACCCCGACCCGGTTCTGGTCTATGACGAAACCGGCCGTGCGCGATCCCGGCCGCCCGTGCCAGGCGACCAGCGTCTCTATTACAAGGGGATTGCTGCGGCCCTGCGTGGCGAGGCCCCCAATCCGGTCACGCCACTGCAGGCTCTGGCGGTCATGGCCGTTCTCGAAGCCGCCAGCCATGCCGCCGAAACTGGCCAGGCCGTACCCCCCGATCTGAGCGAACAGGAGCGCGCCGCATGGGGCTGACCGACGATCTACGGACAATCGCACGGCAGGAACACGACCTGCAGTTCGACCGTTTCGACGAGGATGCCGCATGGACCCTCGGCACCCTGCTGCGCGCATGGGGTCACGACAGCGCGTGGCCGATCGTCATCGAGATCCGCTCGACGACCCGCCCGCTGTTCGTCGCAGCGCTGCCGGGCTCCGTCCCCGACAATTTCGAATGGGTCCGGCGCAAGCGCAACACGGTCGAGCGCCACCACCGCAGCAGCTACGCCATCGGGCTGGAACTCGCGCTTCAGAACGAGACGCTGGAGACCCGTTATGGACTCTCCGTCGCCGACTATGCCGCACATGGCGGCAGCTTTCCCCTGATCCTGCGCGGCACGGGCGTGATCGGCTCGATCACGGTCTCGGGCCTGCCACAGCGCGACGATCACGACGTGGTCGTCCGGGCCCTGTGCACGCAGCTGGGTCTGACGGCGGCCGATTACGCCCTACCCGACCCTGCAACTGACTGAGCCGCGGCGGCTGATTTGACGTGACCACCCGCGAGCCGATACACAAAACGCCTGCCCTACGCCGACCCGGGAACGGATGTCATGACGATTACAGCCCACGTTTCTTCCGCCTTCAACGATCGCATGATCGAGACGATCCCTCTGCGGGCCATCGTGCCGTGGGCGGTGTTCGGGACGCTGCTGGCGCTGGTCGCCCTGTATTTCGTTGGTGCGGAACAAGGCGCGACGTCCCTTGTCTCCGGTCACGCCGTGCATGAATTCGTCCATGACGGCCGTCATCTTCTGGGTTTCCCCTGTCACTGAGGGCTGATTTCTGATGATGGGGCGTCTTCTGGCGCGCGGCATGATCGCCGGGGTGCTGGCCGCCTGTCTGGCGTTCGCCTTCGCGCGCCTGTTCGGTGAGCCGCAGGTCGCGCTGTCGATCGCGTTCGAAGCCGCACGCGACG
>NZ_JABXXR010000141.1 GCF_013376175.1 Ameyamaea chiangmaiensis
TTCCCCGCATCGCACTCAACGCCGCTCTGCGTGCACGGGCGGGGCGACGCGTCACCGGCGACGACCGCCGCTTTCTGCGTCGTCACGCGGGTCAGGGCGCGTGGCTGATCCGCGCACTCGAGCAGCGCGGCACGACCATGCTGAACGTGGCCGAGGACATCATGAGCCGCCAGATCGGGTTCCTCGAACACGGACCCGGCGGACTGGTCCCACTGACCATGCGGACACTGGCACAGAGCCAGGGACTGCATGAGAGCACCATCAGCCGCGTGAGCAACGGCAAATACATCGCAACGCCGCATGGGACGTTCGAACTCCGGTATTTCTTCACCCAGAGCGTGGGCACGGTGGATGCCAGCCATAGTGCCGAGGCCGTGCGGCGCACGATCGCGCGCCTGATCGACGCCGAGCGCGCGGACGCGATCCTGTCGGACGCCGACATCGCCGAGGCGCTGTGCAAACTTGGGATGGACATCGCCCGCCGAACCGTGGCCAAATACCGCGATGCGCTGAACATACCGGGTTCAGTTCAGCGCAGACGGAACAGGGAAGCGGGCCTTCAGCACCGCTGACGATCTGTTCCGCCTCACCCGAGGAATCCGCAAGAGGCCGTCCGTCGTGCCTTCGCCATCTGGCGCGGCGTCCGGCAAGGAGCAGCCAGACATGGACATTCAGGTTTCCGGCAAGCAGATCGATCTGTCCGACGCCCTCAAGACGCGCGTCGCCACCAACCTAGACGCCATTGCGGGCAAGTATTTCGGGCAGGCGCTTGATGCGCAGGTGACGTTCTCCCGCGCCCGTTCCTTCTTTCTGTGCGACATCAATCTCCATGCCGGACCCGGACTGGTCCTGCGCGGCGAAGGCGAGGCCTCGGACGCCAGCAGCGCATTCGACGACGCCGCCGAGCATATGGCCAAGCGCCTTCGCCGGTATCGCCGTCGACTGAACGACAATGCGCGCTCCCGCAGCAGTAGCCGAACCCAGACGATCCTGCGCGCGCGGGAGCGGATTTTCGCCAATGGCACCGACCCGGATGGTCTGGACGCGCTCGACCAGACGGGCGCCGGCGACCTGAGTGCCACTGACACATCGACCGGTGGTGGCGCCAGCGCGATCATCGCCGAGCAGGTGCAGAATGTGGCGATGCTGACCGTAGGGGAAGCCGCCATGCGGCTCGATCTGTCGGGCGAACAGATCCTGATGTTCCGCAACCCGACGACCCGCCAGACCAACGTGGTCTATCGCCGCCCCGATGGCCATGTCGGCTGGATCGACCTGGCCGCGGAAGCCTGATCGAGCGGAGGGCGCCCGCACGTCGCGGGCGTCTCTCGCTCCGCTGCCATACATCGGACGCCGTCGGCTTGCCAGACGGATCGCCGGCCTGCCACTCTGACGGATATTTTTTCGCAGAGTGCCCAGTATGACCGATCTCGCCCGTTTTGAGCTGTTTCTGGTCATCTTCGCGGTGATCCTGTTCCTGGCCCTTCTGGCACGGTGCATGCGCCTGCCGCCGTCCGTCGCATTCATCGGCGGCGGTCTGGCGCTGGCGATGGTGCCCGGCGTCCCGGTGTTTACGATCGACCCGGACCTCGTGCTCGTGGTGTTTTTGCCGCCCCTCTTGATGGCCGGCGCGTATTTCACCGTCTGGCCGTCGTTCCGGGCCAACCTGTCGGGCATCCTGCAACTCGCGGTCGGGGCGGTCCTGTTCTGCACACTGGTCGTCGGGGTCGCGGTGCACTGGCTGGTGCCATCCCTGCCCTGGGCCGTCTGCTTCGCTCTGGGCGCCATTCTCGCGCCGCCCGACGCGGTGGCCGCCAAAAGCGTTCTCGAGCGTGTCCACCTGCCCGAACGCCTGTCCACCCTGATCGAAGGCGAAAGCCTGCTGAACGACGCCAGCAGCCTCGTGGTCTATCGCGTTGCGATCGCCGCTTTCCTGACCGGCAGTTTTTCCATCCTGCATGCGGTGATGTCGTTCGCCGTCCTGTCGGCCGGAGGCGTGGCGCTGGGGTTGGCGATGGGCTGGGCCATGCTGACGGTCCTGCGCCGGGTCTCAGACTCGATGGTGGTGATCTGCCTGACGCTGCTCGGGCCGTGGGTGGCGTATGTGGTGGGTGAGCGCGTGGGCGTGTCCGGGGTCATGGCCACGGTCACGATGGGGCTGCTCTTTGGCTGGTATCAGCACGATGTGTTCAGCGCGGCCACACGCCTGCGCGGCGAAGCCTTCTGGAGCACCATCACGTTCCTGCTCGAGGCGATGATCTTCGTCATCATCGGTCTGGCGTTGCGCGCGATCCTCCATGGTGGCGAGAGCCTGTTTGCCTCGACCGGACAGCTTGCGCTTTGCGTCGCGTTCGTCGTGATCACCGCTATCCTCGCCCGATTTGCCTGGGTGTACGGCGCCGTCGTGCTGTCGGGGACGACGCGCCGCCTCGCCGGCCGTCCGACGGCGCCACGGGCGTGGGCGGAGGCCACGGTGACCGGCTGGTGTGGTATGCGCGGCGTGGTCAGTCTGGCGGTGGCACTGTCGACGCCGGAGGACATGCCGGGCCGCAGTTTCGTTTTGCTGTGCACCTTCGCGCTGATCCTGACGACCGTCGTGGGTCAGGGCACAACTCTCGGGCTGGTCATCAGGGCGCTAAAGCTGTCCGCCGGTGGCGCGGGCGGCCGCGCGCTTCTGTCCGAGGACGAGGCGCGGCTGTGCGTCGCGACGGCGCAACGCCGCGCGATCGAGGCACGCGCCACCGCCCCGGACGGGCGTGTGGTCCATCCTCGGCTGCTGGAACAGTACCGCCACCGCGAAACGGCGGAGCAACGCTATCTGCGGGAACGCGATACCGTTCAGCAGGATCATAACGATCATTTTGAAACCGTACTGGCGATCATCGCGGCCGGTCGGTCCGAAATCCTGTCCCTGCATCGCGGCGGCCGAATCCATGACGAGGTCTTACGCGCGCTGGAATACCAGCTCGACCTTCAGGAACTGACCGCCCTCGCCGAGCGCGCGTAGGCGGCCGTCGTCACGGGCCAGTGCCCGCGCGCGGCAGAACCCGCGCGAACTGCGCCCCACCCTGACGCCCGACGCCATGATCGTCGGATCCCACCCCGTCCGACGCCGCCGCATCCGACGGCGCGGGCGGGAGCGTACCAGCCTCCCGGCGCAGCGCGTCCAGCAGAAGAGGCATCCGTAACCCTTCGGGCTCATCGGACAGGCTGTAGATGACCGCGCGTGCCTGACGACGAGCCGCGAGGACGCCGCCGCGCCGCAGGGCGCCGATCTGCTGACTCAGCGTCGGCTGGCCGATCCGTGTGCGGTCCTCGATCTCGCTGACCGCAAGGGGGCCCTGCAGCAACGCGTCGATAATCATCAGGCGTTGGGGCTGGGCCACAAGGCGCAAACGATCGGCGAGTTCCCGTGCCTCTTCCGGGGTAAGCGCGCTCACGCCAGACGATCCTTGGCAAACCGCATGAACCATGCCGGTCCTGCCTCGACCGCTTCGTCCTGTGTCATGGCCGGGGGCAGCACGACGTCCGCGCCCGGCGTCCAGCCTTCGGGCGTCAGCACATCGCGGCCGTTGACCGTCTGCAGCGCGGACACCAGCCGGATCAGTTCAGCGACCGAGCGGCCGACCGACATCGGGTACCACGTGATCGCCCGGATGATCCCGCGCGGATCAATCACGTAAACACCCCGCACGGTCGCGCTGTTGTCAGATTCTTCATCAAGCATCCCGTAGGCCCGCGCCACCGCCATCGACGGATCTTCCACGACGGGAAACGGAATGGTCACGCCGAAGGCGGTCCGGATGGCCTCGATCCACGCGATGTGGGACGCGAGACTGTCGACCGACAGACCGACCAGCGCGCAGTCCATCGCCCGGAACGTCTCTTCTTCCCGCGCGAGCGCGATGAACTCGGTCGTGCAGACAGGGGTGAAATCGGCCGGATGGCTGAACAGCATCACCCAGCGACCGCGCAAAGCGCTCAACCGGAACGGGCCGTGGGTGGTACGGGCCGAGAAATCGGGCGCTTCATCACCGATCCTTGGCGTCGAGGCAGGCCGGCGCGAGGCCGCCGACCGATCGGAAGTGTCATTCATGAACATCACTTAAACGGCCCCCTGTCGCTGAGGCAACGATCGGTTCACGTCGGGCGCCCGTCGAAAAGGCGGCGCGCGGCCTCGACCCGTTCGCGGTGCTTTGCCGCCCAGATCCACACACCACAGAACGCTTCGCCCAGACTGGCGCCAAGGGGGGTCAGCGCGTATTCCACGCGCGGCGGAATGACGGGATAGACGGTGCGCGTGACCATGCCGTCGCGCTCCATATGGCGCAGGGTCTGCGTCAGCATCTTCTGACTGATGCCCGCAACCCGGCGGTTCAAACCGCCGAAGCGCAGCGTCCCGTGCTCGTCGAGCACTTCAAGCACCAGCATGGTCCATTTGTCCGCCACACGCCCGATCAGTTCGGTCACCAGCGTTTCGACCCGGGGATCGTCCGCACACGCTCGGTCATCGTCATCGCAACGCACATCGCCCACGTCAGCTGTCTCCATCGGATCGTTACTTACCCAAAGGTCTGTATAAATCTTTCGGGTGCGGTCTTTCCAGAGGATTGCGGAAGCCTATTTTCCGAGGTGCACCAGCGATCAACGAGTCACAGAAAGAACGTTCCATGAAAACCAGCGGCAACACCATTCTCATCACAGGTGGTGGTTCGGGCATCGGCGCCGCACTGGCGGAGCGGTTCCACGCGCTCGGCAACACCGTGATCGTCGCCGGCCGACGGCGCGCGGCACTGGAGCGCGTCTGCGACGGACGCCCCGGAATGCACGCCATCACGTTCGACATCAGCCAGGCCGACGATATCGCGCGTCTCGCCCGCGACGTCACCGAGGCGTTCCCGGCGCTCAATGTTCTGATCAACAACGCCGGCATCATGCGTTTCGAGGCACTCGACCACGCCCGCGATCTGTCGGACGCGGAAGAGACCATCGTCACCAATCTGCTGGGCACGATCCGGCTGGACAATGCGCTGATCGATCATCTGGTCACACGCCGCGACGCCACCATCGTGACGGTGACCTCCGGGCTGGCCTTCGTCCCGCTTGTCAGCACGCCGACGTACAATGCGACCAAGGCGGCCTTACACTCCTACATCATTGCGCAGCGCGAAGCCTTGCGCGGCCGTGTGGAGATCATCGAACTGGCGCCGCCGGGCGTCCAGACCGATCTGACACCGGGCCAGGGCACGCGACCCGGGTATATGCCGCTTGAGGCGTATATCGACGAAGTCATGGAACTGTTCGCACAAGTACCGACCCCGGCCGAAATACTGGTCGAACGCGTCAAACCCCTGCGTTTCGCCGAAGCGAACGGCACGTTCGACCAGACGCTCGCAGCCTTGGGCGAAATGGCCGCCAAGGCACGAGCGGCACAGTAAACGGCCTCAGTCGGACGCCGTGTAAGACGCGAGGGCGGCGTCCACTGCCGCCCCGGACGGCAGCGTAAATCCCTCCTGACGCAAGGCCGCCTCGAGCCCCCCAAGCGTCAGAAGGACCTTGTGCTTCATCGCGTTGTAGCCCATCGCGCCGATCCGCCAGATCTGACCCGCCAGAGGGCCGAACGCCGTGCCGATCTCGATCTCGAAGTCCATCCGCAGCCGGTCGCGCACACGCTCGCCGTCCACGCCTTCGGGGATGTAGACGCCAGTGACGCTGGGCATGCGATGTGCATCGTCGCCATACACGGTCAGCCCCATGGCCCGCAGCCCGGCTGTCATGGCGGCGCCGGCCGCGCGATGCCGTGCAAAGCGTGCCTCCAGCCCTTCGGACAGCACCACCCGTGCGGCTTCGCGCGCTGCATACAGCATGGAGGTTGCCTCCGTGTGGTGGTTCAGGCGCTTGTCGGACCAGTAATCCATGACCATAGACAGGTCGAAATAGTTCGAGCCGATGCGCGTGCCGACACCATCGGTCGTGCCACCGGCACGCAACCCGGCCTCGACATGCCGGCGCGCCATGATGTGCTCGGCCGCGCGGTCCGAAATGGTGATCGGGGCCGAACCCGGCGGACCGCCCATGCATTTCTGCAAGGCGCCGGTGACGATATCCACGTCCCAGGCGTCGGCGCACACCGCCATCCCGCCGAGCGTCGCCGTCGCATCGACGTAGGACAGCACATCATAACGACGACACAGCGCGCCCACGCCTGCCAGCGGCTGCGCCATGGTCGTCGACGTGTCGCCATGGATGCAGGCGAAGACCCGCGGCCGGTGCTCGACAAGCGCGGCCTCGATCTGCGCCAGGGTGGCCACCTGACCCCAGGGGACATCGAGCGTGCGGATGTCGGCCCCGATCCGCGCCGCGATCTCCGACAGCAGCAGCCCGAACCGCCCCGCGCGCACGATCAGAACCCGTGCGCCCGGCTCCAGCAGCGAAACAAGGGCGGCCTCGATCCCCGCGCGTGCCGTGCCGTCGATCAGGAATGTCCGGCGATTCTCCGTCATGAACACCCGACGGTACAGGGCCATCGTCTGGTTCATCGTCGTCGTCATTTCCGGGTCGAACTGGCCCATCATGTCGGCGGCCATCGCGCGCAGGACGCGCGGGTGCGCGTTGACCGGCCCCGGCCCCATCAACAGCCTCTGCGGCGGGTCGATCTGGCCGAACACATCCTCAGTCGTCATGATCGCTCCTTGTTCGCGTCGCGCAATCGGGAGTGTCCAGCGACTGGACGACGTGCACAAGCGTCCGCAGTGCAAGTGTCACGTCCCCGGCTTCGACCGCCTCGTCCGGATGATGGCTGATACCACCGGCGCAGCGCACGAACAGCATCGAAACAGGGGTGATCGCCGCCAGCACCATGGCGTCGTGCCCGGCGCCGCTGACCAGATGGCGCGCGGCCGCCCCGGTCGTGCGGGCTACGGCGGCGGCCATCGCTGCGGTCAGGCTGGGATCGCATG
>NZ_JABXXR010000142.1 GCF_013376175.1 Ameyamaea chiangmaiensis
TGGGCGCGGTGGCCCCGTGGCCGTCTGGACCAGTCGCGTGCCCCGTGGCCTTGACGCGCGGGCCGCACGGGCGGGCGTGGCCCTCCGGCGTGTCGAGGACGGATTTGTCCGCTCCGTCGGGTTGGGCAGCGATCTGCTGCCCCCCTCGTCGGTCGTGGTCGACGCCCGAGGCATCTATTTCGACCCGTCCCGCCCCAGTGATCTGGAGACGCTGCTTCACGACACGTCCTTCGATGCGACCCTTCGTCAGCGCGCCGGCCAGTTGCGGGCGCTTCTGGTCGCGCGCGGCGTGTCCAAATACGGGATGGGATCCGGAGCCGCCGAAGCGCCCGGGATCCGCTGTCCGGACGATCGCCGGGTCATCGTCGTGCCCGGACAGGTGGGCGACGACCTCTCGATCCGTCTGGGCGCCCAGCCCGGTCTGGGAGTGGTGAGAGATAATCTGGCGCTCGTGCAGGCCGTACGGGCGGAGAATCCCGATGCCTACGTCATATTCCGGCCGCATCCGGATGTTGATGCTGGGCATCGCAAGGGCGCCGTGCCCGATGCGGAGGTTCTGCGCCATGCCGACCAGATTGCCCGTGGAGGCCCGATGACCGCGCTGATAACCCTGGCGGACGAGGTTCACACCATGACGTCTCTCGCCGGGTTCGAAGCTCTTCTGCGCGGGCGCGCCGTCACCGCCTACGGAACGCCGTTTTATGCGGGCTGGGGCTTGACCCAGGATCGGGCACCTGCAACGGGACGGCGGGGAAAACCGTTACATCCTGATGATCTGGTTGCCGGAGCGCTCGTCTTGTATCCGCTGTATCTCGACCCGCTGACGCGACTGCCGTGTGGACCCGAAGTGCTGGTGAGTCGGCTTGCTGACCCGGCACTGTGGCGGCCCAGCCTTGCGGTCAGGATTCGCCGCCTCCAGGGACGCCTTCGCCACACCTTCGCAAACCTTGTCGCGCGGAGGTCGCGGTCATGACGATGACAGACCTGTCACCCCATGGGCCTGTAACGCTGAGCGCCCTGCCCACGCGTCATTTCCTGTTCCTGCAGGGTTTGATGGGTCCGTTCTTTGAACGCATCGGCGCCGCTCTGCGCCGTGACGGCTATGCCGTCTCCAAGGTCAATTTCAACGGCGGTGACAAGCTGTTCTGGGGGCTGCCGGGCGGTCTGGACTATCGCGGCACGCTCGACGACTGGCCAGGGGCGCTGAGGGCGATTATCGCAGAACACGGCATCACGGACGTTCTGCTGTTCGGTGATTGTCGTCCGCACCACGAACTGGCCCGTGCGGTGTGTCGCGACCTGCATATCCCCGTTCATGTGTTCGAGGAGGGGTATCTCCGTCCGGACTGGGTGACGCTGGAACTGGGCGGCGTGAACGGCCATTCGCGGCTGCCGCGCGATCCGGAGTATTATCGCGTCGAGGCAGCGCTGTTGCCGCCAGTGCCCCCCCACCGGCCCGTTCCGTCGTCGTTTCGTCGCCGGGCCGCCGAGGGGATTGCCTATAACGCCGCCGATATCCTGCTGCGCTGGTATTTTCCGCACTGGACCAACCACCGTCCGTGGCATCCGATCGTCGAAGGCATGGGGTGGCTGAAACGCCTGCGTCGACGTAAGGCCGTTGCCCGGCGCAGCGAGGAAACCCTGCGCCGTCTGCGCGCGAGCGGCGCACCCTATATGCTGTTCCCCCTGCAGCTCGACGCTGATGCGCAGGTGCGGCTTCATTCGTCATTTGACGGGATGCAGTCGGCGATCGAACACGTCATCACGTCCTTCGCCGCCCATGCGCCAAAGGACATGCGGCTGATCGTCAAGCAGCACCCGCTGGACAACGGCATGAAGGACTGGCGCCAGATCGTCGGGCGTTGCGCGCGGGCGCACGGCGTGCTCGGGCGTGTCGGTTTCGTGGAAACCGGCGATATCGCCCTGCTGGTGCGCGACGCCCGCGGTGTCGTCACCATCAACAGCACAACGGGCACCCTGGCGCTGGCGGCAAACGTGCCGGTCATCACGTTAGGGCAGGCGGTGTATGATATTCCCGGCATCACCTATTGCGGCAGCCTGCGCCTGTTCTGGAACGACCCTGGCCATCCCGATGAGGCCCTGTTCGCGGCGTTCCGGAGGGTGCTGATCGAATACTGTCTGGTTCCCGGCGGCTTCTTTTCCGAGGAGGGACTGGACAAGCTGACCCGCAGTGTCGTCGCCCGGCTTGAACGCCATTCACCCAAACTGTTCGACGCCTTGCGCACGTCCGAAGGGCTCGATGCCTGGCATTGCATGAGCGATCCGCTGCTGCACCTCTCGTCACGCGTGGCTGTCGCGGTGGGAGCCACGGAGTGACGTCACCCGCACCGGGCGCGTCCTGGCTTCTCGACCTCTCCCGTCTCCTGGCCCGCGCTCACGAGGCGGTTCCCACCGGGATCGACCGGGTCGAGTTCGCGTACGCGCGTTATCTGATCGAGCATGCGTCGGCGGACACGACCTTTTGCGCGATGCACCCCCTGGGTCGTGTCGGCGGCGTGGAAAGTGGCCTGGCGAATGCCTTTATCAAGGCCCTTGGCGCATACTGGACGGGCGGTGTCGGCCAACCACCCGTCGGTCTGCGCGACCGGATCCGCCGCGCTCTTGTGTGGCGTAGGCCCATGGCCCGGCCCGGCGCGACGTATCTGCTGGTGTCGCACCATCATCTGACACGCCCGAAAGCCATCGCCCGCCTTCTGCGTCAGACGAAATGCCGATTCGTGCCGATGATCCACGACCTGATTCCAACCGAGTACCCGGAATATGCGCGGCCCCGCGAACCCGCGCGCCATGAACGTCGTCTGGAGACGGTCGCCAGATATGCCTCCGGTGTCATCGTACCGTCCGAGGACGTGCGCGACGCACTGTGCAGACGCCTGGCCCGGTCGGGCCGCTCCATACCCGTCTGGACTATCCCCCACGGCGTGGATCGGCAGACGACGTCCGGTCCGGGCCCCACCTTGGACCACGAAATCACCCGCAGGGTTGCCGGTCGCCCCTATTTTGTGTGCCTTGGCACGATCGAGCCGCGCAAGAACCACCTGCTGCTGTTGCATGTGTGGCGCCGGCTCGTGGCCGAGAAGGGCGAGAACGCCCCTGTGCTTGTGCTGATCGGCAAGCGTGGGTGGGAAAACGAGAATATCGTCGACCTGCTCGACCGCTGTCCGGCGCTGTCCGATCATGTGATCGAGTGTAATTCCCTGCCCGACCAGACAGTTCGCCACCTGCTGGTCAATAGCCGGGCGCTTCTGTTTCCCTCCTTCGTGGAGGGCTTCGGCCTGCCGCTGGCCGAGGCCCTCTCGCTCAACGTGCCGGCCATCTGTTCGGATATTGCCGTATTTCGTCAGATAGGTGGGAGCATACCTGATTACCGCGACCCGCTAGACGGGATCGGCTGGAGGAGTGCCATTATGGCGTATGCGAGCACCGGTCTTGGGCGGACAGCGCAGATTGGGCGCTTGGCAAACTGGTCGCCACTGACTTGGGACGAGAGCGTATCAATGGCATTATCAGTAATGTGACGCCTCTATCGTGATACAAGGCGACGTCTCTCATTTTGCCTATCAACTTCGTGCGAGTCGCACCTAGGTGGCAATGCTATTTCATTTTATATATTCGATTTTCTGTCGTGGGGCGCGGGAGTAGACGGAGAATTATAGTGCGTTCGGCGCTTTTTCTCAGGAAGAATATGACGGGCCAGGATGTCATCGGTCAAGTTGACGCAACCTTATCCTGAATAACGCGGCCGTCACCCCTCGCATTCAATAATCTGCACGCGCAACACGAGTCTGTGACAGAGGAAGGCGACCTTGGATGAAAATTCTCTCTCTTCTCGGGATACTCTCTATCATGCTAATTAGCTTGGCCGAAGCAAAACCCGTCGTAGATACATCGGTCCCGTCGCAAACTTATACGTCACCCCGACACTCTGAAACAGATATCAGTGATAAATTTGTCAAGGCACAGCGGGGGACTACAGCACGCCGCGAAGCAGAGCGGATAGCCGACCAGACGAACGTACTCGATTTTGGTGTTGTGGCGTCTGCCGAGAAACATGACAACACGGCGGGATTCCAAGCCTCTATCGATGCAGCATGCGCGAAAGTGGCCTCATCCTCTAACAATCATTCCTATCCAAGCGGAGCCTCGAGTGGAGGGGGAGATATCTTCGTTCCACAGGGAAAATACGCTGTCTCTGGTCCTATATTGTGGACCTGTCCAGTGCACCTGCATGGAGCAGGTCGTGGCACTACCACAATAATATGGAATGGGACGGGAGCGGAAACTCTTTTCAAGCTCTCTGCACCTCTTACAGACGGTCATCGATTTTGGCGACATGGCGCTCTAAGTGATCTGGACATTGTCAACGACGGTTCTCAGACTGGGTCCGCGATCCGTGTCGAATCCTGCACACAATGCGAGGTTTACAATATCGGTACTTACGGCATGTATAGATCCATAGTATTCGTAGGAGGTCAGCACAATAATTTGCATGATTTTGACTTCATGCAAGGGCATGTGCAGGAGAAAAATGGTAAACAAAAAGGTTCCGAATCTTTTAGTACTTCTATTGAGTTTTATGGGTCCGACCATCATGGTGGATCGGGCTGCACCGCAAGTGATAACGGAAATTGCTCTGGTCGAGCTGATATTCTATCTATTTACAACGGGAGTGTAGACGCCGCCTTGGACGGGATGCACGAGCCGACTGACTGCATCTATGTCCATGATTTTGCGGCGACGATGTGGGTAAAGAACTTAAACTGCAACCAAGTAAGAAACGGGATCAACGTCCGATGTGACGACTCCGTATCAATAAACAATTGTCCACAATTTCTTTCTCTAGACAGAATAGAAGTTGAAACAAATAATACTACAAAAACAAATATAAACCATTCCATCATTGCTGACAACTTTGCACATATCGTCTGTATGGACTGTGAGTTTTACGCTTCTCAACCAGGCATTAATAACGTAGCACTTTACAGTTCCCGCTTTCATTCGGGAAATTTCCAATCGTTTGGGGGAAAGATTCAAAGCTCTCTCGGCCCGTGCGTTCTCATTCAGATTGATGGTGCTCAATTCCATGGAGGCGTCATCACGTCGTGCGGTTCCAGCGGGGGCTCTGACAATCAGTGGGGAATTCAGTTTCGTGGCGCGACGAATGGATCAGTGGACCATGTCCAGTTCTGCCATGACAACGTCGGAGGTACTGACAGCAAAATGCGGCCTGTTCTCATTGACAAAACAACCACTTACACGATTGTAGACGGTAATTCGCTTCAGAGTTGCGCTGGTCCCTCTGAAAATAGAAACCCGCATGGTCATAATCTGATCACGAACGAAGTTGGAGGCGGATGATGCACGGCGTCGACTTCGTGCTTCAAGCGCTGCGGATTCGATAACACATGCGCGTTAACTATTTTTAAATTCACAAAACAGACGGGGATGAGAACGGCGAAAATGCGCTATGGAGCAATTACGCCGTAGAAACGACATAATAGACTGACTGCAAAGTGCTGAGGATTTTTTCGGCTGTCTCTTCGATCGCAGGAAGCGGCTGACCGTGCCCCGAAGGTGCCCTCAATTCTGAGTTAGGGTCTGCGGGTTGTTGTATGCCTTGGTGGCGTGTTGAGCGAAAGCCTCTGGCGTCATGCCATTCAGGCTGGTGTGGGGCCTGACAGCGTTGTAGTCGGCCTGCCAGGCGTCGATGACCGTCCGAGCGTGGGCCAGGTTGCGGAACAGATGCTCGTTGAGGCATTCGTCGCGGAACCGGCCGTTGAAGCTCTCGACGAACCCGTTCTGCTGCGGCTTGCCCGGTGCGATATAGTGCCAAAGCACCGATCACTTTTCCTGCCAGGCCAGGATCGCGTTCGAGGTCATCTCGGTGCCATTGTCGCTGACGATCATCAGCGGCCAGCCGCGATGCTCGCCGATCCGATCGAGTTCACGACCGAGGCGTTCGCCTGACAACGAGGTGTCCGCCACCAGCGCCAGACATTCGCGCGTGTAGTCGTCGACCACCGTCAGCACCCGGAAGCGCCGTCCGTTGTTCAATGCATCCGAGACGAAATCCAGGCTCCAGCGCTGGTTCGGCCCGTCGGGCAGCATCATCGGCGAGCGCGTGCCCGGCTCCCGTTTCCGACCGCCCCGCCTGCGGACCGACAGCCACTCTTCGCGATACAGCCGGAACAGCTTCTTGTGGTTCATCGCCATTCCTTCCCGGCCGAGCAGGATATGCAGCCGCCGGTAGCCAAATCGCCGTCGCTCCTGAGCCAGTTCGCGCAGCCGCCCGCGCGCTGCGGCATCATCCGGGCGGCGTGACGCATAGCGCCAGGTCTTCGGGTCCATGCCGATCAGCCGGCAGGCCCGTCGCTGCGAATACTCTTCCTCCCGGATCGCCCAGGTCACGGCTTCCCGCCGCAAACCGGGCGTCACGAGTTTTTTGCCAGGAGTTCCTTCAGCGTCGAGACGTCCATCACGCTCTCCGCCAGAAGCCGCTTCAACTTCGCGTTCTCTTCTTCAAGAGCCTTGAGGCGCCGCGCTTCCGACACTTCCATCCCGCCGTATTTCGACCGCCAGGTGTAGAACGTCGCATCGCTGATCCCGTACCTGCGGCACAGATCGGCCGCCGACGCACCCGCTTGATGCTCCTTCAGAATTCCAATAATTTGGTCCTGTGTGAAACGTGATCTCTTCATTGCCTGTCTCCGGTTGGACAGACCTTACTCAAAAACGAGGGCATTCCAGGGGGCAGGGTCACCTAGAGGGTGTTATGCACCTTGAGCGAGTATAGCGGCGTTTCTGAGCATGAAGCATGCGAAAGCGACGACATGGAGACTTGCGAGCGTTGAAGCGTAGCGCTCGTAATCC
>NZ_JABXXR010000143.1 GCF_013376175.1 Ameyamaea chiangmaiensis
GCGATACGCGGCGTGCCGCGCGACCGGCGGGCGATTTCCTCCGCGCCCTCGTCCGTCAGGGCAAGGCCGAGTTTGCGGGCGCCGCGTGTGACGATCTGGCGCAGTTCCTCGGACGTGTAGAACACCAGCCGCAGCGGGATGCCGAACCGGTCGCGCAGCGGCGTCGCCAGAAGGCCCGCACGCGTGGTCGCCGCCACCAGTGTGAAGGGTGCCAGATCGATCCGCACCGAGCGCGCGGCGGGCCCCTCGCCGATGATCAGGTCAAGCTGGAAATCCTCCATCGCCGGATAGAGCACTTCCTCGATCGCGGGCTGAAGGCGATGGATTTCGTCGATGAACAGGACGTCGCGCGGCTGCAGGTTCGTCAGGATCGCGGCCAGATCGCCCGCGCGCTGGATCACCGGGCCGGACGTCGCCCGAAACCCCACGCCCAGTTCGCGCGCCACGATCTGCGCCAGTGTGGTTTTGCCCAGCCCCGGCGGCCCGTGCAGCAGCACATGATCCAGCGCCTCGCCCCGTCCCCGCGCGGCGGCGATGAAGATCGCCAGATTCTCGCGGCTGGCCTTCTGGCCGGTGAAATCGTCCAGCGTCTGCGGCCGCAGCGCCGCCTCGGCCGCGTCCTCGGGCATCCGGGCCGGGTCGAGGGTCCGGTCGTCCGTACTCATCGGGCCAGTTCCTTCAGGCTTTCGCGCAGCACGGTATCAAGGCTCGCGGTGCCGTCGGTGGCCGCCAGAATCCGTGTCACCACCGGATAGGCTTCGGCGCGGCGAAAGCCCAGGCCCGCGAGTGCCAGCAGCGCATCGTGCTCGACCCCGCCGCCGACCGCCGTCGACGGCAGCGTGGTACCACCCGGGCCGGCCGGCATCCGGCCCACCTTGTCGCGCAATTCGGACAGGATGCGTTCGGCCAGTCGACCACCCACACCCGGCGCGCGTGTCAGTGTCGCCTTGTCGCCCGAGGCGATGGCCGATGTCAGCTCCCCCGGCGCCACGGTGGACAGCAGGCCCAGGGCCACCTTGGCGCCCACACCCTGCACGGTGGTCAGCAGCCGGAACCAGTCGCGCTCCTGCGCATCCGCGAAGCCGTAGAGAAGGATCGCATCCTCGCGCACCACCGTCTCGACCAGCACCCGCGCCAGTTCTGGCGGATGCGGCAGCGCGGCCAGCGTGCGGGTGGAGGCCTGCACCAGATACCCCACGCCCTGCACGTCGATCACGCAGCGATCGGTTTCGGTCTGGGCCAGAAGGCCGCGCAGCAGGGCGATCATGCCATGCGCGTCCCGCCGGCCACGCGCTGCGCGCTGGCGCGGTGGTGGGCGTGGCAGATCGCCACCGCCAGTGCGTCGGACGCGTCGGCACGCCGGATCGTCGCGCCGGGCAGCAGGCGTCGGACCATCATCTCCACCTGTTCCTTGGTCGCGGCACCGGTGCCGACCACCGCCCGCTTGACCGCCATCGCACCATATTCGGAAACCGGCAGCCCCGATATGGCCGGCACCAGCAACGCGATCCCGCGCGCATAGCCGAGCTTGAGCGTCGAGGCGCCGTTACGGTTGACGTAGGTCTCCTCGACCGCCGCCTCCACCGGTTTTCTCTGGTCGATCAGGTCGATCAGCGCATCGTGCAGGGTGCGCAGCCGTTCGGGCACGCTGGCGTCGCCGTCGGTGGCGATCACCCCGTCGGCGACATGGCACAGCCGGTTGCCGTCCACGTCGATCACGCCCCAGCCGGTGAAGCGCAGGCCGGGATCGATGCCGAGCAGCCGGATCATGCGGCCGGGGGGCATGCCGCCGTTCAGGCCGAGAGCTTTTCGGCCACGTCGTCCGGCAGGTCGAAATTGGCGTAGACGTTCTGCACGTCGTCGTTCTCGTCGAGCACGTCGAGCAGCTTGAGCACGCTGCGGGCCTTGTCCTCGTCCAGTGTCACGACCGTACCGGGACGCCAGTCGAGCCTGGCCGAATCGGGCTCGCCGAACCGGGAGTCCAGCGCATCGCGAACGGCGAAGAACGCGTCCGGCTCGCACGTGATCTCGTGCCGTTCGGCGGTGGTCTCGACATTGTCCGCCCCGGCCTCGATCGCGGCGTCGAGCATGTCTTCCTCCGACGCCCTGTCCAGCGGATAGGCAATGAGGCCCACCCGCGTGAACATGAACGAGACCGAGTTCGTCTCGCCCAGCGAGCCCCCGTGCTTGGAGAACGCGGCGCGCACGTCCGAGGCGGTGCGGTTGCGGTTGTCGGTCAGGGCCTCGACGATCACCGCGACGCCCGCCGGGCCATAGCCCTCGTAGCGCATCTCCACGTAGTCATCCCCGCCGGCGGCGCCGCTTGCCTTGCGGATGGCGCGCTCGACCGTGTCCTTGGGCATGTTGACCTCGCGCGCGGCAATGATCGCGGCGCGCAGGCGAGGGTTGGAGGTGGGGTCCGGCAGGCCGGAGCGCACGGCGACGGTGATCTCGCGGATGACCTTGGCGAATTGCTTCGCGCGCCGGGCGTCCTGCGCGCCCTTGCGGTGCATGATGTTCTTGAATTGCGAATGACCAGCCATCGTCCGTCTACCGTCTCTATCGTCTGTCAGCCCGGGTGTCTCTGCCGCCGTGGGGACGGCTCAGGTCAGCCGCCCGTGGCAGTGCTTGAATTTCCGGCCGGAGCCGCAGGGGCACAGGCCGTTGCGTGGTGTCTCGCCCCAACTCGTGGGATCGGTCTCCAGGATCGCCGCGCCGCCGATCGGCGTTGCAAGCGCCGGATCGGCGCCGTCGGCCAGAACCGGGGCAGGTTCGGGCTCCAGCCCCGGCACGTGCGGATCGGCATGCAGCTCGGCCGTGTTCGCAAAGGGTGACGGGGTCGGCTGTTCCAGCGGCGGCGCCAGTTCGACGCGCGAGACCAGCATCGTCACGCGCTCGCGCATTTCGTCGAGCATCAGCGTGAACAGCTTGAAGGCTTCGTGCTTGTATTCGTTCAGCGGATCCTTCTGGCCATAGGCGCGCAGGCCGATGCCCTGACGCAGCTGGTCGAGCATCAGCAGATGCTCCTTCCAGACCGCGTCGAACGTGGTCAGCAGGATCTGTTTTTCGATGTAGCGCATGATCGAGGGGCCGAAATTGGCCGCCTTGGCTGCCATCGCCTGCGCGGCGGCGGCGCGGATGCGGTTCTCGACCTCCTCGGCGTCCATCCCGTCCTCGCGCGCCCAGTCGGCGATCGGCAGGTCGAGATTGAGGACACGCTGGATCTCGGCGGCCAGTTCCGTGCTCTGCCACTGTTCGGCGAAGCTTTTTTCGGGGATGCGGGCCTCGACCATGGCGGCGATCACGCCGTCGCGCATCTCGGCGATCGTCTCGGCCAGATCCTCGGCGGCCATGTATTCCCGGCGCTGGGCATAGACCTCCTTGCGCTGGTCGTTCATGACGTCGTCGTATTTCAGCGTATTCTTGCGCATGTCGAAGTTGCGCGCCTCGACCTTTTTCTGCGCTTTTTCAAGGGCCTTGTTGATCCACGGATGGACGATCGCCTCGCCCTCCTTCAGCCCCATCTTCTGCAGCATGCCGCCCATCCGGTCGGAGCCGAAGATGCGCATCAGATCGTCCTCGAGCGACAGGAAAAAGCGCGAATTGCCCGGATCGCCCTGTCGGCCGGAGCGGCCGCGCAACTGGTTGTCGATACGGCGGCTTTCATGCCGCTCGGTGCCGATGACGTACAGGCCGCCCGACGCCTTCACCACGTCATGGTCACGGGCAATCCGCTCGCGCAGCGCCTCGGTTGCGGTGGTGCGTTCGGCTTCGTCCTCGATCTGCTCGTGGATTTCGCGCGTCAGCATCTCGAGATTGCCGCCGAGCTTGATGTCGGTGCCGCGGCCGGCCATGTTCGTGGCGATCGTGATCGCGCCCGGCGCGCCGGCCTGCGCGACGATCGACGCCTCCATCTCGTGGAAGCGCGCATTGAGCACCTTGTGCTCGACCCCCTGCTGCTTGAGCAAGTCGGACAGGTATTCGCTCTTTTCGATCGAGGTCGTGCCGACCAGGACCGGCTGGCCCTTCTGCGAGACTTCGGCGATCAGGCGGCCGACGGCCTCGTATTTCTCACGCGCGCTGAGATAGACCTCGTCATCGGCGTCCTTGCGCGCGACGGGCAGGTTGGTCGGCACCTCGACGACGTCGAGCTTGTAGATCTCGGCGAATTCGTCGGCCTCGGTCATCGCGGTCCCGGTCATGCCCGACAGCTTGGGATAGAGGCGGAAATAATTCTGGAAGGTGATCGAGGCCAGC
This sequence comes from Ameyamaea chiangmaiensis, assembly GCF_013376175.1. Classification (GTDB taxonomy): domain Bacteria; phylum Pseudomonadota; class Alphaproteobacteria; order Acetobacterales; family Acetobacteraceae; genus Ameyamaea; species Ameyamaea chiangmaiensis. Next base: position 4,258 of record NZ_JABXXR010000143.1, read on the forward strand.
GTCTGGTTTTCCTGCTGGATCTCGACGTGTTCCTTGGCCTCCAGCGCCTGGTGCAGCCCATCGGAATAACGGCGCCCGTCCATCATGCGGCCCGTGAACTCATCGATGATGATCACCTTGCCGCCACGCACGATATAATCGACGTCGCGGGTGAACAGCGTATGAGCGCGCAGCGACTGCTGGACGTGATGCACGACGGCGATGTTGTGCACATCATACAGACCGCCTTCGGTCAGAACCCCGGCCTCGGACAGCATCTCCTCGACGCGTTCGGAGCCGGTTTCGGTCAGGATGACGGTGCGGAATTTCTCGTCCTTGTCGAACAGGTCGGGCATCTTGACCAGTTCGGCGATCACCGCGTCGACCGAGCGATAGAGGTCCGAGCTGTCTTCGGCGGGGCCCGAGATGATCAGTGGCGTTCGCGCCTCGTCGATCAGGATCGAGTCGACCTCGTCCACGATGGCGTGGTGGAACGGCCGCTGGACCATGTCCTCCAGCCGGTATTTCATGTTGTCGCGCAGGTAGTCGAAGCCGAACTCGTTGTTCGTGCCGTAGGTGATGTCGGCGGCATAGGCGGCGCGGCGCTCGTCGTCGCCCATGTTGGGCACGATGGTGCCGGTGGTCAGGCCGAGAAAACCGTACAGATGGCTCATTTCCTCGGCGTCGCGTCGGGCGAGATAGTCGTTGACCGTCACGACGTGCACGCCGCGGCCGGCCAGGGCGCTGAGATACACGGCCAGTGTCGCGACCAGCGTCTTGCCCTCGCCGGTCCGCATTTCGGCGATCCGCCCGTCATGGAGGACCATACCGCCGATCAGCTGCACGTCGAAATGGCGCTTACCGAACACCCGGCGCGATGCCTCGCGCACGGTGGCGAAGGCCTCGGGCAGCAGGGCGTCGAGCGTCTCGCCCCGTGCCAGGCGTTCGCGGAATTCGACCGTTTTCGCGGCCAGTCGCGCGTCGTCGAGGGTCTGCAGCGCGGATTCCAGCGCGTTGATGTCGGGCACGCGCCGCTGATACGCCTTGAGCGAGCGGTCGTTTGCGGTTCCGAACAGGGCGCGGGCAAGCGATGCGAACATGAAAACCTTCCAGGGGCGGGGCGCGTCTGTGGCAGTTTTGCGCGGCACATGAGATAGGCCCCGTGCCTGCGACGGTCAACCGAAGGGCGTGCCGGGCGTGTCGTTTTGCGGCCGGCCACCGATGCGGGCGCATCGGACGGGCGTGGCGCTGGGCGGTCTGTTACGGTGGTGTCATCAAGGGTTTTTCCGGGCCTCCGGCCCTTGCCTGGGGGGGCGGCCTTCGTCATGATGCGCCGCTTTCGCTCTTCTCTCCTTGATGGGGTTGCATCTCTCATGCGGCTTTTCCGCTCTGTTCCTGTTCTCGGCGCCGTTCTGATGGCGTCGCCGGCCCTCGCGGCCCCGGCTTCTCCCGCGGCATCGCCCGCCCCGGCCGCGTCCGCCGCGGCGGCGGCTCCTGCCAATGCGAACCCGCTGGTCGCGACCGTCGACGGGCAGAAGGTCTATCTCGACGATGTGCGTGAGGCCGCGTCGGGCATGCCCCAGCAGCTGCGTCAGCTGCCGCCGAACACGATCTTCCCGATGCTGCTGAACCAGATCGTCGACCAGAAGGCGATCCAGATTCAGGCCGCCAAGGAAGGTCTGCAGAACAAGCCTGACGTCAAGGCGCTGATGGATCGTGCCGCAGCCGGCGCGTTGCAGAACGCCTATCTGTCGGAAAAGGTCGCGCCGACCCTGACCGATGCGGCGATTCAGGACTATTACAACAAGAACTACGCCAACAAGCCGGCCGAGACCGAGGTGCACGCGCGCCATATTCTGGTCAAGACCGAGGCCGAGGCGCAGGACGTCATCAAGAAGCTCAAGGGTGGTGCGGATTTCGCCACGCTGGCCAAGCAGCTGTCGACCGACACGGGCAGCGCGCAGCAGAACGGTGGCGATCTGGGCTGGTTCAAGAAGGGCGACATGCTGCCGGAATTCTCGGCCGCCGCCTTTGCCATGAAGCCCAACGAGATCAGCCAGACCCCCGTTCACAGCCAGTATGGCTGGCACGTGATCCAGGTCCTTGGCACCCGTCAGGCGCCGGTTCCCACGCTGGACTCCGTGCGTGACGATATCCGCCAGAAGCTGATCCAGCAGGGCGTCCGCGCCGCTGTCGAGGCCGCCGTGGCCAAGGTGAAGGTCGTCCACTACGACCCGAGCGGCAAGCCCGTCTCCGACGCGCCGGCCCCTGCGGCCCCGGCCGCGAAGAAGTAAAACCCCTCCCCGGCCGCCGCGCGTGGCCGGGGTCTGTTTCCACGCGGCGTCGTCAAGGAGCAGCGCGCGACCATGGCCAGAACGATCCCCCTCTCTCCCCTGGCGCGCGAGCTTCCGGCCCTGACGACGATCCGCGGGGTCCGCCTTGGCGCGGCCGAGGCCGGGATCCGCTATCGCGGTCGAACCGATCTGGTGATGGCCGAGTTCGTGGAGGGCACGTCCGTCGCGGGCGTCTTCACGCGCAGCAAGTGCCCCGGGGCGCCGGTCGACTGGTGCCGTGCGGCATTGCCGGGCGGCCGGGCGCGCGCGCTGGTGGTCAATGCCGGCAACGCGAATGTCTTCAC